>CAMNNO010000064.1 GCA_946545475.1 uncultured Blautia sp.
ATTGCCGCAGGCAATCGAAAAAGCTCTTGCACTTGTTACTCCTCAGGATTGTAAGAATTGGTTTCAATCATGCGGATATTCTTATTAATTTTGAACGTTGCTATAATACCATAAAAAGAAAGGAAGGTTCAAATGAAATTTATCAAAGCGCATCTCTATGACATCCTGGTTTATCTGATCGAGATCATTGTCGGCATCCTGCTTATTGCCAATCCGGTCAGCTTTACCGCTTTTATCATCAAGGGCCTGGGACTTCTTCTGCTTGTCCTGGGGGTGTTTCATGTTATCCGGTATTTCCGCAAGGAAGCTGCCGTGGCGGCGGCTTCGCCCTATCTGTTCCATGGGCTTCTGTATGCCATGGTCGGCCTGTTCCTTCTGTTGGGTACGGGATGGTTCATGACGGCGTTCCCCGTCATGGCGGTTATTTTCGGTATTGCCCAGATCGTCCTTGGGCTTCATAAGGCCCAGGTGGCCGTGGATGCCCTTCGCCTCGGCTTCTCCTTCTGGTTCCTTCCCTGCGCAGGCGCGATCCTGTCCGTGATCTGCGGAATGGTCATCGTAATGAACCCGGCCATGACGGTTATCTCCATCTGGATCTTTACAGGGCTTTCCCTGATGATCATCGGCGTCTTTGACCTGGTCAGCCTGTTCTTCACCAAAAAACCCGCAGAAGCGTGATCTGGCTTCAAATCGAGTAGAAATAGGGTAGAGGGAGGCTTGCCTCGCCTCTACCCCCGGCGGGCCACCCGTCACCGTCAGGTGACAAATTTCTTATGGGTGGCCCTGCCATAACAGAAAACGGGCAGAAGGGAAATGTTCCCTTCTGCCCGTCTCCATTTCTTCCTAGTTAAGACGCCATACCTTAATATCGTTAAGAACTTTTTTAATATCCTCTATTTTAGCCAGATGAGCCTGATAGGCGGTCGCTGTTCCGCAGGCGCATGCGAAGTGGAGAGCCCTGGCGGCGCGGTCGCTTTCCTTTTCGCCAAAGAGCCATCCGGCCAGGAAGCCGGCCAGCATGGAGTCTCCGGCGCCAACGGTGGAAACGGGGGTGTGTGCTTGGCTTAGGGTCGCTTTCAGGACTTCGCCTTCTTCGGTCAGCAATATAGCGCCGGCCTCGCCCATCGACAGGAGGACATTTTTAACCCCCTTTTCCTGGCACCGCCGCATGAGGGAAACATAAAAGGAATCATGGTCCTTCATCTCATCGGAAGAGTCGGCCGGGCTATCCGGGAACAGTTGAAACAGCTCCCACAGGTTCGGCTTGATGAGAAACGGCTGGCTGTCAAAGGTGCCCGAAAGGCTTTCCCCTTCCGCATCCACAATAAGGCGGACACCGTTTTTCCGGCAGCGCCTTCCGATCTCCCAGTACAGATCTTTGATCCCGGATTGAAGATTTCCGCTGAGCACAAGCATGTCATTACTGTTCAGGGATGATATGCGCCCTAAAAGGGTCGTCACGGCTTCGTCCGGCACCTCGGGGCCTTTTCCGTTTACCGCGGTTTCCGGGGAGCTGTCCAGCTTGACATTAATGCGCGTTTCCCCTTCCGGCAGCGAAATAAGATCGCACCGCACGCCAAAATCCGAGATCAAAGCCTTGAGCAGTTCTCCAACCTTTCCGGCCGAGAATCCGAGAGCCACGTTTTCCACGCCAAGCCTTGAGAGGATAACGGACACATTGAGCCCCTTTCCGCCCGGAAACATTTCCTCGCTCTCCGAGCGGATAATGCTGCCCGGCACCAGGGCAGCGCCTGTCACTTTCATATGATAATCCACAGCGGGATTAACGGTCAACGTATAGATCATAGCCTAGCAATCTCCTATCTGAACATGTTACTATTCACGGCCGTAAGGATGCAGATTTTCCTCGCCATGCTTGCATGAGCGAGGGAAATCTGTATCCTTACAAGGTCTGCTCCCTCCATGAGGAAGGAAAGCCGCGGAGCGGCGATGAAGCCCGTCAGGGCGTTCCTTCCGAATGAAGGAAGCAGACTCAGCCGCTTGCGGCTGAGCCGTGAATAGTAACCCGAAACATTACAATGGGGCCAGATTCTTTAAGAATCTGGCCCCATTGTAGTGCCTGGGCGCTGTCACGTCAAGACTGCATTTCCTATGCCTGGCGTTATGGATTTACATTTCTTTCTCAGGCAGAGCCACTTTTCTCTTGACCTGGACTTCCTCGTCGTAGCAGGCAAAGATGCCGTCAACCTTTTCCTTATTAAGCTTCGGCGTGACAAGGCTCACGATCGGAACCACGATAAGGCCGGCGATCATGGCGGCTGCGCCCGCGTTGATCGGGGAGGCGATAAACTTGATGAACATGTTCAGCACCGTAATGCCTACGCCGCAGATAAAGCTTGCCCATACGCTTAGCACGGTCGTCTTCTTCCAGAACAGGCCATACAGGAAGGGAGCCAGGAAGGCGCCGGCCAGGGCACCCCAGGAGATACCCATGAGCTGAGCGATAAATGTGGGCGGCTTGATGGCCAGGATAACGGAGATCGCGATGAAGAAGACGATGAGGAGCCTCATGGTCTTAAGCTGCTTCTTTTCGTCCATGTCCTTGATGACATTATCCTTAAGAAGGTCCAGCGTCAGCGTGGAGCTGGAGGTCAGGACCAGGGAGGAGAGCGTGGACATGGAGGCCGAGAGCACCAGGATGACCACGACACCGATCAGGATGTCCGGCAGCGTGGAGAGCATGGACGGCACAATGGCGTCGTAGGTGATGTTCCCGTTAGCCGCGTAAATGGAAGGATTGTCGAACAGACGGCCAAATCCGCCGAGGAAGTAGCAGCCGCCGGCAATGATGATGGCAAAGATCGTGGAAATGATGGTGCCGGTCTGGACAGCCTTTTCATTCTTGATCGTGTAAAATTTGTGGACCATCTGCGGAAGGCCCCAGGTGCCGAGGGATGTCAGGATAACAACACCCAGAAGGTTGACGGGGTCCGGTCCGAAGAAGGAGGTAAAGGCGCCGGGCTGGCCCGCCGTTACGGGCACATCGCTGGGAATCTCGGCCAGAGTGCGGACAGCGGCCATAAAGCCGCCCTGGCTCTGGAGCACGGCCACGATGATGGCGCAGATGCCGAAGATCATGATGATGCCCTGGATAAAGTCGTTGACAGCGGTAGCCATGTAGCCGCCGACGATGACATAAACACCGGTAAGGGCGGCCATCAGGATAACGCAGACGACATACGGGATGTCAAAGGCCATGCCGAAAAGCCGGGAAAGGCCGTTATACAGGGAAGCCGTATAAGGGATCAGGAAGATAAAGACAATAGCGGAGGCGGCAATGCGAAGGCGCGGGCTGTCAAAGCGTTTGCCAAAGAAGTCTGGCATGGTGGCTGCTTCCAGGTGATGGGTCATGATGCGGGTGCGGCGGCCTAAGATAACCCAGGCCATGAGGCTGCCGATGAAGGCGTTGCCAAGGCCGATCCAGGTGGAGGCCAGGCCGTATTTCCAGCCGAACTGTCCGGCATAGCCGACGAATACGACGGCCGAGAAATAGGATGTGCCGAAGGCAAAAGCCGTGAGCCACGGCCCGACATTCCTGCCGCCCAGAACAAAGCCGTCAACCGATGTCGCCGATTTGCGGACCAGAATACCCACAAGGATCATCACCGCAAAGAAAGCAAAAAGTAAGATAAGTTTCGCAGCCATAAGAAATTCCTCCTGTCATTGTTATTGTCTTTCTCTTTCTGTAAGCTGATTGCTTTAGTACGTTAAAGCGTAACGCTTTTAACCGTTAAACTGTTGTATAGTATAACAGCATTTTTGAAAATGTCAAGATTGATTTTTACTTTTTTGCTGCGATTGTTTTTGACGGAAATTCCTGGTTGACATTTCGCGGATTTGTAGTATCATAGTCTTTAGTGATTTTACGCGTTAAAGCGTGATAATCTATAAAGAATGATAAAGGAGATTTTAGCCATGCCTATTACAGAGCTTCTCGAGCGGAATGCCCGGGAATATGGAGATGATGTCGCCCTGGTGGAGATCAACCCGGAAATGCCGGAAAACCGCCGCGTGACCTGGAAGGAGTTTGAACTCATCGAGCCTGCCCGCTCGCCGTATTACCGCCGCGAGATCACCTGGTCGGTTTTTGACGAGAAGGCCAACCGTTTTGCCAACCTCCTCCTTAAGCGCGGGGTCAAGAAAAACGATAAGGTCGCCATCCTGCTCATGAACTGCCTGGAGTGGCTTCCCATCTACTTTGGCATCCTGAAAACAGGCGCTCTGGCCGTTCCCTTAAATTTCCGCTATTCCGCCGACGAGATCCAGTATTGCCTGGATCTTTCCGAGGCTGATATCCTGGTCTTTGGCCCGGAATTTATCGGCCGTGTGGAGGAGATCGCCGATGAGATCGGCAAGCATCGTCTCCTCTTCTATGTTGGGGACGGATGCCCGGGGTTTGCCGAGGATTATACCGCCCAGGTCGCCAACTATTCCAGCCAGTCGCCCAACATCCCGCTGACCGATGACGACTATTCCGCCATCTATTTTTCCTCCGGCACCACAGGCTTCCCCAAGGCCATCCTCCACACCCACAGGGCCCTCTCCCAGTCGGCTGTTGTGGAGCAGAAGCACCACGGCCAGACAAAGGACGATGTGTTCCTGTGCATTCCGCCCCTTTACCATACGGGCGCCAAAATGCACTGGTTCGGCAGCCTGATCTCCGGAGGCCGGGCCGTGCTCCTTAAGGGCGCAACTCCGGAGTATATCCTGAGATCCGTCTCCGAGGAAAAGTGTACTATCGTATGGCTCCTGGTCCCGTGGGCGCAGGATCTTCTCCTTGCCCTGGACAACGGTACCCTCAAGATGGAGGATTATGAGCTCTCCCAGTGGCGGCTTATGCACATCGGCGCCCAGCCGGTTCCCCAGAGCCTTATCAAGCACTGGAAGGATTACTTCCCCAACCATCAGTACGACACCAACTACGGCCTCAGCGAGTCCATAGGGCCAGGCTGCGTCCACCTTGGCGTTGAAAACATCGACAAGGTCGGCGCCATCGGCAAGGCCGGCTATGGCTGGGAGACCAAGATCATCGATGAAAAGGGCAATGAAGTGCCGCGGGGCCAGACCGGCGAGCTGGCCGTCAAGGGTCCCGGCGTCATGGTGTGCTATTACAATGATCCCAAGTCCACGGCCGAAGTCCTTCACGGGGACTGGCTGTACACCGGCGACATGGCCATGGAGGACCCGGACGGCTTTATCTTCCTGGTCGACCGCAAGAAGGATGTCATCATCAGCGGCGGTGAGAACCTGTATCCCGTCCAGATCGAAGACTTCCTGCGCACCAACGACAAGATCCTGGATGTCGCCGTCATCGGCCTTCCGGACAAGCGCCTGGGCGAGATCGCCGCGGCCATCATTTCCGTCAAGCCCGGCATGATCTGTACCGAGGAGGAGATCGATACCTTCTGCAAGGCCCTGCCCCGCTACAAACGCCCCCGCAAGATCATCTTCGCCGACGTTCCCCGGAACGCCACCGGCAAGATCGAAAAACCGCGCCTCCGCCAGATGTACGGCGCCGACCGCCTGGTTGCCGCCCAGAACAGGGGCTGATAGTTCAAGGCGGAGAAATGGGGACGGTTCTCTTTTCTGAGAACCGTCCCCATTTCTCCCTATATCAGGATTCATTGACCAGCTTCCCGCTCATATGCTCCGGCACAAGCTCCAGGCACTGGACCCGCGGGAAAGAATATTTCAGCTCTTTTTCCAGATATTCTTTATCATCCGTAAACTTTTGGCACAGCTGAGTGCAGATCTTCTTTGCCTTCTCTTCGTCCTCGACGAGGCGCAGCCTCCCGAATACAATAACGCTACGGATATTTAAAGCCCACTCGCCTTCCCGCCGGTATCCGCGGTCATATACGCAGTAGCTGACCTTATCGCAGGCCCTGATGGCATCCAGCTTATGCCCTTCCTTCGCTCCGTGGAAATAGATCCGGTTATCCTCCGCAGAGTACCAGTGGTTCATGGGCATCCCATAAGGATATCCGTCATCCCCAAGAACGGACAGAACGCCCCTGGGCTCCTGCGTGAGGACCTCAAGGCACTCCTCTTCTGTGATCTGCTGCTTAAAACGGCGCATGCCTCTGAACATAACTAACTCCTTTCGCGTGTGCTTTCTTTAAAGTAAAGGGAGCTGCCCCCTCTCTGCGCTCAGCCTCTTTCCCTGAAAAAGGCCTCTATCTCTTCTTTCCCGGCCTGTACGGACCCCTGCACAAAGAAGGGCTTGCCGCCGCCTCTTCCGTTAAGGGCCGCATTCATATCCTTCACCAGGGCTTTAAGGTCCCCGTCCTTCTCTCCTATCGCGTACTTATGCGACCCATCCGGATTCGCGGAGAAGACCGCGCATCGGCCGCCGCAGGCTGTCATCACGGCGTCTGTCAGGCGGCGCAGGGTATCGGCGTCCATCTCCTTCTCGAACAGCAGAACATCCCCAGCGCCCTGATAGATCTCCTGGCGCCGCTTTAAATCCTCCATCTGGTATTCCCGGACCAGCTCCTTAAGCCTGGAAGCTTCCTCGTAGAGCCGGGCAGCGGCTTTGGCCGTTTCGCCCATCTTTGCCGACAGCAGCACGGAAATCTGGTGGTTCTGCCCCTGCAGCATGGAAAAATATTTAAGCGCCCGTTCTCCGCACACCATCTCAATGCGGACGCCCTCCCGGAACTTTACCATCGAAAGGAATTTGACCAGCCCGATCTCCCCGGTCCGGCGGACATGGGTGCCGCAGCAGGCGCACAGGTCGACATCCGGAAATTCCACGAGCCGCACCTGGCCGGTCAGTTCCTTTTTGCTCCTGTAGGGGAGGCGCGGCAGTTCCTCCTTATCCGGATAAAAGATCCGGACCTCCCTGTCCAGCCATATGGCCCTGTTGGCCTGCTCTTCGATACCGGAAAGCTGCTCCTCGCTGATCGGCCCGTTCAGGTCGATGGTGATGGCCTCGCTCCCCATGTGAAAGCCGACATTGTCGTAGCCAAAGGCTTTATGGATGAGGCCGCTGACCATATGCTCCCCGGAATGCTGCTGCATAAGGTCAAAACGCCTTTCCCAGTCGATTTTTCCGTGAACCGCGGACCCAACAGCCACAGGCTGCTTTACCGCATGCCAGATCTGCCCATTTTTCTCCCCGACATGGCTGACGGGGATATCCCCGAGAAATCCCGTATCCGAGGGCTGCCCGCCGCCTTCGGGATAAAAGGCCGTCTGGTCAAGCAATGCCAGGAAGCCGTCTTTGCCCTCTTCGCAGCAAAGAACATGGGCATCAAACTCCTTTATATAGGCATCCTCATAATAAAGCTTCTTGCATTCTTCCAAATCTGTTCTCTCCTCCCATAATCATCGCGCCAAAAAACCAAAACCCGGGCCGGCACATTTCTGCTGCCGGCCCGGGTTTTCCGTAAATTTCTTCAATAAATCATAAGGCCATCAGATAATGCATTCGTCGTCAGACTTCTCCTGGTCTTTCTGGATATCAGGGAAAACCGAGTACATCGGCTCGATATCCTTGTTCCGGATCTTGCGGTCGATGTAGTTTTTGGTGATCGCCATAACCGTGCCGCTAAGCGTCAGGACACCGATCAGGTTGGGGATGGCCATAAGTCCGTTAAACGTATCGGACAGGTCCCAGGCCAGCGTCAGGTTCATGGTGGCGCCGATAACGATAAAGATAACGAAAACCACCTGATAGCCCTTCATCGCCTTGGTGCCGAACAGGTACTCAAAGCCCTTGGAGCCGTACTGGCTCCAGCCGAGAACGGTGGAGAAGGCAAACAGAAGGATGGCGATGGCGATGAACATTCCGCCGAACTTGCCGAACACGGTCCCGAAGGCTTCCGATACCAGGGCTGTCTTTTCCGCGCTGGAAAGCACTTCGCCCGTTTCCAGGTTGACAAGGCCGCTGGAGAGGATGGCGAAGGCGGTCAGCGTACAGACGATGATGGTGTCCGCAAAGACCTCAAACACGCCCCACATACCCTGAACGACCGGCTCCTTGACATTGGAGCAGGAATGGACCATAACGGAGGAGCCGAGGCCCGCTTCGTTGGAGAAGACGCCTCTCTTCATGCCCCACTGAACCGCAAGGGCCACGCCGCTGCCCACGATGCCGCCGCCGACGGCCTTCATGCCGAAAGCTCCTTTAAAGATAGCGGCAAAAACAGCGCCTGCCTGGCCGATGTTGGCGATAACGATGACCAGGGCGCCGATGATATAGGCAATAGCCATAAAGGGAACCAGCTTTTCCGTGACAGAGGCGATCCTCTTAAGGCCGCCGACGATAACCAGGCCCGCCAGGACCATCAGGATGACGCCTGTGACCAGAGGTTCAATATGGAAAGCGGACTGCATGTTGACAGCGATGGAGTTGATTTGGCTCATGTTGCCGATGCCGAAGGAAGCCAGGACGCAGAAAAAGCTGAAAAGCGTAGCCAGGACAGCGCCAAGAGTTTTGCAGCCCTTTTTGGCTCCGAGACCGTCCCTCAGATAGTACATGGCGCCGCCGCACCATTCCCCTTCCGTGTTCTTGCGGCGATAATAGATACCCAGGACATTTTCCGAAAAGTTTGTCATCATGCCGAAGAAGGCGACGATCCACATCCAGAAAATAGCGCCGGGGCCGCCGGATACGATAGCTGCCGCCACGCCGGCGATGTTGCCGGTGCCTATGGTCGCCGCAAGGGCGGTACACAGGCTCTGGAACTGGCTGATCTGCTTATCTTCTTTAGCTGTATGCTGGGTGACTTCCTTGTCGCTGAACACGCGGCCTATGGTATTCTTCCACCAGTGCTTGAAATGAGATACCTGGAAGCCTCTGGTCAGGATAGTCATGAGGATACCGGTACCGACCAGCAGGATGAGCATGGGAATACCCCAGACAAAGTTATTGATGCTGCCGTTGACTTTTTCCACAAGGTTCAAGAATGATTCCATGAAAACTCCTCCCACAATTCATGATTTATGAATACTTTAGGCGTAATTATACCACGCTGTCGTCTTAAATTCAATCCCTAATTTTTCACACGGTAAATCATCACAGCGTTAATATAGCAGATTTTTGCAGCGGCTCTGGGCGATGTTTTCCTTGCGCCGCCCCTGCGATAATAAAAAAACGTCATGGGAGGATGATTCCCATGACGTTTTTTTATTATCGCAGGGGCGGATAAGAGGGGATCCTCTTCTCCTGCTCGATTATGGCAAGGACAACCTCAGTTCCATGACTTATTTTTCTTCAAAGGCTTTAATGATGATAAGCTCCACTTCCTTGCCGCGGATGGCGACCTTGATATCATCGGCGATATGCGAGACCACCGATTTTTCCAGCTCATCCCAGGCCTCCTCGGCGCCGGCCTGGTTTTTCCGGATCTGGTCCATCAGGACATCCTGGTAGGCGCGCATGGACCAGAGCTGGTTCCCGCTCATGCCCTCGGGCGTGGTGTTGAAGAAGATGGGCATGCTGTCCAGCGGGTCAAAAAAGGTGCGGATCTTGCCCATAATGCCCCTCGCCGCCTCATTTTTGCCGCTCCTCGATACAGAGAGGAGCTTTTCGCGCTTGCCGAAATCCACAAACGTCTCTGTCCGGAGATGCAGCTTGAAGGCCCCGTCCTCGTCCTCGATCCAGAAGCGGCCATTGGCGCCTCCGGTAATGGAGCGCATCATGCCCATCATCTCTTCCGCCAGGAGGCGGATGTCATGGGAGGCCTTCGAAGACAGTTCCTTATACTGCGCCACTTTTTCCGCCTGGATAAGAGCCTTGTCCATCCCGGCGCCGTCGGTGGAAATTACGATCACGTCGCTTTTCATGTCTGTTTTATCCTTTCGTATTTCTCTGATCTTACCGCATCAGGGCGTTTCATAAAGGAATGAAGCCAGGGCGGAATCCCTGTCCAGGATGATGGTATTATCCGGGCCGCCGAGGGAAGCCTTAAAGGCGTCCAGGGAACGGATAAACTGGTAAAATTCTGCCTTATCCTCGGTATTGTAGGCTTCCTCCAGGATACGCATGTATTCCGCCTCGCCCTCGGCCTCCAGGATCTCGGCCTGCTTTCGGGCATCCGCTTCCATGACGATCACATTTTTGTCGGTCTCGTTCCGGATCTTCTGGGCCTCAGACTCGCCCTGAGCTTTATACGAGGCGGCGATATTGTCGCGCTCGGAGATCATACGGGCGTAGACGGCCTCTTTATTGTCATCGGGAAGGTCGAGGGATTTTATCTCCGCGGTCACGACCAGGATGCCATAATCGCCGATATCCGAATTGGCCTCGTCCGTCAGAAGCTGGGTGAGCTTCTCTCCCCGGGCTTCGATGATCTCATCCTGGCTCATGGAGGAGATCACGTTCTTCTGGGCATTATACACAGCCGCCTCGATGCGCTCCTCCGCCCGGAGGTCTATGGCGTCCAGGGTGCGGATATATTTGGTCGGGTCCACCACGCGCCACAGCACATAGTTGTCCGCGATCATGCTCTTCTTATCCCTGGTGATGACATCCGACAGGGGCACGTCGTAGAGCTTTATGGTCTTGGATATGGTCTGTACGTTCTGGATAAAGGGGAGCTTGAACTTAAGCCCGGGCGTCTCCTCGATCCGGACGATCCGCCCAAACTGGCGGACGGCCGCGTACTGGTTAAGCGGAAGCGTATAGAAGGAGCCGCCGAGGGTGATAAGCGCCAGAATGACAACAGCGGCAATGATCCCGATCTTTCCTTTCTTTTTCATGGCTCATCCTCCTAATTGTTTCCTTCGTTTCCGGTAAAGCTGCCAAGGGGATAGACGGTCTGCGTTTTTCCGTCGCTGATAATGATCCGGGTGTTGGGAAGCACGGCCTCCATCGCCTCATAAAACATGCGCTGCTTGGTGATCAGCGGGTTCAGATGATACTGCTCATACATGGCGTTGAAACGGGCCACCTGGCCTTCCGCCTCGGCAATACGGGCCTGCTTTCTGGCCTCGGCGCTCTGGATGATCTTGTCGGCATTGGCCTCGGCCGCCGGGATCTGCTCGTTCTGGTACTGCCTGGCATTATTGATGGCCGTATCCTTGCCCTGCTTGGCCGTCTCAACGGCCTTAAAGGCGCTCACGATGCGGGCGGTGGGCGGCTCGGCGTCCTGTACCGTGATGTTGACGATCTGGATGCCGATATTCTGCTCGGACAGCGCCTCCTGGAGCTTGGACTTTACCTCCGCCTGGATCTGCGCCTTTCCGACCGTAATGGCATCGTCCACCGTATAATCGATAACCGTGGAGCGGATGGCCGCGAGAGCCATGTTTTTCAGGATATACTCCGGCTCCGACGAATTATAAAGGTAGGCCACCGGGTCGGAGACGCGGTATTCCATGTAGAAATCGATGTCGATCAGGTTAAAATCCGACGTGATCATGATGCCGTCCGTATCCGTGGTAAAGAACTGGCCGTCATTGCTGACCGTATAGCCGATGCCCGTGCCATGGATCGTGGTGTCGACCTTTTCCACCTTCTGGAGGAAGGGGATCTTAAAATACAGGCCTGCCGTGTCCGTGCGCAGATGCTCGCCGAACATGGTAACAACGGCCGACTCCTGCTCATCCACCCGGTAAAAGCTGCCGAGAATGATCCTGAGAAGGAAGATGCCAAGAAAAACCGCCACAGCGATCCAGAAGGGGGTTTTTGCCTTTAAGCGGCCCCGGCGCTTTGGCTTTTTGGGAATGGGAGCTTTTTCGCGCTGCTCATCCGGGCCGTCCGGAGAAAAAGTAACTTTGCCGTCCATGGATACCTCCTTATACAACGATACTCCTTATACAACGATACTCACATAATAACAACAGCAAAGGAGCCGATCTCATTATAGATGGCTTCCATCCGCTCGCGGTCTATCGTGACTTCGCCCAGCAGGGGGTCGAGAAGCTCTATTTTTCCGGTTGCCATATCATACCCCCTTAGCACCAGGCAGTGTTCATTGCGGAACCAGAAATAGTTTTCTCCCTTATATTCGTCCTCATCGTATGTAAACGAGGGGGCCTGGTAATTGATGGTTCCCCACAGGATGACCGGGTGGCCGTCGCCCACCAGCAGGAAAAGGTCCTCCATGGGCGTTCCCGTCAGGTCATAAGCAACGAGGTCGGAGCCGTTGGCGGCCAGAAAGTCGTTGGCGGTCCGAGCGATTCCCGGGGCATAAATGCCCGCGCCATCATCGGAGCGGGGGTCGCCCACATAGCTGATCACAAAGTGGTCGCCATAGGGCAGGTATTCATCGGCAATAAGAGTCTTTTCAATGTCGAAGCCCAGGTAGCGGAGCACCATGGTAAGAGAAACGCTCTCGCACCCGTTTGGCAGCTCCGGGTTCTGGATCATGGGCTCCACGCCAAGATACGCGGCCTCAGCGCTTTCGCTCTCCCGGAGCTGTGAAAAATAACCGGAAATATCGTCTTCGCTGGGAATATAGATATTTTCCTCCATCTCCTGCCCTTCGGAGAGGCTGTCTTCCCCCTCCGCCTGCCGGGCAGCTTCTCCATCTTCCGGCAGGTCCTTCGTTTCCGAGAGACTTTCTGTTACAGGAGCCTGCTCATTTGAAGCCTGTTCATTTGAAGTTTGTTCATTTGAAGTTTGTTCATTTAAAGTTTGTTCATTTAAAGTTTGTTCGTCCGGAGCCTGGGCATTGGCATCCGCTCCTTCTCCTGCCAAAGGCACAGGCACCGTAAGGGAGGCATCCTCCTGTCCGTCAGCGCTGTTTTCGGCCTCCTGGCCGGCAGCGGGCAGGCCTTCCGTCCCTGCGCCAGGTACTGCCTCAGGGCTTTGCCCGTCCTGGGGGGCGGCCAATCCCTGACCTTCTTCGCTTCCCGGCAATGTTTCGGAGCCGTCTTCTCTCCCGGCAGGCATAACACTTCCGGCCACATCTGTACTGCCCGATATCTCTCCGGAAACGTCTGCGGCTGATGACGGCGAGGGGACAAAGGTTATGACGTTATCATTGTGAGCGCTTTCCCCGTCTGATACGGGGGCGGCAGCGGCCTGCTGCGATTCATCCGGTATCCTGTTCTGCCAGGCGGCTATCCGGCCTTCGCCGGAACCGCAGGAGGCCAGGATAAGCGGTGCCAGCAGGCTTATCATGGTTGCGATAGATTTCCTCTTGAGTGTCATATAAGGGAGCCTCCCTGTCTTGATATCAGGCAAAAAGCCCGTTCATGCCATCTTCGAAAAATATTCTGTGCCAGACAAGAAGCACATAGACCGTCCATATCTTGCGGCTGTTATCTTTTTTCCCCTCTTTATGCTCTTCAAGAAGGGACAGGAGCTTATCCGTATGGAAAAGGCTCTTCGCCGTCCGGCTGGTGAAGGCTTCCTTCACAAGGCTCACATAGGGCTCTTCCTTAAGCCATACCCGGATGGGCACCGGGAAGCCAAGCTTTGCCCTGTCCGAGACTTCCTCCGGCAGGACCTCCCTGGCAGCCTGGCGGAAAGCCCATTTGGTCTCATTCCCCACGATCTTGGCCTTGAGGGGCAGACGCCTGGCGGCCTCAAAGACCACCTTGTCGAGGAAAGGAACCCGGACTTCCAGGGAATGGGCCATGCTCATGCGGTCCGCCTTTTGCAGGATATCCCCGGGCAGCCAGTTCAGGATATCGATATACTGCATCTTCTCCGTATCGGTGACTTTCTGGCATTTCTGATACTCTTCCCGGAGGAAGTCTTTATTTGACGGAGCGCCGGTATCCTCAAGGAGGATCTCGCGCCTCTCCTCGGTGGTGAAAATGTGGGCATTTCCGATAAAACGGCTCTCCACATCCTTGCTGGCCCGAAGGAGGTAGCCTCTTCCCTTCATGCCCTCCGGCAGATGGCGGGCCAGGCGCCCGAGCGCGGACCTGGCTCCCTTTGGCAGCCAGGAGAGGCGGTTGACATCCAGCGGCTCGTGATAGATCTGGTAGCCGCCGAAAAATTCATCGGAGCCCTCGCCGCTGGTGACCACCTTGACATATTTTGCCGCCTCCCGGGCGACAAAGTAGAGGGCCACGGCGGCCGCGTCGCCGCTGGGCTCGTCGAGATAATACATGACGCGCGGCATGGCTTCCCAAAATTCTTCGGTCGTTATGATATGGGAATAATTCTCAAGCCCCTTGATATCCGCAAGGGCCTTGGCCTTCGACAGCTCGCTGTACTGCCCCTCGTTTCCCATAAAGCCCACGGAGAAGGATTTTTTCCCGGTGAAGGTAGCCGCTATATAGCTGGAATCCACGCCTCCGGAAAGGAAGGCGCCCACCTCCACATCCGCGATCATGTGCGCCTTCACGGAATCCTGCAGGGCGGTCTTGAGGGAGGCCACCGCCTGCTCCGGCGACAGGTCATCGTCCGGGGACAGGACAGGGTCAAAGTAGCGCTTTACGGTTATCTTCCCGTTCTCATACGTCAGGCTGTGCCCGGGAAGAAGGCGGTATATGCCGGAAAAGAGGGTCTCCTCGTAGGGGGAGAACTGGAAGGAGAGGTATCCCTCAAGGGCTTTTTTGTTCAGGGTTTTCTGATATCCGGGGAATTTCAGGATGGCCTTGATCTCGGAGGCGAAAACAAAGCAGCCGTCTATGAGGGCATAATAAAAAGGCTTGATGCCGAAATAATCCCTGGCGGCAAAAAGCTTCTGCTCTTTTTCGTCCCAGATGGCAAAGGCAAACATCCCCCGAAGGTGAGAGGTGACATCCTCGCCGTATTCTTCATAGCCATGGAGAATGCTCTCGGAATCGGAGCGGGTGGCAAAGGTATGGCCTTTTTCTGTCAGCTCCTTTTGTAGATCCTGGTAATTGTAGATCTCGCCGTTAAAGACAAGGGTCTTGTTCTTATCTTCGTTTGGCATGGGCTGCATGCCGCCCGCGAGGTCAATGATGCTAAGACGGCAAAAGCCGAGGGCCGCCCCGGGAAGCTCGGCGATGCGCATGCCGTCCGGGCCACGGTGCCGGATGGTGTCAAGCATGGCCTGGACAACGGCAGAGCGCTCATTCTTTTTATCAACATTTGCTTTCTGAGAAGCCAGATCACCCGCAAAACCGCAGATACCGCACATAGTAAGTCATCCTCCAAAAGATCTGCGTGAACTACCACAGACCATAAAGGTCTGTGGCTTCTGAGAGCCTGACGGCTCTG
>CAMNNO010000065.1 GCA_946545475.1 uncultured Blautia sp.
CTCCCCTGCGCCTACCGCCAGGTAAGCGTAAAATAGAAAATGTAATAAGAAACATAGCGCATCCCGCAGCATCCCGGGTTCACAAGGGTTTCCCCCCTTGAAAACTATTACTGTCCTAACAGCTGTCTAAAGAATCCTGCGATTCTGACAACACTCTTAAGCCCCGGAATCTTTATATACCTTCCCATATCGCCCCAGTCATGAAACGATTGAAAAATTTCCTCATAGTTCGGCACTGACCCCGGCGCTATATCTGCTTCGTAGTCCTCGATCGGCCCGGTCGGGATGGGCGCCGGCAGTATCTCATCTTCGGCCCCGCCCGTCTCACTGCTCCCTCCCGTTTCATCCGGCCCAGCTTCGCTCCCGTCCTCATCCTGAGACCAGAAATCGTCCGGATTTCCGGTATAGCTAAACCCCTTTCCAAGGACAAGATAAGTAAAGGGCACAGGATCGGAGGTACACACCACCTCCGCCGTCCCGCTCTTAAGCCCGACGGCATCAATGCGTATTTCAAATACGCCGTCCAGGATCTCGCTTGCCGACCCCGGGATGCTGTTGTCAAGATGCAGCATGGCGCTGATGGGATAAGCCTGTGAGGCGCCCGGCTCCAGGTGAAGGATATTTTCGCCCTCGAACAGGGTCAGGTCGTAAAAGTCTTCACTGTCCGGATTTTCAAAAATGCGGGTCTGGCTGACATCGAGGGGATATATCCCCTCATTGGTGACAACAGCTTCCCAGCGGATCTGCTCGGTCGTCCGATAGGGCCACTGCGAAACATAATGGTGTCCATCGTCCGCGGGAGACAGCTGGGTGACAGAGAGGCCGAGGCGATATCCGTCCGCGGCGGGGGCCGAGGAGCCGCCCAGCTTATTTTTCGCCTCCAGCAGGCTCTGCACATCCGGCCAGGCTATGCCGTCCGCCTCCATCCCGTTATCCTGCTCAAAAGCGGCGACGGCGTTCTGCGTCATCTGTCCAAAGATGCCATCGGCGGCTCCGCAGTTATAGCCCGCCTGGTTTAAGGCCTCCTGGAGACGGGCAACATTATCGCCCCGCTCGCCCCGGCGCAGGGTTCCCTCCGGGTAGAAGCTTTCCGTTTCCTGATAGCCGCAGGTGGAGCAGGTGTGGGCGCGAAGGCCGGTGCTATGGCCTGTCGCCTCCTGTATGACGGTCCATTCGCCATAGGTGTGGTCCGTTACCGGTATGGTATCGTATTCCGAGTATCCGCAGACATAGCAGGTGTGCATCCGTGTGCCGGATGCCGTGCAGGTGGCCTCCTCAAGGGTGTACCAGTAGCCGTAGCTGTGGCCGGCAGCAGGCAGGTAATTGGTCTGATAGTAGCCGCACACCTGGCACCGGCGCATCTCGCGGCCGGGGCTTGTGCAGGTGGGCGCTGTGTCCGTCCACCAGTCGCTGAACACATGGGGCAGTACGGGAATTTCCTCCTGAATGGTCGCGCCGCACATGGTACAGGTGCGATACCCGATGCCGGGGGCGCTGCAGTTGGCCTCCCGGGTGACGATAAGCTCGCCGTAGGAATGAGGCAGCCTCGGGATCACTTCCTCCCGCCTCTCACGGCACTTTTCGCAGATAATAAACTGATAGCCTTCCGACGTACAGGAAGGCGCGCTTCCATCCACGGCTACCCAGTCGTGCGGAGGACATTCCGAGGAATCCTCCCGCGCAAAAGAACTGGCCGGGAGAAGGCAAAGCGCAAATGCAAGCATAAATAAAAATACGGGTAATCTTTTTCTTTTCATCTCTTTTCTCCTGTGAACAGATCGGGCACTTGTGCCGCTTTGCTTTTCGTTTCCTGAATTATATCCGATATGCCATACCATGTTGTAATCGGCGGTTGCGAAAAGCAGTTGCAATCTGCACAAAGATTAGGTATATTAAATTCAAATAACGATATTTTTATACAAGGAGGTAATATGCAATGAAAAAAGGAATCTGCCTGGCAGCATCTCTGGTACTGGCGCTTTCCGGCCAGACGGCGCTTACGGCGCAGGGGGCTTTTGTGGAGGAGGGGACCCTTAGGACCGCGGTCCTCTATGACATGTCCACCATGGATGTGTCAAAGACGACCGATAACTACATGGTCCCGCTGAATGTCTTCGACCGCCTGTTTGAGACCAAGGTTGTGGGAGAGACGGCAGAGGTCGTCAAGAGCCTGTGTACCGAGTATGCCGTCAGCGAGGACGGTCTGACCTACGATTTCGAGATCCGCAGCGATGTGGTCTTCTCCAACGGAAGCGCCCTCACCTCCTCGGATGTCAAGTACAGCTTTGAAAGGCTCCTGATCGAGGCCCGGGATAATACCGACATTCCCCTTGAGGTCGTGGGCGGCGAGGCCCTTATGAAGGGTGAAGCCTCCGAGCTTGCCGGCTTTACGGTTACGGATGACACCCACTTCACCGTGACGCTTAACGCGCCCAATGCCGGCTTCCTGGCCGAGCTCTCCGCGCCGGCCATGTCCATTGTGGATGCCGAGACCATGGCCGAGGTGAAAAACTTTGGCGTGGAGCCCGCGGATACCATCGGCTCCGGGCCGTATAAAGTTACCGAGTGGGAGGCCAACAACCACTATACCCTGGAATATAACGACAAATACTGGGGCGAGGAGCCGTCCGTCAAGAAGGTCATCGTCGAGGTCATTCCCAATGCGGCTACCCAGAACCTTAAGTTCCAGAACCGTGAGCTTGACATCATCGATCTCCAGAACCTGGACAGCACCATCGTTCAGAGCATGTACAAGCCCGTCTATCCGGACCAGATGATCAGCACCCCGAAGGTGGGCATGACCTACCTGGTCATGAACGAGAACAACGAATACTTAAAGGATGTCCGCGTGCGCAGGGCCATCGGCATGGCGCTGGATGTCGACCTGTTTATCAACGGCATCTACAATGGCGACGCCATCCGCGAAAACGGCATCATCCCCACCGGCATCTGGGCCCACAACGACAGCCTTGAGGGTCTTCCCTACGACCCGGACGGCGCGAAGGCCCTCTTAAAAGAAGCCGGCTACAGCGATGGCGAGATCCATTTTGAAATAGCCATGGACTCCGCTGCGGACAGCAACACGCAGCTCCTGTGCGGGAGCATCTCCCAGTACCTGGAGCGCGTCGGCATCAGGGCTTCCATCCAGAGCTACGACCACTCGGCCTGGCTGGCCCTCAGAAACTCCGGCGAGATGGATTCCTTTGTCGCACGCTGGGGAATGGACTATAACGATCCCGCCAACATCATGTACACCTTCTTTGGCAGCCCGGAAAATACCAAGGGCCGCAGCATCAATTACCCCGACACCGAGATCATGGACAGGGTTTCGGCCGCCCGCGCCATTGTGGATGATGCCGCGCGCGAAGCCGAGTATCAGGCTCTTGAGCAGAAGCTCATCGGCGAAGACGTGGCCTGGATACCGCTGTTTGAGGAGCTTCACCTGTACTGCATCGGCAGCCGCGTGGAAAGCTTCACCCCGCACTGGGCCGGCTTCTCGGACTTCTATGTCACTGACGTTGTGCTGAAATAAACCGTATCTTATAGAAAACGAATAAAACGCCTCTTGTTTTCATTCGTTTCCTGCGCCGAATTTTCGCCGCTTTAGCGGCAGTATTCCGCTGAAAATTCGTGCGCATACTATAAAGCCCCAAAGGGTTCAGCTCTCCAAACGGGGGCTGAACCCTTTGCTTTATGGCAGGGGCGCCAATCGGAAATAGTCACCTGACGGTGACAGGCGCCCCGCCGGCGAGCAGGAGGGGAAAAATCTTCCTCCTGCCGGAAGCCTCCACTCATTATCTGTATAAGGGAGATCTCATGAAGCAGAATATTATCAAGCGGCTGCTCCAGGCAGTTTTTGTGCTGCTCGGGGTAGCCCTCCTCATTTTCATCATGCTCCGCATCGTGCCGGGAAATCCCATTGCCACCATGATGGGCGAGCATGCCGACCCGGCCACGATCGAGAGGATGACCGCGGAATTTGGCCTGGATCAGCCGGCCATCGTGCAATTTGCCCGCTACCTCTCCGGGGCCGTGCGGGGAGACTTCGGCACCAGCTATTCCCTTGGCCGCCCGGTCGCCGCCCTCATGCGCCAGGCCTTCGGCAACACCTTAAAGCTGGCCTTTCTGGCCGCGCTCTTTGCCTGGATCCTTGGCATTACCTGCGGCATTATCGCCGCCGTGAAAAAGAACGGCCTCCTTGACCGCCTGTTCATGGGGCTCTCGCTCCTCGGCGTGTCCATGCCGGTATTTATGGTGGCTATGCTGCTCCAATATGTGTTTGCCTTCCATCTGCACTGGCTGCCGATCTCCGGCGTGGACGGGCTTAAAAGCTTTATCCTGCCGGCCATAGCCCTTGGCTGGAACTCGGCGGGCAGCGTTTCCCGCCTTGTGCGCTCGACCCTCATCGAGATTTTGCAGGAGGACTATATCGACACGGCCAGGGCAAAGGGAAACCGCCAGATGGGCGTCCTTCTGCGCCACGCCCTCCGCAATGCGATGCTCCCGGTCGTGACGATGATGGCTATCCAGATCTCGAGCCTGCTTTCCGGCGCGGTCATCACGGAAACCATTTTCTCCATCAACGGCATCGGGCAGCTGGCCGTCCAGGCCATAAACGGGCGCGACATTCCCCTTCTCCAGGGGACAGCGCTCTTTTCCACGGCTATTGTCATTATCGGCAACCTCCTGGCGGACTGCCTGTATTCTGTGCTGGACCCCAGGATACGGAAGGAGGCGTAGATCATGTTTGGAAAGAAAAAGAAGCTGATGGCGGCGGGAGAGGATGTGCGCCTGAAAAGCCAGATCGGCGAGGCCGAGACCTTCTGGGACCTTATGCGCCGCCTGGCGAAGGAAAACAAGCTGGCGGTCTTTTCCGCGGTGGTCATCCTTCTGTTTATCCTGGCGGCCATCTTTGCGCCATTCCTGACGCCCTACAGTTATAAAGATATGGACCTTCTAAACCGCCTGTCGCCGCCGTCGGGAGCGCATCTTCTGGGCACGGACGAAGGCGGGCGCGATATCCTGACGCGCATGCTGTACGGCTCTCGCGTGTCGCTGATGATCGGGGTGCTGCCGACGCTTCTGGGCATGATCCTGGGAGCCGCCCTTGGCATTATCGCCGGCGTGATCGGCGGAAAAACCGATGCCATCATCATGCGCATTGCGGATATTACGCTGGGCTTCCCCTCCATGCTCCTGGCCATGCTGATCATGTACACGCTGGGCGGCGGGCTTATGAACGTCGTGCTGACGCTGTCCCTGGTCAACTGGGCGAGCGTATCGCGCATTGTGCGGTCGGAGGCGATAAGGCTTAAACAGAACGAGTATGTGGAGGCCGCCCGCGCCATCGGCGTGAAAAAGCGCGTCATCCTGTGGCGCCACATCCTGCCCAACTGCCTGCCGACGCTCATCGTCCTGTTCACCTTAAACGTCCCCTCCTCCATCCTGACGGAGAGCAGCTTAAGCTTTCTGGGCCTTGGCATCCAGGTCCCGGACGCCTCCTGGGGGCTTATGGTCAACATGGGCCGGCAGTTCCTCTACATTGCCCCGTGGCTCAGCCTGGTGCCCAGCGCGGCTATCATGCTGGTCGTTCTGGCCTTCAATTTCCTCGGAGACGGCCTTCGGGACGTGCTTGACCCGCATCAGAAAAATCAGTAAGGAGCTGTGCTTATGGAAAAGAATATGCTGGAGATCAGGCATCTCTCTGCCAGCTTTTTTACCCAGAAGGGCGAGGTGAAGGCGGTCAATGATGTCTGTATTGAGGTACCAAAAGGGAAGATCGTGGGCATTGTCGGCGAGTCGGGCTGCGGCAAGAGCATGACGGTCCGCGCCTGCATGGGCCTTCTGAAATATCCGGGGCGCGTGGTTGGCGGCGAGGCGTGGCTCGATGGGAAGGAGATCCTTTCCCTTCCGGAAAAAGAAAAATGCGCCATCCGTGGAGACGAGATCGCTATGGTCTTCCAGGACCCCATGACGAGCCTGAACCCGGTTGTCCGGGTCGGGAAACAGGTAACGGAGGCCCTGCGGCTGCACAGGAACATGCCGGCGGCCGAGGCCAGGCGGGAAGCGGTGGCGATGTTTGAGGCGGTTGGCATCCCGGAGGCCAAAAAGCGGCTCTCAAGCTATCCGCACCAGCTCTCCGGCGGCCTGCGCCAGCGCGTGATGATCGCCATGGCCATGATCTGCCATCCCAAGGTCCTTATTGCGGACGAACCGACCACGGCACTGGATGTCACGGTGGAGGCGCAGATCCTGCGGCTCATGAAAAAGCTGTGCAGCGATGGGACGAGCGTTCTCATCATCAGCCATAACCTGGGCGTTATTGCCCAGCTTTGCGATTATGTATATGTGATGTATGCCGGGCGGATCGTTGAGCAGGCGGATACCTTTACGCTGTTTGAGGAGCCTTTGCACCCGTATACCCGGGGGCTGCTCTCTTCCGTCTCGTCCCTGCGGCGGGGCGGGGATAAGCTGGATACCATCCCGGGGGTCGTGCCGAACCTTCTGCATCTTCCGGCGGGCTGCAGCTTTTCGCTGCGCTGTGAGAGGTGCGAGGAGAAATGCCGGGAATGCCTGCCGGATCTTATGGATGTGGGCGACGGCCATAAGGTGCGCTGCCATTTTGCAGGAAGGGGGGAGAAGGCATGAGCGATCATGTTTTACTGGAGGCCGTGAACCTTTCAAAGGAGTTTCCCTTAAGCCGCGGCAAAAGGGTCCACGCGGTATCGGATGTGTCGCTTAAGGTTTATGAGGGCGAGACGCTTGGCATTGTCGGGGAATCGGGCTGCGGCAAGTCCACGCTTGGGAGGCTCCTCATCCGCCTTCTCTCGCCGACTGGGGGACGGCTGTGGTTTAGGGGGGAAGAGGTGACATCCTTTTCCGATCAGGCGTTTTCAAAATACCGGCGGCAGCTGCAGCTTATTTTCCAGGACCCTTATGCTTCGCTGGACCCCCGCATGACGGCGCGGGACATCATTGCCGAGCCGCTGAACGCCTACCATGTGTGCCCGACTAAGAAGGCCACCACGGAGAGGGTCCTTGAGCTTATGGAGGCGGTGGGGGTGCCGGGAGAGTTCCTTTACCGCTATCCCCATCAGTTTTCCGGCGGCCAGCGCCAGCGCATCGGCATCGCCAGGGCCATTGCCATCGATCCGGCGCTTATCGTGTGCGATGAGCCGGTATCGGCCCTGGATGTGTCCGTGCAGAACCAGATCCTTAACCTGCTGCGGGATCTGCAGAAGGAGAGGGGGATGGCCTATCTGTTTATCAGCCACGACCTTTCCGTTGTGCGGCATATCTCGGACAGGGTGGCGGTCATGTTCCTCGGGACCATCTGCGAGATCGGCCCGGCAAAGGATATTTTTGAGGCGCCGCAGCATCCCTATACCCGGTTCCTTCTTGACGCCATCCCGCAGCCGGACCCCAGGCGGCGGGATGAGGAGGTCCCGCTGCTGAAAGGCGAGATCCCAAGCCCTGTGAATTTGCCGGAGGGCTGCCTCTTCCATACCAGGTGCCCATATGCGACGGAGAAATGCCGGAGGGAGAGGCCGGTGCTGAGAAGCGAGGCGGGAAGGGAGGTTGCGTGCCACTACAGGGTGGGAGCAACCCTGCCGCAAAAAAACAGCGCCCCGGAGCATGTCTGATTCAGGGAACCGTTGTCCCCTTCCGTTTTACAGGGGAAAATGCAAGCTTATCGGCTAGAGTAGCGGAGGCATATGTAAATGAATAGAAACGAGATTGTGGCAGAACTGTTCCGAATGCGGGATAAGGACTATGCCCTTATGCAGGCAAAGATCATTCCCACAGTAGCCGCCGACAGAATTATAGGCGTCAGAACGCCGGCACTTCGCACATTTGCCAAAAGCCTGTGTAAAGACAGTGAGATAGATGGATTTCTTTCATGCGTGCCGCATCAGTATTTCGATGAAGACCAGCTGCATGCCTTTGTGATATCGCTGGAGAAGGATTTTGACAGGTGCGTAAAGGAAGTTGAGGCATTTCTGCCCTTCATTGATAACTGGGCAACCTGTGACCAGCTCCTGCCGAAACCATTTAAAAAGCAGCCGGACAGACTGCTTCCACACATTCAGGCATGGATCATGTCAGATAAAACTTATACGGTGAGGTTCGCGATCGGAATGCTGATGCAGCACTTTCTTGGCGGAAATTTCGATACGAAATATGCGGATATGGTGGCAGAGGTCAGGTCGGAAGAGTATTACATCAATATGATGATCGCATGGTATTTTGCGACGGCTCTGGCAAAGCACTATGATCTGGCCTTGCCATATCTGGAAAAAAAGCGGCTGAGCGGTTGGACACATAACAAGGCGATCCAGAAAAGCCTGGAAAGTCGTAGGATCACAGATGAGCAAAAGATATATTTGAAGACATTAAAGGTGCGATAACACGCAGGAGGATGAAAATGCACCTCCTGTATGATAATAAAGCCAGGGTAAGCCTATCATTCGGAAGAAAAGGGGATGATTCTTTTTTCTTATGGATCACAAGAAAAAAGAACCGTCCCCTTTTCTTCTCATTTTTTCTCACTAACGCCGGAACACAGGTTTCCTCTTTTCAAGGAAGGCCGTAAAGCCTTCAATCTGGTCTTCCGTCCCAAAGCAGGCTGTCATGTAGCCGAGCTCGATATCCTTGCCCACATCAACGCTGACATCAGCGCCGGCGCAGACGGCGGATTTGATGAGGGATATGGCGCTGGCGGAGGCGCTGGCCATCATTTCCGCTTCCCTGATAACTTCCGCCTGGAAATCCTCGAGAGAGAAGACTTTAAACACAAGCCCCATGGCGAGAGCTTCGTCGGCCTTCACCCGCCGTCCGGTAAACATCATTTCCTTTGCCTTGGAAAGCCCGATGATCTTCGGCAGGCGCTGCGTTCCGTTAAAGCCGGGGACAATGCCGAGCGTGGCTTCCGGAAGAGCAAAGGAGGCCTTCTCGTTGGCGAGGATAACATCGCAGCACAGGGCAAACTCCAGCCCGCCGCCAAAGGCATAGCCGTTGACCGCCGCAATGGTCGGCTTGGGCAGGGTTTCGATGCGGCGGAAAAGGGCGGCGCCTTTTCTGGAATAGTCTATGATCTCCAGGTTTTTCTTATTGTTCATCTCATTGATGTCCGCGCCGGAAATAAAGGCTTTGCCTTCCCCGGTGAAAACGATCACCCGGACATCCGGATCAAGGGCGGCATCCGAGACGGCGGCGTCAAGATCATCAAGCAGCTCGCTGTTCAGGGCATTCAGCGCTTCCGGGCGGTGAAAGGTGATGGTCTCGATGCCGTTTTCCTTGCTGGTCAGAATATATTTCAGTTCCATTTTTGTCTTCCCTTTCAGGCTTATAAGCGGTTTCCGATGGCATATCCCACAAAGGTCACGATAATGGGCGTCAGGATCATCATGATCACGGCATACTTGTAGATATCTGCTTTGTTGCTGTATTCATCGCCGTGGAGCATGGCTATGGTGGCAAAGCTCGACGGCATCAGGTAGGCGCAGGAACCGCAGAAGGAGGTCACCATGGCGATGGCTATCGGGTTGACGACGCCCGTGCTGAGCCCGAGCGTGACGCCAAGGCTGGTCATGACCGTAATGGTCGACACGTTAGAGGCAAAGTTTGTCATAAATACGGCGGCAAAGGCCAGGATCAGCACGACAACAGTCGGAGAGACGTTCTGCACCATCGGGCCTATGTAGGCGCTCATAAAGTCGTTGACACCGGTGGACGGGTCGCAGATCGCGCTGCCGAAATAGACGCCGATGCTGATGAAGATAAGGATTCCCCAGTTGATATGCTTGTTCACCACGTCACGCACGTCGACCAGAGGCTTTCCGTCGATGCAGAGGATGCCCATCACGACAACGGCAACCGCCGCCCAGAAGGTGATGCTGTACTTGTTCAGCCAGAGGACAAAGGCTGCCTGCGGGGCGAACATCTTCAAAATGCCCGGAATGACCCAGAGGGCGACCGTGCAGAAAAAGATCGTCACAACCGCTTTTTCGCGGAGGGTCATTTCTTTCTGCGTATCGAGAACGGTGTGGATGTCAAAGTCCTTAAATTTGCTGAAATCCGGCCGGGCAAAGAGACGGAAGATAAGCGCCATCAAAAGGAAAAGCGCGAGGCCGGTGGGTACGCCATACACAAGGTAATGGAAGAGGCTGATGGAGCTGCCGGTGGAAGCCTCGTACACGCCAAGCCCTAATATGATCAGGGCATGGGAGATCGGGGACATGGCGCCGCCGATGTTAACGGCAAAGATCGTCATGATATTCGCGATATGGGGATAGGCGTCCTTTTTGGAATATCCAAGCGCCTGGTAGACCTTGGCGTTGAAGGCCAGCATGAAAGCCGCCGCGGGGACCTGGTCGATAAACGCGCCAAGGATCATGCCCATCGCAGCCAGAGAGATCGTCAGGGTCCACGGGCTCTTCTGGACAAAGCCCTGTCCCATGAATTTGGCAACCATGCGGTTGGTAAAACCGGATTCATTCAGCGCATGGGTAAGGATGAAGGTCATCAAAACGAAGTAGATGACCCAGTTGCCAAGGCTGCCGGCAATGGCGCCGTTCAGGTTTGTGACGCCTGTGAGGGAAAGCAGCACAACGCCAAGGATGGCAGGCCACACGGTATCTACCGTGGAAAGCAGCACGACAGTGGCGATAAAGACACCGATGACCCGCACCCCTATCTGCGTCATGGGAGCCGGGGCCGGGAGGAACCAGAAAACGAGGGCAATACCGAGGCAGACCAGGATCTTGATCAGCCTGGAGGAATCCATCTGAAACTTTTGCGTATTCATATTTTTTTCTCCTTCTTTGTATATAAGAAACGAATAAAACCTTGCGTTTTCATTCGTTTTCTGCGCCGGATTTTCGCCGCGCAAGCGGGCAGATTTCCGCTGAAAATCCGCGCGCATACTATAAGATGCCCTGATGGGCGCTTCTCACATCTTTTCGGTCGGGAAATCCCAGTTGCAGAACTTCCAGTAGGGCGCATTGACGCGCTCGGCATACGCTTCCATGTCGACATTTCGCCAGTCATAAAAGCCTTCGCCCGCCTTGGTGCCGGTCTTGCCGGCAGCCATCAGTTCATCGATGACCGGGGGAACATCCTTGCGGTCAGAGATGATGGGGAAGAGGTTTTTGCACACGGCGCGATTAAGCTCCAGTCCGCCGAAGTCAAAATGCTCAAAGATGCCGATGGAGCTGTAACGCGGGCAGAAGCTGTAATTTAACGCCCGGTCGATATCCCTGGGCTCGCAGATGCCCTCTTCCACGAGGGCCAGGCACTCCCGCCACAGGGCAAACTGCAGACGGTTGCCGATAAATCCGGGCGTGGGCTTTTTCAGGCACACGGGTTTACGCCCCATGGCTTCGAGGAAATCCACCATAAATTCCATAACGCCGTCCGCCGTTTTTTCTCCCTTGCAGAGCTCGAAGTAGGGAACGATGTGCGCCGGGTTGAAGGGATGCGTGACGATGATGCGGTCGCCGTAGGTTTCAACGGTCTCGGCAAGCCTGTCCGGGACAATGGAAGAGCTCACGGAGCCGATGACCTTGACATGCGGGCAGTTGGCTTCGATCTGATGATAGACATCGTGCTTGGTGTCAAGATCCTCCACGACGGACTCAAAAATGACTTCGGCGTCTTTCATCTCCCCATAAGTGCGGACAACCTTCAGATAGCTTTTGCAGATCCCGGCCTGCTCTTCCGTCAGGATGCCATGGCTCTTAAAAAGGGCGAAGTGCCCATCGTATGTCTTGCGAAAACGTTCCTCCGAAGCATCGCTTCGGGCAAAGACCAGGGTGGGGCAGCCGTGACCCGTGGTCAACGCGGCCAGTGCGGTGGCGATGATGCCCGTCCCCACAATGCCGACTGTTTTTACACTTTCCTTTTTCATAATACGAAATTCCTCTCTTTTTAGCTGATATAGCCGTTTGGCCGGTAACGAGTTCCTATATTAATATACTACATATATTTTTACAATTCAATTCCATGGTAAAATTTTATCGACACGCATTCATTTCTTCTCATTGCAAGAGCGCCATCTCTGTGATAAGATTCTGCCGGGAGAAAGGAAATCGGAAGAGAAGCTTTGGAAAACAAAATTATGGTTCAAAAAAACGGGGGTATGTTAATATGAAAAAACACGTAACCCGGCTGCTTCTTGCTGCCATGCTGCTGCAGGGACCGGCTTTCGGCACAGGCGCTTTCCCGCCCTCCGTCATGGCGGCAGAGGAGGCTGCTGTTTGGGATGCCGAGGCGGTTCCGGAAACGGATGCCGTCGACTACAGCCTTCCGGAAAACTGGGCATATTACGAGGATGCCGGGGATAAGGACGCAGATGTGTTCCTCGTCTGTCCGACCGTGGATGTGAAGGACGAGTACCATATGTCCCTGGAAGACGACGAGACAAAGGGAAATTTTCTCGGCGCCCTGAACATGGAGAGGGGGATCTACGACGAGAAAGCGAGGATGTTTTCCCCGTATTACCGCCAGGCGGCCATGAAGGTCTACGAGCTGCCGGAAAAAGAGCGGGAGGCTTGCCTTGACAGCGCTTATCGGGATGTCTCGGAGGCTTTTTCCTGGTATCTTGAGCATGAAAACGGCGGGCGTCCCATCGTCCTCGCCGGCTTCTCGCAGGGCGCGGATATGTGCTACCGGCTCCTGGCGGAATATTTTGGCGATGAGGAGCTTTTCGGACGCCTTGTCGCCGTATATGCCATCGGCTGGCCTTTAAGAGAGGAGCTTGCAAAGGCTTATCCGCAGATCGTTCCGGCCTCCGGGCCCGACGACACGGGCGTCGTTGTGAGCTTCGAATGTGAAGCGCCGGGCGTCTCCGGCTCATTCGTTGTGCCGGAGGGAACGCGCGCCTATGCCATCAATCCGCTGAACTGGAAGACGGACGGCACGATAGCCGGAAAAGAAGAAAACCTTGGCGCCTGCTTTACCGACTACAGCGGAGCTGTCACACGGGAAGAGAAGGGGCTCTGCGGCTGCTATCTGGAAGGGGAGAGGAGCATTTTGAAGGTTACGGATATCGACCCGGCCGACTATCCCGCCCTGATCAGCCTTCTGCCCGAGGGCGCTTATCACATTTACGATTACCAGTTCTTCTACCGCAACCTGCAGGAGAACGTCAGGACACGCATCAGCGCATATATGGAAAAGAACGGCTATATTTCCGACGATATTGCGGCGTGAGCCGCTTCCATAAGGCTCTATTCCCGACCTGCGGAAAGCCGGTTGAGTTTTCTGGCATTTGTGTTATACTATAGCAGTATTCAAAAATGATGATAAAGCCAGGTTAAGCGTGCTATAAAAATTACCGTTGGCAATTATACTAGTTACACTTAATAATTGCCGTAGGCAATTATTTTAGTGTAACTGCATATACCGCGGCATAAAATTACAATCGGCAGTTAAATTTGTTCGCGAGTATAAGTTCACTCGCGAGTATAATATTGAAGAGCAAAATTTGTCTATTCGAAAAACAAGGAGGAAAAAAGCATGCAATTCAAAGAAGTCATAAGGAACCGTTACTCCTGCAAAAAGTTTTCGGATCGCCCGGTTGAAAAGGAGAAGCTGGAAGCTATCCTGGATGCCGGCCGCCTGGCTCCTACGGCCAAGAACCTTCAGGAGCAGCATGTGTATGTGGCGCAGAGCCAGGAGGCGCTGGCCCGGATCGATGAGGTGACGCCCTGCCGATATGGCGCGCCGACGGTGCTGGTCGTTGCTTTCGATAAAAACAATGTGTTCACCTATCCGGGCGGCAAGCGCGATTCCGGCGTGGAGGACGCAACGATCGTGGCGACGCACATGATCCTGGCAGCAGCGGACGAAGGCGTGGACAGCTGCTGGATCAATTTCCTTGACCCGGAGAAGCTGGCGCAGGCTCTTGCGCTTCCGGAAAACGAGGAGGTCCTGATGGTGCTGGATCTCGGCTACGCGGCAGAAGGAGCCGGCCCGCTTCCGAACCATACAAGCCGGAAGGAGCTTGGCGAAACGGTGAGTTACATTTAAAAAGGCCGAAACAGGAAAAAGAGTAAGGATCTACAGAAAAACGCCTTTGAGCCCAAAAGGTTCAGAGGCGTTTTTGCTCGCGAGTATAGAAGTTACTTTTTCAGCGCGAGTCCATCCTTGAAGGCGTCGCCGACGCGCTCCGTGACTTTGTAGTAGCCGTGGGTATACGGGTCAAAGGCGATGGCGTTGACCCGCGACATATCGAGCTTTCCGTCTGCCATTACGCTTTCATCGGCGGTGACATTAACGACCTTGCCGATCACGCCGCAGCCGTATTCATTGGACTGATATTCGATGAACCGGCATTCCAGGCACAGCGGAAATTCGTTGATCACAGGGGCATCTACGGTTTCTGCCTTACTGGCCGTCAGACCGCTGCGGGCGAATTTGTCTGGGGTATTGTTTCCGGATACCACACCAAAATAATCGGCTTCTATCATATGCGCCGCGTCAGCGATACTCACGGTGAAGGCGCCCCTGGCCTTGATGTTCTTGACGGTCTTGTGAGATTCGGTGAGGTTCAGGACAACGGTGTCCCGCTCCTGCATGGTGCCCCATGCGGCATTCATCACGTTAACGCTGCCGTCTTCATTATATGTCGCGACCATCAGCACCGGCATCGGGAAAATTCCTTCTGTGATCTTAAGTTTTTCTCTCATGACTGTTTCCTCATTTCTACAATTAATTACTTCTGAAGTTGGATTGATAGGAACGATGATCCTGTCTATAATTATAACTGGTATCAGAAAATATGCAAGTACTGATATTCAGGTACAGCTCTGACGAGTAAACGCACGATTTTCTATTTCTAAATATAAGTTTAGCGGGTAGGGGAGACCCCATCGCCCCCCTTGATGACTTTTATTTTACTTTTACCTGGCGGTAGGCTCTGGATGCGCCATGTTTCTTTTTAGTTTTTCTATCTTACTTTTACCTGGCGGTAGGCTCTGGATGCGCCATGTTTCTTTTTGGCTTTTCTATCCTACTCTTACCTGGCGGTAGGCGCAGGGGAGGGGGGGCCGCTCAGAGTTGCGGGGC
>CAMNNO010000066.1 GCA_946545475.1 uncultured Blautia sp.
CCCATGGGGAAGAGGGTGTCCGTAAAGCGCACGGACGCAAACCACGCGACAGGGATACGCAGCAGCACGATGGAGAGCGCGTTGTGAAGGAAGGACAGCCATGACCGTTCGCAGGCGCTGAAATAGCCGCTGAAGCAAAAGTGAATGCCGGCAAAAATGCAGTCCCAGACATAGCTCCTAAGATACTGCGCCCCCAGGCGGATGACTTCGGCGTTATCCTCAAAAATATCGACAATGTGCGGGGCGGCTCCCTGAGTGACCAGCGACGCCAGGGTGCCAAAAGCTATGGCGATGGCTATGGCAGAGAACAAGGTCTTTTTGGCGCGCTCCGGCTTGCCCGCGCCAAGGTTTTGGGCAGACAGGGCGGATACGGCTGAGAGCAGGGATGAGGGCACCAGAAACAGGATGCCGATAACCTTCTCCACAATGCCTACGGCGGCAGCGTCATTAAGGCCCCTCCGGTTTGCCAGGATGGTGATGACAAGGAAAGAGATCTGGATGAAGCCGTCCTGGACAGAGATCGGAACACCCACCCGCAAAATGGCACTCACGGTTTTTTTTGCCAGGCGAAGATCGGCTTTCTTAAGCTTCACGCCCATCCTCCGCCGGCTTATGACCGCAATGGCAAAAATGACGCTGATGCTCTGGGAGAGCGTCGTGCCGAGGGCAGCGCCGGCAGTCCCCATGTGGAGAGCGCCGATAAACAGATAGTCGAGGCCGATGTTGCAAAAACAGGCCACGATAATGAAATACATGGGGCTTTTGGAGTCCCCAAGCCCACGGAAAATGGAGCTCAGGATATTATAGGCCGTAATGAAGGGAATGCCGATAAAGCATATCGTGAGGTAGGTGACCGTTCCGGCTATGGCCTCCCTGGGGGTGGACATGATGCCTGTGATCGGCCTGACAAGCAAAAGCAGAAGAAGCATAAGCCCAAGAGAGCCGCACAGGAACAGAGTGACCGTGTTTCCGATAGCGATGGCCGTCTCGTCACGCTTTTTGGCGCCGACGGCTTTTCCTATGCTGACGGTGGAGCCCATGGCCAGCCCGACGATCATGACCGTCAGCATGTGCATGAGCTGGCTGCCGATGGAAACCGCCGTTATGCTCTCGGTTCCGTTAAACTGGCCGATGATGAACAGATCCGCCAGGCCATATAACACCTGTAAAAAATAAGACATCAAAAAAGGAAGAGAGAAGCGCACCAGTGTGCCAAAAACGCTCCCCTTCGTTAAATCCCGCTCCATGGTTAGTCGTGTCCTCCTTTTGTGCTTTCTGTCGTTTTCTTTTGGAGCATCGTCCTTTTAAGAGCTTTTATAAGGGCTCCGCCGCTCTCCTCTTTCTAAATGAGTTGACGCAAATTGGAATCTGCTCCCGTGGGATTGAAAACGCTGAAAAACCGGGTAAAATAAATTTATATGATTATACCATAAAGGAGGCCTTATTATGAAGAGATTTTTTACCCCCATTCTCATTGGTATCCTTGCCCTGATGGCCGTCCCGGTCTTTGGCGGGGAGGAGGAAAGCTTTTACAGCTACATGAACTACCGCAACCGCCTCGGCAACGAGGCCGGCATTGAAACTCTTGAGGAAGCCCACCAGAACGGCCCGGCTGCCGTGGTTACCCTTTATGGCAACGCTGAAAAGGAATATACCCCAAACCCGGAGCTTGACGCTTTCCCGGAGGGCACCGCGTTTGTTTACCGCTCTGCCAACATCTACGGCGGTCAGGCTTCCGTCCGGAACAATACCTCATTCCTTGTTTTTGCCGAGCAGCACTTTGACGACAAGGAAGCGGCCCTCGCCTACATGCAGGAGCTGGGGCTTACCGACCTTATCGATTCCCTTGTGGGCTCTGTTATCCTCTTCACGCCTGAAGATCCGGATGCCGGCTTTGGGGAAGCGGACCTTGAGAACTACTATCACCTGCACAAGGCCATCTACACTAAGGGCTTTGTCCCCATGGCGGACTGCGAATACATGGGCACCACCGGCAAGATCTACTTCATCGGCATCGACGGCGGCGCCACGTTCCTGAATAACTATGTGGCCACCGGCGATCCCGAATGCATCGGCCAGTGCGCCGGCCTTCTGCTCATCGGCGGCGAGATGGCTGAGGGGACTGTTCCTTCCGCCTATGTCCCGGCCTACATCGTGAACGAAGCCGACAATGCCGCGGCGGCCTGGAAGGCTGTCAACGGCGCCAACATGGAAGAAACTGAGGACGGCATTGCCGTCGCCTACAACGAAGAGGTTCCGCTCCGCCGCGTCTATACGGTCGAAACCGAAGAACCGGATGCCAAGGCCCTGATCCTTGATGCCTTCTACAAAGTCATGAGCAAGACCATGCGCGTGTCCGTCATACGCGGCATGACCCAGGAGACCCTTGTTCCGGCCCCCTTTACCGACATTTGCCCCATCCCGGAGCTTCACCGCTACGCGCTGGTTCCGCGCAATACCATCATGGACGGCGTCACGCTGGAGGGAAAGCTCCATGTCGACTTCTTCCAGGAGGAGATCTTCAGCGACCTTAAGACCATGTACGACCAGTACCTGCAGACCTGGTACGAAGCCATCCCGGAGGATGTCATTAACGGTACCGCGCCCGAGGGTTCCGTCCCCGTTATCATTGCCCTTCACGGCACCGGGGATGACCCGCTGATGTTCATGGATGAGATCGGCGCCCTTGAGGTCGCCGGACGCGAAGGCGCCGCCATCATCTGCCCGTTCCAGGAGGAGCTCGTCATCTCCCACGAGGGTGCCCGCGTCGTCATGGGCGTCCCGATCTATGAGGGCATCATGGATCAGGCTATGCCCCGCCTCCTTGACCTTGTTCTCGACAAGTACCCGGCCCTCGACCGCACCCGCGTTTACGTTCTCGGCTATTCTATGGGCGGCGGCTCTACCTACCGCGCCATGTACGGCTGCATGGAAAAGATCGCCGCTGCCGTTCCCATGGCCGGCATGCACCCCGACATGTTCTATGAGAGCACCGAGGAGCAGGATGCGCATATGCGCGAGATCGGCTTCCCGGTCATGGAGCTCACCTCCACCTTCGACCTCGGCTTCGACCAGGCCAATGCCTGCCTGAATGAAAACACCATGTATATCTTCGACAAGTATGCCAGGCTCAACGGCATCGAGTTCGATGGGAACTATGACTATGAGGCCTATCCGTACTTCGGGCGCCCCTATGACGACTTCTCCGTCTCGACTTTGATGGGCGAATTCCGCACCTTCCGCTGGACCGTCAACAACCCGGACGGCCTCCCCGTCATGGCCATGTCCTGCACGGAAAATACCACTCACGCCCTGTATCCCTGCTACGCCGAGCTCGCCTGGGACTTCTTCAATGACTTCTCCCGCGATCCGGACACCGGCGCCATCGTATATCAGGCGCAGTAATATACTGGAAGTACTTGAAAATTACCACCGGTAATTTCCCTATGCCGCCTCTGCGATAAAAAAGGCTTTTCTTCCCTATCACGTGTGCGAGCCGCCGCTCACCTTCAGGTGAGCGGCGGCTCTGTCTTTGCCCGACGCTGCAGCTTCTTTGCATTGGCCGGATCATATTGCCTCATCAAGCATGTCATGGATATATATCCGCAAGCCGTCCTCTGTGTCTATGGCGTATTTCTGCTTTATCAGGGTGTAATACTTCATGATCCTCTCTTTCAAGAGAAGTTCACTGGACGGTATACTGTCTCCATATCCTTTCCTCGCTTCCATCCATGGCTCCTCATTATGTGTGATCTTCTCTAATACTTTTCCGCCATACATTCCAAATGTGTTCATAACAAGGTCGCTTACACGTTTCTCATCATCCGTCAGGGCATCCTCCGTTCCTTCCAGAAGTGCGAACCGTGCATCATCGATCGGATTATATTTGAAATCCCTGAACAGCTCATATACCTCTGGATAGACCGGACCATGCACCCACGCCCTGCAATCCTCTTCAAAGATCGGCTTTCCGTACAATGCGCAGTACACGCCCTGGATAAAGTAAAGCAGCTTCTGAAGCGCGAGAGGTGTCACCTCTTCCAGCTTTTCAAAAATATACGCGATTACCCTAAGCATCTTATCCGAAACAGAAAACAGGCTTTCTATGCTTTCTGCGGCGGCAAACGCTTTCCGGTATGCCGCATCCGTCAGTTTCTCACGGTTCTCCGAGAGCTTCTGCTTCATGTATGCCGGGGATGAAAGCGCTGTTTTAATGATATCCGAATACTCTTTGGAAGGTACCTGTCCTTCCAGATATCTCGGGATCGTCACCTCTCCAAACCCAAGTGCCAGGGACAGGGGAGCCTTTCCGATCTTATAGATCTTCATCAGCCTTTCGATGTCATCGATCGATACAAGCCCCTCCAATGCCCTGTACTGCGTGTCGATTTCCTGAACATTCCTATCAATAAGACCCGGAATGCTCATTTCCTCTCCGCACTCCGCACAGACGGCCACGGTGATTGCAAAGGTATATTCCTTATCCTTTATATTCTTTATAATGTCCTTCTTCTGCAAAAAATACTCGGTCTCTTTCCTGCACTCTATGCAGAAATCCCTTCTTCCCTTTTCTGTCATAATGCTCACCTCTGCCTCCTGATTATCTGAAATAGTATGTAAGCGGATGCTTCTGTTCATGAAAGGAAATTACGATCACGAAATAGTTTGCCAGCTTGTTGAACTTGATATACAGAGATATTGTTTTTTCCTCTGTCCCGTTTCTTTCCAAAAGAGCCACATCCTTGCCGAATACGTACAGGTTCTCGTGTTCAAAGCCCTTGTGCTCATTCTGCAGGATCTCCGAAAAGTCCATTTCAGTAAGGCTCAATATGATTTTCTTCGCTTTTGCTTCGTCAATGACATAATCCAGAAACAGATTAATGTTGTCCTGGCGCCTGGCATTTCGGTCAATCCGGTAATTATCCTTTTCAACAGCTTCCTTCACCTCGGAAAGATACTGCTCTATATCTTTCTTGTCTATGTTCAATACTTTATCCTCCGCGAGGAAAATGATAGGATTTTTAATTTTTGCTATCATTATTATATTCTCATGATTGCTTTTTGTCAATATCCCATCTTTCATACTCAGATACATACTGCCTGCGATGGCCCGGAATCATGTCCCAGTTGTCCGGATGGCGTTATTTTATTGTGTTCGCGAGTATAGAAACTAACGCCACTTCTATTTAGGAGACAAAAAAAGGGAGAAGAAAGGGAGGGTTCTTTCTGAGCTTTGGGTATTAAGCCGCTAAGCAAATGCTCTGGCTGCTTAATAATTGTTTTGATATACCCAAACTCAGAAAGAAGCGTCTCCTTTTCTTCTCCCTTTTCTGTTTTTCCTCTACTTATCAGTAGCCTTCCGGGAAGGTATTCATCGTATGGTAGTATTCGCGGTTCCAGGCCTGGTCGTCGCCGGTCAGGTATTTGGCGCCTTCCATCTCCTCGCCGCTGCACAGCCATGCAAACAGCTTATGCAGGTCCTCCTCGCCGGGCGCTTTGTGGCCCTGGCCCATGTTGGTCCAGATGCCCAGCATCTTGCCGGCCGCCGGATTCAGGCGGTAGACGTTTTCGCGGAAGGTGTAGACCCAGTTGGGATTAATGTGAGAATCCAGCTCGCCGCAGACAAACATGGCTTCGATGTCGCCGTTCATGTAGCGGTCCAGGTTCATGCTGGGAGAGAAATTCATGAAATAGAACGTGGACTTGGCATCCGGCTCGCCGGGATCGCTCGGGAGAGCCACATCGCCATAGTTCTCATTCAGGTAATGCATGCCGGGGCGCAGCCAGTCGGGAGCCGTCACCTGGCACAGGATGCGGTTCACGCGGCGGTCGAGGCCGGCCACCACCAGGGAGGTATCGCCGCCCATGGAATGTCCGCCCATGACGGAATCCACGACCGGGAAATTGTTATAGAAGTAATCCAGGACGCGCAGCGTGTCCAGGGCAGAGTTGCCCAGGATCTCCCAGCCGTAGCGGTACATGTTTTCAAAACAGGTCCCAAGGATCTGCATCTGCAGCGCCGTGACTTCCTCCTGGGAAGCCGTCAGGATCGTCACCGGGTCCTGAATGTTGGCGCGCTCACCGTGCATATAGTGGTCAAAGATAACCGCCGTGTAGCCGTTTTCCAGGATATAGGGCGCATACTGCATCAGGATCGATTCTTTGTTCCCGGAGAGGCCGGAAAGGAAAATGCAGATCTTCATGTCGTCGCCTTCCTGATAGCCTTCCGGCGTGACGTAATACACAGGGATCAAATCCACCCAGATCTTGTTGACCTCATAGCCGCCAAGTTCAACAACTTCCGCGTCCTTGTAATGGAAAACAAAAGGTTCCGGGTCCTCCTGGGCATGGACAGCCGTAAACGCTCCCACGGCGCAGGCGCAGGCCAGCAGCGCAGCTAACATTTTCTTCATGGCAAAAACTCCTTTCTCTGTAAATGGGGCTTTACTATGGTGTTTTTACATAAATTATTGTAGCTCTTTTCAAAGATTATTGGTTATTTTTTCGCAAACGGGTGCGAAAGCGGCGCAAGTGGCTGCCGGGAGCCGCCCTATGGCCTGCTTTGTTCAGATCAGAATATTAAGCTTGAAAAGTCCGGTTTCTTCGTTATAAGAAACACTCACCGTCCCGCCATTCTTTTTCACGGCTCTCTGGATATTGACATACCCCAGGCCATGTATGGACTTATCCTTCTTTGATGTCACCGGTATCCCGTCCCGGAATACCATGCTTCCCTGCGCGTAATTCGCAATGCTTATCACCAGTTTATTGGCAAACTTTTCCGTCCGTATCACAACCTCCCTGCGCTCTATGTCGTCCAGCTTTCCCGCCGCCTCGATGGCATTGTCGATGGCATTGCCGAAAATCGTGGAGAGATCTCTCTGCGGGATGCGTTCCAGCTCGCTTCCTTCCACATAAGCCCTGAGCGCCACGCCCGCATGGGAGGCCTCCTGCATTTTAACGGAAAACAGGCGGTCCAGAAAGCTGCTGCCGGTGTTGACAAGCAGCCGCGAGTCCGGCATCTCGCCAAGGAGCCCGTCAACATATTCTTCCACCTCCTGCATATTGACAAGCTGGCGGATCGAGCGGAGATGGTTTTTGATATCATGGTTCAGGCGCCGCATCGAATTATCCGCTTCGATATAAAGCTCCATGTTTTTAATCTGGTATTTCTGGGAGATCAGCGCCATATTGTTTTGCCGGATGCGTTCCTCCGTCGCCAGGTAACGCTCGATATTGATCACGTAAAGCAGGATCAGAAAAAAGATAATATAGGCAAACGAGACAGCTGTTCCCTTATCCTGCCCATACAGGCTCCTGCGCACATAGGATTCCGCCGCCAGCATGAACAGGCAGGTGGCAAAATTTAGCCAGCCCATCTGGTGGATTTCCCTGATCTGTATATGTTTGCTGACAGCCAGCACCACAAGAAGCCTCAGGCTGTATTCCGCGATGAGAAGCCAAAACATGTTCCGGACCGCTCCCTCCGCCGGCGGCAGCGCCATCTGATGGAGCATGCGCCATGGGGGCAGCCAGAACAGGATCTGGAAATCAGCTAAAATGACAGCCCCCAAAATGGACAGGTAGGCCGCCTTTCTCCGGGAACAGGCCTTGTCAAAATACAGATACCCGAACAGCCCGGCAAGCAAAAGGAGAGTCTGCACGCCGGCAGACAGCAGGCGGTTCAGAAATACGGGAAGCGCATAGCCTGCCGCGGGAATGAAAAGGCACAGGAGCCCAAGAGCCTTTCTTCCCTTCTTTCCTTCTGTTTCCGCGTCAAGATTCCGAAATATCAGAATGCGGCAGACACTCGCTAGAAAAAAACGCAGGCTCCCATAGATGGCATATTCCCAGCCGTTCACAGTGCATGCCCTCCTCCCAGGTAATCGGCTACCTCCTCCATAAATTCCCTGCGGCGGTGCTTGCTGAGAGGTATGCTGCTCTTATCCGACAATGTCAGAGAAGTGGCATCCATGGCAGCTATATGCTGCTGGTTCACAAGAAAAGATTTATGGCAGCGGAAAAACCCCTTTTCCCGCAGCTTTGACTCATAATCCGCCAGCTTGGCATATACGCTGATCTGCCGCTCCGCCGTGTGGAAGATCACATTATGGTTCTGTACCTCCAAATAGAGGATATCCCGGGAGGAAATATGAAAGCTGGTCTGGCCGTCCCTGATGACCATATCGGTACCCCGGGAGCGCACGATGGCATTCACCGCCGCCGTCAGCTCCGTACACAGCTCGCTGTATTTAATGGGCTTCACGATAAACGAAAAAGCCCTTACCCGGTAGCCATCGTAGGCATACTGAGGATAGCTCGTTACAAAAATAATTTTAACATTATCGTCGTACTTGCGTATAGCCCTGGCTGTCTCCAGCCCGTCCATCAGGCGCATCTGTATATCGATCAGCAGCACATCCATGTCCCCCGGGTGCTTTTCCAAAAGCTCCAGGCCGCTTCCATACGCTTCCAGCACATAGGGCTGCCCAAGGCTGTCCATGATCCGCGAGGCAGAGCGCTGGATCAGGTTCCTGTCGCGTTCCTCATCATCGCATACGACAATTTTTACCATGCTCTTCTCCCTTCCCATCTATGGATAACGTCTGATAGTTTACCGATATTTCACCTTTATCGCAATAGTTATCTGATATTTTCGCTGTTTTGCACAAGCAGCCCGGCAAAAGCTATTGTTTTTACAACACAATAGCTTTTGCCGGGCTTTTCGTCAGAAATATCCCGCTGGCTGTATCAGGAGCTTCTGTCCTAGCGCCGAATCAGGATAACCGAAAGGTCATTGACCTTCGTCCCCGTCGGCCCTGTCATCAGAAGTCCCCCAACCTTTTTCAGGGCTTCATAGGAATTATTGTTTTCCAGCTCGTTCCGGTAATGGACGCCGGCCTTCTCCAAAGCGTCCATGGTAAACTCATCAACATAGCCGCCGGCCGCATCCGTCGGGCCGTCGACCCCGTCCGAAGCGAAGGAGAAGATACAGGTGTGGTCGCACCTGGCGATCCCTTCCGCCGCGGCAAGCGCTATCTCCTGGTTCCGCCCGCCGCGGCCGCTTCCCTTGACATGAACCATGGTCTCGCCGCCGGCCAGGAAGGCATAGGAGCGTTCCGCGTCCTGATACTCTCTCGCGATGGAGGAAAGAAATCTTCCCGCCTCCCTCGCCTCGCACCCCAGGCTCGAGGTCAGGACCACGGGCTTATAGCCCAGCCCCTTTGCGGTGCGGCAGGCCGAGTGGCACAGCTCCCGCACACTTCCGGTCACATAGGTGGTCACGTTATGGATCTCCCGGACCGTCCGCTCGCGAAGAAAGAACAGGCTCTCCCGGGAGAGGCGTATCCCGTACCGTTCACAGATATCCAGCGCCTGGGCGCTTGTGGAAAGATCCGGGTAAGCCGGCCCCGAGGCGATCATGTCCAGAGGATCGCCGATGACATCGCTAAGCACGACCGAAAACACATGGGCCGGCGCGCAGCGCAGCGCAAACCTTCCGGCCTTGACGGCCGACAGGCGCTTTCTGACCGTGTTGATCTCCACAATATTGGCACTGCTGCCAAGAAGCTGTTCTGTTACGCTAATCAGCTCCTCTTCCGGTACCAGAGGATACTCGAACAGGGCAGAGCCGCCACCGGAAAGCAGGAACAGGACCGTGTCCTTTTCCCCAAGCTTCTCTACCATGGCAAGCGCCCGGCTGGTCGCCAGAAACGAGTTCGCGTCCGGCACCGGATGCCCGGCCTCGTAGATCTCAAACCTTGAAAGCGGCCCTTTAGAATATCCATATTTGGTAATGACGATCCCCTCGTCGATCAGCGCGCCCAGCCGGACCGAGGCCGCGCGCCCCATCTCCCAGGCCGCCTTGCCGGCGGCTATCACCACAAGCTTTCCGTCCACCGGGAGCGTGATCTGATCCAGCGCCCGGTAGACGCCCTGGGCGGGCATGACATCCTGGATAGCCGCCTCCATGATCCGTTTCGCATCTTCTATCATTTTCCCGCCTCCAGGCAGACCAGAAATCATTTGCCTACAGGATCAGAAAATGACTGACACCAGCAGCACATTGATGATGGCCGCTACGCCAATGACCAGCGTGCCCAGCGTCTGTGTCTTATACCCATCCTGGGTCTCCATCTCGCCAAAGCTTGTCACCACCCAGAAAAAGCTGTCGTTGGCATGGGAGACAACCATGGCGCCCGCGCCGATAGCAACAACGATGAGCGCGGCATCCAGCGGGGTCGTCCAGCCAAGGGTTGCCATAAGCGGCGCCACGATACCGGCCGTCGTCGTGATAGCGACCGTCGAGCTTCCCTGCGCCGTCTTGAGCAGAGCGGCGAGGAGGAACGGGAAGACAAGGCCGATGGTCTGCAGGACAGAGGCATTGCCCTTGATGAAGTTGATGAGGTCGCCTTCCGTGATGACGCGGCCAAGGACGCCGCCGGCAGCCGTCACAAACAGGATGGGGCCGCAGGTTTTCAGGGTGTCGTTGCAGATGGTGTAGAAATCGTCCATCTTACCGGCCTGGGCCAGAAGGATAACGCCGAGGATGGTGCCCACCGCCAGGGCGATGATCGGGGTGCCGAGGAAGGTAATGATGCTGACAGAGGAACCGGCCATGCTGAGGGCGCAGGAGAGGCCCATCAGGATGATCGGGACAACGATAGGCGCAAAGGACATGAATGCGCTGGGAAGCTTGCCATAGCTGGCGACCAGCTCTTCATATGTCTTGCCTGTGCCTTCCATGAGGTCGGCCTCATCCTTTGCTTTTACCTTCTTGCCGATGATAACGGCGAAAATATAGCCGAAGATCAGCGGGAGGATGGAGCAGAGGGCACCGATCCCCATGACCAGGAGGAGATTGACCTCCGTCCCCGCCTCCAGGCCGCCAAACAGGGTGTTGGCCGCCGCAATGGGGCCGGGCGTCGGCGGGATGAAGCAGTGGCTGATGTAGAGGCCCATAGAAAGAGCGACCGTGCAGGCCACCGACGACTTGCGCGTGCGCTGCACCAGAGCCTTGCGGATGGGGTTCAGAACGACAAAGCCGCTGTCACAGAAAACGGGAATGGATACGATCCAGCCCATGATGATCATAGCCGCCTCCGGATGGTTCTTGCCGACCAGCCGTACCACGCAGTCCGCCATCTTGAGCGCCGCACCGGTTTTCTCAAGCAGGGTGCCGACCAGGGCGCCGAGGATGATGACGATGCCTATGCTCGTAAATGTCCCGGAAAAACCTGCGCCGATCGTGCCCGGAATGGATGTGATGTTCTTGATGGAAAGCAGGGCCAGGATCAGCGAAACGCTCATGATGGAAATGAACGGATGCACTTTCCATTTGGAAATGGCCACGATCATGATAACAATAGCAAGGATAAACGCAATAAGAAGCGGAACACCTGTCAACATAATAAACTCCTCCTATCCTGTTCCGGAATCGCAAGTGAAAATTCGTGCACATCCTATATGCTGCCCTGCCTGCGGCAAGCGTGTACGCCTGCTGCAGGCAGGGCAGCCTGACACTTTCCGGCTGTTTCTTATTATTTCCACAGGATCCTCGTCAGAAGATCAATGTAAAGCTCACGCCAGACATGCCAACGGTGGGCGCCAAAAACATACTTTGTCGTGAAGGGAATACCGTTGGCAGCAAAAGCGTTCTGGGTCGGGTTGACCTGGCCGAAGAACAGCCTGTCGTAGATGCCGATACCGAAGGTCACGCTCGGAACCTTCAGGCTCTCACGGGTGAGGTCGTAGCTGGTCGGATCGGCGTTGGCGCCGCTCATCATATAGAAGTAGCCAAAGTCTTCCGGATTGCTCATGTACATATTGAAGGTAGCCATAGCGCCTGCGGACAGGCCGGAGAAGGCACGGTCCTTGGCTTCCTTCGACACATTGAAGTGCTCCTCAAGCCACGGGATCAGTTCATCGATCACATAGGGCTGTGCCTGGGAAACCTGCTTGGAATAGCTGGGGATGGAACTGGTGGCCGCGTTGCTGACGGGCTCCCCGTCGATGGAGGTGATACGGCTGCCGTCCGCGTTCACGGTGCTGCAGAAGTAAATGCCATCCTTATCGCGGTTGTTGGTGGTAATGACGATCATCGGCTCCACCAGCCCCTCCGCGATCAGATTGTCCGTGATATTGCCCAGCATGCCCTGCGCCGTCCAGTTGCTCTCAAAGCCGGCGATGCCATGGCCAAGGATCAGGTACTTGTAGCCGCCTTCCTTGTTTTCATCATAGCCGTAGGGAAGGTAAATGCCGATAGGGGCATCATAGCCAAGCGCCTCGGAGGGAACCTCCGCAAAGAGAATACGGCCGCGCTCTTCACAGTTGTCCTGGTAGACGGAATAGTCCGGGCTGAGGCTCTGTTTTTCAGCATCGTAGGGAACCAGTACCTGGCTGTAGGCTTCAAGGCCGCGGTACTCGGTGGGAAGGTTCTGGGGGTCGGAAATGGTCTTGGTGCCATCCAGGCGGAACTGATAGCAGTATGTGCCTGAGGCCAGAGGCATGGTATAGGCCCAGTAGCCGGTCTCCTCATTCAGTTCCATCTGGTCGAAGGGGCGCACCGGGTTGACATCATCGGTATGGATAAGGCAGCCATTATACCATTCCGTGGGATGGATCTTGGCGGCGCTGTTCTGCGAGGAATAGTAGGGCTCCGAATAATACCACTCGCCGGCCAGCTCTACAGTCTCATATCCCTCGTCCTTAAAGCGGAACGTAACTTTATAGCCCGTGGGGGACTCTTCGCTCCGGTAAACGGTTGTCAGGGTCAGATTGTTAAATTCCTCTTCCGTAAAATCCTCTTCCGTGGTTTCGCCGTCCCATTTAATGAAATGGGTCTGGTAATCCACCTCAACAAACTCATTCTCCGCAAAAGCCATCTGGCCTGCGCCAAGAACCATGGAAGCCGTAAGAGCCGTCAGCAAAACTTTCTTTAACATTGTCATAATCTCCTTTCTCTTTGCCTGGTATCTTCATTTATCTGAAATGTTTGGTTTCTTTGCCTCCACCTCCTTATTTATGCTGCGCAAACAGCCATTCAATATATTCCGGATGCGAATAGGTGTACTCATACACCTCGTGAGGACTCACGGAATACATATTAAAATTCGTGTTCCGCTGTCCCACGATAAAGTGAACCAGCGTAAACTGCACCTGACCGTCCCGTGTGCTCCAATAGGTAAACTCTTTGTTCTCCCAGTCTGGTTCCGGCATGTCAGCTGTGCAGTCCTCGGCGTTCTGCGCGATGCCTGCCGCTGCCTTGAATGTATTATAGCTTCCTCGCACATTGACGGTCGGGTCCGTGTCGGCATGCACCAGCCAGATTTTTGTTCCATTAGCGAGGCACTTCTCTACCTGCCCTACCTGTTCTTCGGTAAGCGCCGGACTGAAAAAATCTACCGCACCGCAGTTTATAAGAGCTGCGGCAAAATAATCCGAAAGCCGCTCATCCAGGAGAAAGCTCCAGGATGTCATGCCGCCCATGGAAAGGCCGGAGATGTAAATGCGGTCCATATCAATGGAAAGGCTCTCATCCTCCAGAAGGGCAAGGAAAGCCTCCTTCACCAGCTCAATGCTGGCGGTTTCATACTGGGGAACAAAGACATAGCAGTCTTCTGTCCCGTGCTTCACCCATGTGATGGCGCCCTGGTTGGTCAGGATGGGCGTCATAAAGTCGTCGATGTCGTCCTCATAGACCGAACGGCAGGAAGAGCCGTGCAGGTATACGACCAACGGGTATTTCTCGCCTTCCACATAATTTGCCGGGCGGTACAGGCCGTAAACGATGCTGTTCACAGCTTTTTCTTCGTTATTGACCGTGATCGGCACCGTCGTCGTATCGGACACATACACGCCCTTTTCAAACTCATCGGCGATGAGAGTGCTCTCGCCTGTGCGCACAAAGTCGATATCCGTGCCGGTAAAGGTGCCATCCTCATATTTCAGGCTGTAGAGCAGCCGGATATCATAGACCATGTCGTCCCCATAAGGGAGGATCTCGCGCCCGTTGTTCCATCCGGCCTCCTTGCCGCCCTCCTGGGTGCTCCTTTTCAGGCTGATATAAGTGGAAGCCCCATTGGAATCAGTGTCCGACAGTTCGACAATAACATAGTTGCCCGCGCAGATCTTGCCGACCTTCGCCTCATCCGAGGTGTACGCCGCCGTGATCGTCCTGGGAGCCTTCGGCCAGCTGCTGGCCGGCACCGCCAGGCCTTCATAGCTGGTCCGCTCGATAAGCTCCGCCTCAATGGAGAAATAATCCGTCAGGTCAAAAGCGCAGGCCAGCGGCTTGTCAAATTCAAAAGCAATGGCCGTCACTCTCGGTTCATAGATCCACACCTCAGATATCAGCTCATAACCAACTTCCGGCGCAGCCCCCGCTGAAAAAGCCATCACACAGCTGGCCGCCGCCGCCCCTAAAAACAATGCCCATTTCTTCATACGCTTTCTCCTTTCTCTGTTTTCCGGCAGATATCATATCCCCGCGCCAGCAACCCATTTCCGCTGAAAATTCGCACGCATACCAAGATCTGTCAGAAAAATGATTTCCAGACGCCCTTATTTTACACATCTTTTCTCTTTCCGTGCCCATATTCACGCAAGAGGGCAAAATTAAAGCGCGAATGGGAAGCCATTTCCCACTCGCGCTTTAATTTTGCCCTCCTGCACCCAAATTTTTGTCCTTGCAATTGTAAAAAGTATCCTTTCTTTCAAGCATCCGCTTGTCTTTTATTGGTATTTTATCCAATATCGTCATTATTTTCATCCTTGTTTATATCATCTTTTCACAATGCAGTCCTTGATTTCCCCCTGCCAGAAGCTTCTTCCTTAAAAACCTCCCACTACAAAAAATCCCTTTCCATCTATAAAGTTCCTTACCCTCACAACCAATTGGCGTGCCCCTGGGGGGAGGGGTGCAGGGG
>CAMNNO010000067.1 GCA_946545475.1 uncultured Blautia sp.
AGAGCCGTCAGGCTCTCAGAAGCCACAGACCTTTATGGTCTGTGGTAGTTCACGCCGGATTTCAATGAAACCTGAAAACGCGGAAACCCGCATAAAATAAGGCAAAACGCGGCATAAGCTGGCAAAAACAAGCATGATAAAAATTTTATTCATTTGCCACGGCAATATCTGCCGAAGTCCGATGGCAGAATTTGTGATGAAGGATCTGGTCAGCAAGGCTGGCCTTTCGGCGGCATACCGGATCGAATCGGCGGCGACGAGCTCGGAGGAGATCTGGAACGGGGAGGGAAACCCGGTTTATCCGCCGGCGAAGAGGAAGCTTAAGGAGCATGGGATCTCCTGCGACGGGAAGAGGGCCAGGCAGACGGTGAAGGGCGATTACGGGCGGTTTGACTATATCATAGGCATGGACGGGGCGAACTACCGCAATATGCTCCGGATCTATGGAGGGGACCCGGAGGGGAAGGTGAGCCTTCTTCTGGACTACACGGACCGCCCGGGTGATGTGGCGGACCCGTGGTACACAGGGGACTTTGACGCAACCTGGCGGGATGTGCTGGAAGGATGCCAGGGGCTTTTGGAGAGGACGGCGCCGAAAAATGGAAATGCCGGACGCATATAAGAAGAGGTGATGATCATGTGGTTCTGGTTTGCAATTGGGTCGGCCGTATTTGCCGCCTTGACCTCGATCCTGGCGAAGATCGGCATTGAGGGCGTAAATTCCAATCTGGCGACGGCTATCCGCACGGCGGTTGTGCTGCTTATGGCATGGGGTATGGTTTTTTTGACGAACGCGCAGGCGGGAATACGGAGCATTTCGCAGAAAAGCTGGATCTTCCTGATCCTTTCGGGCCTTGCCACGGGGGCTTCATGGCTGTGCTATTACAAGGCCCTGCAGGCGGGCGAGGTGTCGAAGGTTGTGCCGATCGATAAGCTGAGCGTTGTTCTGACGATGGTTCTGGCTTTCGTCTTTCTTCATGAGGAGTTTACGTTGAAAAGCCTGATCGGCTGTCTGCTGATCGGAGCAGGAACGCTGGTAATGGTATTATAAGGGGAGAAGAAAAGGGGAAGGTTCTGTTTCCTGGCCTGAAAGACCAGGAAACAGAACCTTCCCCTTTTCTTTTGTTACTTATTATTCCTTGGCATCCAGGAAGCCATAGATGAAGGAGGCCAGTGCTGCGCCGATGAGCGGGGCTACGATAAAGACCCAGAGGGCTTTCAGGGCATCACCGCCGGCGAAGATGGCGACCAGGGACCTGGCGGGGTTGACGGAGGTGCCGGTCAGGCCGATGCCCAGGATGTGGACGAAGGCCAGGGAGAGACCGATCACGAGGCCGGCAACGCTGCCGAAGGCCGGGCGAGAGGTGACGCCCAGGATGGTCAGGATAAAGACGCATGTCAGAATGATCTCGATCAGGATGGAGAGCATGGCGTTGCCGTTATACAGACCGTTGGAGCCAACGCCGGATGCCCGTCCGAAGATGGCGGCCAGAAGAGCGCCGGCCACGAGGCCGCCTGCGCACTGGGCGATGACATAGCCGACAAAGTCCTTGCTGTCAAGCTTCTTGGACAGGAGCATGGCAAAGGAGACAGCCGGGTTAATGTGGCAGCCGGAAATATTGCCGATGGAGTAGGCCATGGCGACGATGGAAAGACCGAACGCCAGGGCGGTCAGAAGATAACCGGGATAGTTTTCGGTGGAGCACTGGGTTACGACGGCAGTGCCGCAGCCAAAGAAAGTTAACACGAAAGTGCCGATGAATTCGGATATGTACTTCTTCATAAGATGCTCCTTTCTGATTGCGGGTGAAAGCCCCGTCCGGGGCTTTGGTAAAGGATAGTGTGATCTGTGAGAATATCGGGTTACAGATGTGCCGGCCGGAGGCACGGGTGCCTGTTCCGGGCGGTCAGGTTGAAGAATGCGCCGCGAAGAAGGAAAAGCGCTGGCCAGGTGCTTTTCCTTCTTCTGTTATTATGACAGGGCCGTCCATAAGAAACCTGTCATCTGACGGTGACGGGCGGCCCGCCGGGGGGGAGAGGGAGAATACGTCTCCCTCTATCCTATTTATTATCGCAGAGGCGGTGTAAGGAAATCATCGCCTTGCGGCGAAAGCCACCAGATGGTGACTTTCGCTATGCCGGTGAGAGGAATATTATTCCGCTATGACATAGTCAAGGTAAACAGCTTCCGGAGCGTAGGCAACAGCCTCGACACCGTTCTCAGCGTTCATCTTGGCGAACTGAGAGGACTGCATGAGGATGTTGAGGACGCGGGCGGCGCACTTCTGGAGGTCGCCAAGGATGACGGTGCCGTCCTTGTGACCCTGAGCGGTGACGAACTCGTTCTCGGTGCCTTCAAGGGAAGGATCAAGGGCGTTCACGATTCTCTCCTGCTGGCCGCCGGGCATGATGAGGTCGTTGCCAGCGTGGATCTGCTCGGAGATGGAGGAACGGCCGCCTGCGCCCCAGTCGGTCATGACAAGGCCCTGGAAGTTCCACTCGCCGCGGAGCATGTTCTCAAGGAGGTCATAGTTGGAGTCGGCATAGATGCCGTTGATGTAGTTGTAGGAGCTCATGACAGCCATGGGCTGAGCCTCGCGGACAACCATCTCAAAGCCCTTCAGATAGATCTCGCGAAGAGCGCGCTCGGAAATGGTGTTGTTCTCGGTGTTGCGGTTGATCTCCTGGTTGTTGGTGGCGTAGTGCTTGATGGTAACGCCGATGCCGGGGTTGCTCTGGAGGCCGGCGGTGACGGCAGCGCCCATGGCGCCGGTCATGAAGGGATCTTCGGAGTAGTATTCGAAGTTACGGCCGCAGAGCGGGTCGCGGTGGATGTTCATGCCGGGGGCCAGCCACAGGGTAACGCCATACTCGGCCATCTCAGCGCCGATAGCGGTACCGATCTGGGTCTCGAGGTCGAGGTTCCAGGTCTGGGCCATCATGGTGCCGATGGGCCATGCGGTGCAGAACTGATAGAAGGTCTCGCCGTCCTTCTCATAGGACTGGGTGATGCGGACACCGGCAGGGCCGTCGGCCATGACGATGTTCGGGATGCCTTCCTTCTCGAAGTAGAGAGGCGTGGATTCGCCGGCAGCGCCGTTTACGCTGTTGGCCTGGGCGCCGACAAAGGTCTGGGTGGTGTCAACGCCGCGGTTGCCGTTGGCGATGTTGGCCAGGGCCTGGGCATCCAGGGTGGTCAGGAACTGCTCCATGGTGATCTCGCCGGTGTAAACCTGATACAGGGTAGCGTCGGCAACTTCGTCAACGATCACGACCTCTTCGTTCTCGGCAGCCACATAGTCGGCAGCCTGAGCTTCGGTGAGGTAGGTGGTGACGGTCTCATCGGCAGCCTTGTAGGCAGCGATGCGGGCAAGGTCGCCCTCGGTGCTGGCAGCTGCGGTGGCAGCAAGGGCAGCGCTGTCAAGGACGATAACGGGAGCCGCAACGATCTCATCGGCTTCGTCTTCGTAGGTGAAGGGAACAGCGCCTTCCTTGGAGAGCTCTTCAAGGTCTTCGTTGCCGGTGGTGAAGTTGTTGGCCAGCTGCTGGGTAAGGGCATCCTCAGCAAGAGTAAGAACGGCCGCAACGGAGGTGTCGCGGGAGCTCTTGCCGACACGGATGATATAGTCGCCGGCTTCCATGACGTAGGCAGCAGCCTCCTCGCTGTAGGAGGACATATCTGTGGTCAGGAAGGAGAGGACGATATCCTGGCTCTCGCCGGGGGCGAGGGTCGCGGTCTTGGCAAAGGCAGCCAGTTCCTGATAGGGCTTTTCGATGGCGCCGTCGGGAGCGGAGAAGTAAACCTCGACGACTTCCTTGCCGGCATAGTCGCCGGTGTTGGTGACGGTGACGGGGATGACAACACGGTCAGCGTCAGCCGTGACTTCGCCGACAGCGATGTCGAAGGTGGTGTAGGAGATACCATAGCCGAAGGGATAGGAAACTTCCTTGCCGAAGGTATCGAAGTAGCGGTAACCGACATAGATGCCTTCTGCGTAAACTTCGTTGATGGCATCGCCGTCAGCGGCGCCGATGGTGGCGCTGGCGGGATAGTCGCTGTAGGACTTGGCAAAGGTATCAACGGTCTTGCCGGAAGGAGTGACAGCGCCGGTCAGGATGTCAACAAGGGCAGCGCCGGTCTGCTGGCCGCCCTGGCTCATGAGCAGGAGGGCATCCAGGCCGTCCGGGATCTCTTCGTTGATCGCCTGGAAGAAGGTGGTGTCAACAACGCCGCCGACATTGAGGCAGACGATAACGTTGGCAAAGTTCTGGGCCAGAAGCTTTAAGTTGGCTTCTTCGGAGGGAGCCAGATAGTAGTCGCCAAGGTGGAAGGAGCCATCCTCGTTCAGGATAACGCGGTCATCGCCTTCGCCGGAGTTGCGGGAGATGACATAGATGGCGGTATCGGCGGCAAGGGCCTCTGCAAGCTCGTCCTCGGTGATCTCGAGGTCTTCGTGCTTGTAGGTTTCCCAGCGGCTGGCATGCTCAAGAGCGCTCCAGGCTTCGAGCTTTTCAGCATAGTCAGCCTGAGCGTTTTCAAGGAAGAGGCCTGTGGTGACCTCGAAGCCGGCCTGTTCAAAGCCTTCAAGGACTGTGGTTACGTCTCGCTGGTTGACATCGCCGGAGCCGGTGCCGCCCTTAACGGTGTTGTAAACGCCCTGGCCGAAGAGGGCAATCTTGCCGGAAGAAGCAATGGGAAGAGTCCCGTTGTTTTCCAGAAGGACCATACCTTCGGTGGCCGCTTCGCGGGAGAGGGCATCGTTGACGGTTTCAAGCTCGGTGACGGCATCGTCGGTGTGAGCGGCGAAAGCGGCGGCAGAGCCCTGAAGAACCATGGCAGAAGCAAGCGTCAAAGCGAGAAGCTTTTTCATTTGCATGGGTTTGTTCCTCCTTTTTTAGTTTTGAGTTTGAGTTGTCACTTTTGAGTGTGAGGAGATGTGTCCGGTATGCGATACCGGGACCCGGAGTGGCCGGTTCCGGGCAGTAAAAGCCCGGTTGGCCGCATAAAAAGAGAACAGCGGCCATCCGTCTTTTCCTATTATATCATATGAAAGCGGGAAAAGGGAAGAAGAAACTGAAAAAAATGATGGGAGTTTTGCACAAAACTGCTTCGCGTAAGAGCGAAAAAAGAAATGGAACTATGCAAAAATGGAAAAAGGGGATTGAAGAGATTGTGTATAAGTGCTATATTGGGAAGAGGAGATGGGTTCTCATCTCAGCTGTACCCGAACTTTTCATGATGAACGAGCAACGTTTATACTGTTCCTGTTTGTCCTGAAAAGCTTATTCCGAAATGTTCATTCTGAAATGGCTATTTTGAAAGGAGCGTTTATTTATGAAAAAAGCAATGAGCATTCTTCTTAGCGGCGTCATGGCGCTTTCCATGCTGACGGGCGCCTCCTTTGGCGTTCAGGCGGCGGAAGGAAGGGTTTACCTTCTCAACTTCAAGCCGGAAACGGACCAGGCCTGGAAGGCTCTGGCGAAGACGTATCAGGACCAGACCGGCGTAGAAGTCAATGTCCTGACCGCGGCTGCCGGCACCTACAGCGACACCATGCGTTCCGAGATGTCCAAGAGCAGCGCGCCGACCATCTTCAACATCGGCAACACCGCCGCTGCCCAGACCTGGAACGATTATACCCTGGATCTTGCCGGAACCTCTCTTTATGACCATCTGACCGACAAGAGCCTGACCGTCAACTATGACGGCAAGGTGGCCGCCATTGCCAACTGCTATGAATGCTACGGCATCATTTACAATAAAACGATCGTCAACGATTATGCCACTCTGGACAACGCGGTGATCGCCTCCGCCGATGAGATCCGCTCTCTGGATACCCTGATCGCGGTGGCTGAGGATATCAATGCCCGCATCGACGAGATCAACGATGAGTTCGGCTATGACCTCATCGAGGCCTTTGCCTCCGCCGGACTGGACGATGGTTCTTCCTGGCGCTTCTCCGGCCATCTGGCCAACCTGCCGCTTTACTATGAGTTCCTGGAGGATGGCTGCGACCTGATCGCCGGCGAGGAAGCCATTGATGGCACCTATCTTGACAACTACAAGAAGGTGTGGGATCTGTATGTCGGCACCTCAGCCGCCAATCCCAAGACCCTTATGAGCGGCACCCTGAATGCCGAGATGGAGCTTGGCATGGGCGAAGCTGTCTTCTATCAGAACGGCGACTGGGAATTTTCTCCGCTCACCAATCCGGACAACGGCTATCTTGTGGAAGCCGAAGACCTGGACATGCTGCCCATCTACTTTGGCGTTGATGATGAAAACGAAGGCCTCTGCGTCGGTACCGAGAATTACTGGGCGGTAAATGCCAAGGCTTCGCAGGCGGACATCGATGCCACCCTGGCTTTCCTTGAGTGGGTCATCACCTCCGACGAGGGACGCGACGGCATGGCTAACGCTATGGGCCTTTCCGTTCCCTTCGATACCTTCACCGGCGACTATGCTTCCAAGAACGCCTTCGCCGCCGCGGGCGCCCGTTACATGGCTGAGGGCAAGACCTCTGTCGCCTGGTCCTTCAACGCGACCCCGAACGTCGATACCTGGAGGAAGGATGTCGTGACGGCTCTCAACGCTTACACCGACGGCTCCGCCGAGTGGGACGGCGTTGTATCCGCCTTTGTTGACGGCTGGGCTACCCAGTGGCAGCTGGCCGCCCAGGCTGCGGAATAAGTCCTGCGCGATTTTGCTTATAGTAGGCGCACGAATTTTCAGCGGAAATGTGCCCGCTTGCAGCGGCGAAAATTCGGCGCGGGAAACGAATGAAAATGCAAGTATTTTATTCGTTTCCTATGAATAGCTGATACGTGACAATGGGGCCAGACTCTTTGACAGTTTGCGGGAGTCTGGCCCCATTGCAATCGCAGAGACGGCGTAAGGAAACTATCGCCTTGCGGCGAACGCCGCCTCGCGGGCGAGCAGGGGGGATTCTCCCCTCCTACTCGATTTATGGAGGGTCTTGTTTATGGAAAAAGCGATACGGCGTTACTGGCCGGTTTTCGTCCTGCCGACGATGGCGGCCTTTCTGATCGGGTTTATCATACCCTTTGGGTATGGCGTTTTTCTGTCGTTCTGCAAGTTTACAACGGTAACGGACTGGAAATGGCGGGGGCTTGAGAATTACCGCCAGATCCTGTTTGTGAACGGGCAGCTGGATACAGATTTTCTGCATTCTTTGTGGTACACGGCCCTGTTTACCGTGGTGACGGTCATCATCATCAATGTGGTGGCCTTTACCATTGCCATGCTGCTGACCAAGGGCATCAGGGGAACGAACCTGTTCCGGACGGCCTTTTTTATGCCGAACCTGATCGGCGGCATTGTCCTTTCCTATATCTGGCTGATGATCTTTAACAGTGTCCTGGAAAAGTATGATATGACCATTGTGACCACAAAGTGGAGCGCGTTCTGGGGCCTGGTGATCGTGGTGAGCTGGCAGCAGATCGGCTATATGATGATCATTTATGTGGCCGGTATCCAGAACATTCCCGGCGAGCTTATCGAGGCGGCCAAGATCGACGGCGCCAGCGGCTGGCAGCTGCTGCGCCGGGTGACGATCCCGCTCCTTATGCCGACCATTACGGTGTGTACCTTCCTGTCCCTGACCAACGGCTTCAAGCTCTTTGACCAGAACATGGCCTTAACGGGCGGCAATCCCGGGCGATCGTCCCAGCTCCTTGCCCTTAATATCTACGATACCATGTACGGCAAAACGGGCTGGGAGGGCGTAGGCCAGGCCAAGGCCGTGATCTTTTTCATTCTGGTGGCGGCCATCTCGCTGATTCAGAATAAACTGACGACCAGCAAGGAGGTGCAGCAGTAATGGCAGATATTAAAAAGAAAGCTCGCCCCAAAAAGGGCGGAAACGAGGTTTCGGCGGCCCGAAAGGCCAAGCACGGCGGCATTCTGACAGCCATTTTTACGGTTATTTCGCTTCTGTGGCTGTCGCCCATTTTCATTGTGCTTTTAAATTCCTTCAAGCGAAAAGCCTATATCTTCCGGAACCCCTTCGGCATCAGCACGGTGTCCATCAGCAAGGGCTGGGAGCGCTGGACGGAGGGCGTCAAAAAGACCTTTGTGGGTCTGCTGAACTATAAGAACGGCGTCCAGCTCACGCAGTTCTGGAAGAGCTTCGGGTACTCCCTTCTGATCACGGTGGGGTCGGTCTTGCTGATCGTCATCTGCTGCTCCATGTGCGCCTGGTATATCACAAGGGTCAAGAACGCGGCGACCAAAACGATTTATGTGCTCTGCCTCTTCTCCATGATCGTGCCTTTCCAGATGGTCATGTTCACCCTGTCGAAGCTGGCGGATATCATGCATCTGTCGAACCCCTTCGGCATCATGATCGTCTACCTGGGCTTCGGGGCCGGCCTCGCGGTCTTTATGTTCACAGGTTTTGTGAAAGGTATATCGCTGGAGATCGAGGAAGCCGCCATGATCGACGGCTGCACCCCCATCCAGACCTACTTCCGCGTGGTGCTGCCCATCATGAAGCCGACCATCATCACGGTAGGCATCCTGGACGCCATGTGGATATGGAACGATTACCTGTTGCCCTACCTGGTGCTGGACATCAACCGCTATAAGACCATTCCCATCGCGATCCAGTCACTGAAAGGCAGCTACGGCCAGATCGACTGGGGGGCCATGATGGCTGTGCTGGTGCTGGCCATAGTCCCTATCATCATCTTCTACCTGATCTGCCAAAAATACATCATTGAAGGGGTCATGGCTGGGGCCGTCAAGGGGTAAAACCCCTTAACAATCCCTAGGGGTGTGGTAGGTTTCTTTAGTGATCATTCATTTTGCAATTACCCAGCAGCCTACCGCCAGGTAAAAAAAATAAATAAAAGCAGGTTTCATGGCGCACCCAGCACCCTACCGTCAGGCAAATAAAAAATACAGGCAACAGAGAGGGGGCGCGGGATCCCCCGGCAAGGAGGTATTATGGCATCTGGAACTGATAAGAGATTAAGACAGGATGTTATTTATTCCGTGTTTGTCCGGAATTTCAGCGAAGAAGGCAATTTTAAGAGCGTGGCCGAGGCCTTGCCGCGGATAAAAGATCTGGGGGTAGATATTTTGTGGCTGATGCCGATCCATCCTATCGGAGAGAAGAACAGGAAGGGAACCTGGGGCTCCCCCTATGCGATCCGGGACTACCGGGACATTACTCCGGACTACGGCACGATGAAGGATCTCAAGGCACTGGTCAAGGAGGCCCACAAGCTGGGCCTTAAGGTGATCATCGATGTCGTCTATAACCATACCTCGCCGGATTCCGTGCTGGTCTCTGAGCACCCGGAGTGGTTCTACCACAGGAAAGACGGAAGCCTCGGCAACCGTGTCGGCGAGTGGTGGGATGTGGTTGACCTTGACTATTCCTACCGGAAGCTCTGGGATTACCAGATCGAAACCCTGAAAATGTGGGCGGAGGTGGTGGACGGCTTCCGCTGTGATGTGGCCTCCATGGTGCCGCTCTCCTTCTGGCAGAAGGCCAGGCAGGAGGTGGAAGCGGTCCGGCCGGGGTGCCTGTGGCTGGCCGAATCCATCCACCAGGATTTCATCCTGGAAAACCGGAGGCGGGGAATAGCCTGCAGCTCGGACAGCGAGATCTTCCAGGCCTTTGACATGAGCTATGAGTACGACACCTTCCCGCTGATGGAGGGGGCGATATCGGGGAGGAACTCCCTTGAATCCTATGTCGCGGCACTGAATGCCCAGGAAATGACCTTCCCGGATAACTACGTGAAGGTGCGCTTCCTTGAAAACCATGATCAGATCAGGGCCCACGCCCGGGTGGAGAGCGAGGCGGCCCTCCACAACTGGACAGCCTTCCTCTACTTCCAGAAGGGAGCGGTGATGCTCTACGCCGGGCAGGAGGCGCTGTGCCGGCATATGCCTGAACTGTTCGAGAAGGATGTGGTCAACTGGGAAGGCCTGGAGGGCAGCCCCTTCCCGGGATGGGTAAAGCCCCTTTACCGCCTGAAAAAAGACGCGATCTTTGCCGACAGCACCTTTAAGGCCCGCGTCCTTCCGGGCGATGTCCTGATGGCGGAGCACACGGAAAACGCCAAGGGTCCGAACGACGACGCCCCCAAACGCCGCCTGGCCGGCTTTTTCAGCCTTACGGGCGAGGCACGCTTCGTGGATGTATCCGCCTTCGGCATTGCGGACGGCCGGTACGACAACCTGGCCACTGACGGGGAAACCATAGAAGTGGCCAAGGGCCACCTGAACACCCGGGGCGTGCCCGTGATCCTGGACGCTGCGCGCATACGCATGTAAACAGACGCAAGAAGGAAGAAATGATACGCTTAGGAATTGTAGCAAAATAACTTGTACAGATTGCGCAGGATTTCCGTTCGAGTACATCGTTCAAAAATCATGCCGGGCTATGTAAGTGATTTTTGAACGATGTACCCGGGCGAAAAGACCAGCAGGATGTGCAAGTTATTTTGCTACAGTTCCTTACCCTGGCGTTATTATCATTTTTGAATAGTGCTATAAACAGAAGAAAGAGGAGGCAGGCCGCGTGGACTTGCCTCCTCTTTCTTTTGTCGCAGGGGCGGTGTGAGGAAACTATCGGCTCACGCCGAGCGCCGCCTTTCCTGCCCGATCAGCGGAGCATGATCAGGTAATTGACCGGGAAAAAGTACCGGCTGATCTTTAAAATGGGCACCAGGTTCTGGATATTGATAAAGGAGCGGCAGGTGATGATGGAGAGCAGCAGCACGCAGACGATGCTGCAAAGGTACACGCCTTCGCTCCGGAAGGGCCGGGAGTAGATGCCGGCCCAGACGGTGCAGACAAAGCCGTAGAGGATGAAGGCCAGGCTGTACTTAAGCCCGGCCGCGCCCGTCAGTTCCCCCTGGCTGGCCAGGATGAAAAGGTAGGCGATGATGACCAGGACGGTTATGGCGAGCACCGGCATCAGGATCTCCAGAAACTGCCACAAAATGCGCTCCCGCCCTCTGAGGGCAGAAGCCATCTGCCGGCTCTCCGTCCCGAAGCGGGTGCGGGCAAAGACGATGGCGAAGGCGAAAATAACCATGCCGCAGAGGGCCAGCCCCTTGGCGGCAAGGCCGGATCTCGTAACGACCAGCGACCCAAAGGATTCCTCCGTGTTCCCGACGGAAACATTGGCCTCCTCAAAGACAACCTGAAGGGTTTCCTGGCCGGAAAGGTATTTTTGCCAGGCCGCCATAAGGGCATCGGCGATCTCGGGGGAGGGGTTCTTAAAGGAGACGCCATCATTGGCATAGGACAGGAGCAGCTGCTTTAGCACCATGCGGTAGACGGCGGCAAACATCTTCTCCTTGAGAAACACGCCCTTGGTGGTGGAGGTGGAGCAGATATAATCCACGCACCGGTCCATCTTTGTCAGGTCCGTGATGGCGTTAAGGCGCTCATCCAGCACAAAGCCGCAGTCCAGGCGCCCGGAGCGGACTTCCGTGTTAAGGGCTTCCCGGTCATCGAAGAGGACATAGGTATAGATGTCGCTGTCATCCTCAAGCTTCTCCAGGATCAGCGGCAGGTTTTCCACGTTCCGGGCGAGAATGCCGTAGGTCATGCGCTCGGAGGTGGGGAAGACCACCTGCATGAAGATATAAAGAAGAAACAGGCAGAAGGCAGAAAGAAGATAAAAGCCGGGGCGGTAAAGGTGTTTTTTCAGGTGAAGCAGAGGCCAGGTTCTCAGTTTTTTATTGTTTTTCATTGACGATCAACCCCACACTTCCCAGGACCGCCATGACGGTTCCGAAGCAGACGACGGATAACAGGTGCCGGGCGTTAAAGCCGTTCCATAAAAGGCCGGAAAGGTACTGCTGCCAGGCCTTTATAGGAAGAAAAGCGGCGATGTTTTTCAGCGACGGCGGCAGGTAGGCCGACGGGAACAGGCCGCCGCCAAGCACAAAGAGAAGGACGCAAAGCAGCAGGTAGAAAAGGCTCCCCTGCTCGCCGGCCGTCAGGGCGCTGCCCATGTGGATGAAGGCGGCTACCGAGAAGGCCAGGGGGATGAGGGGCAGAAGGAGCGAGAGGCTAAAGGGTGCGATGGCGGTAAAGGTCCCCACGATAAAGAGGATAAAGACCATCATCACCCAGATGACCACGCCCATGGAAAGAAGGCGGGAGAGTGTCTGCGAAAGGGTCCGGATGCCCATGCGCCGGAGGCACTGGTCCACGGTGCGCTCCTTGCGGTCGTAGAGGGCGCCGAAGCCCATGCCGAGAAAGAGGCAGACAATGGCAAAAAGGACGGTCATGACGTAAAATCCGGCCATGGAGATATTGCCGTAGGCGGACAGGAGGTAGGTCGTATAGATCTTGGCGCGGTTAAGGGCAAGGGAGATGGACTGGGAGGCAATGTTGTCTCTCAGGGCGGCGACATCCAGCGTCATCTCGTAATCCCGGGCCGTCTCGCCCAGGGCATAGTTGGCGGACTCGCCGCTCTGCAGGATGGACAGCCCCACGTAGACCAGATCCTTGAACATCTGGACGGCCATGCCGGAATCTTTGGATACGCGGATGCGGACCGGCGTGTTGACGCCGTTATTGACATCGTTATAGATATCCGGGGTCAGGTAGAAGGCCATGTGGAGGCGCCCGGAAAGAAGGGACGAGTCGGCCTCTTCCTCCGAGAGGATGGCGAAATCGCAGAGATTTTTAAGGGCGTCCATGTTGGCGATCATGCGCGCGGTGAAGGCAGTGGCCGCGTCGCCGTCCGGAACGACGCATCCGATCTGCAGCCGGGGGAGCAGGCGCCGCTCCTGGGCATCCTGATAGAGCAGGAAGGTGGCGCCGATGAGGATGGCGGCGGTGACGGCGATGGTCAGAAGGAAGCGCGGCAGGATGAGGAGCGCCTTTTTAAAGATCATCAGATAGTAGATCGGCTTTTTGCTGTTCATGAGTTTTCCTTCCCGGCGGCTGGGCCTTCGGAGGACGCATCTGTGCCTGCCGCAGAAGCGGCGTCAGGGCCTTTTGCCTTAATGGCATCAGGGCCGGCATCGCCGATGCCGAGGCGGAGACGGCGGATGGCTTCTTCGGACGTGACGGGTACGGATACGCCGCCCTCCAGATAGTAGAGGTCTGTGCAGAAGGTGATCTCGTCCGGGTCGTGGGTGGAGAGGATGACGATGCCGCCGGAGGAGATGTAGTCTTTGATATAGGTGCGGATCAGGCCTTTCTGGTACAGATCCAGGGAGGAGGTCGGCTCGTCCAGGAGAAGGACCTTCTGCCCCTCGGCCACGGCACAGGCGATGGCGAGGCGGCGCTTCATGCCGCCGGAGAGGTTTTTGACCTTTTCCTTGAGAAGGTCCTTAAGGGCCAGCTGGGTGAGGATGGGGAGGTCGCCTGTCAGGTTTTTGCCGTACCACAGGCGCAGGTTGTCCCGCACCGAGAGATCCAGAAGAAGAGGGTTCTCCTGGGGAAGGTAGGCGATGAGTTCCTTAAAGAGGCCGCGCTCCTTAAACATGTCGTGCCCGAAGGCGGTAAAGGAGCCGCTTCTGGGCGCGCGGATGCCGGCCAGGATGGCGAGGAGCGTGCTCTTGCCGCCGCCGTTGATGCCAAGGATCCCTGTGCAGGAACCCGGGGCACAGGTAAAGGAGACATCCTTAAGGATGCCTCTCTTGCCAAATTTTTGCGAAATGTGCAGGACGGACAGGGCCTGCGGATCCTGAGACTGCATAGATGTCTTTCCTCCTGTTTTGAGTGAAAATTTTGGTTTACATGACCCAATCATCCAGCATTATGCCGGGAACTCTGGAAAATTCTGACGTGTTATGTGTAACTATCGTAAGGCCTTTGGAAATCCCCTGTGCGGCGATCTGAATATCATAGGGGCCGATCGGAGTGCCGGCCATAGCCAGCTTTGCTCTCAGCTGGCCGAATAAAGCCGCATCTTTATCGTCAAAGGGAAGGATCGCATATGTGGAGAGAAACAGGTTCATGATATATCTGGAACGATTCCCCCATTTGCTTTTGGCGCAGCCGTATTCTAATTCTCCGACCGTAATGGAAGATATAAAAATCTCAGCCGGCCGGACTTTAAAGAGTTTTTCGGAAAGAGAAGGATAAGATCCTTTCATGGCGTAAATACAGATATTCGTGTCAAGAAGATACATTAAAAAAGCCTCTATTTCAGGAAAAAGCCTTTGTTTCAGGAAAAAGCCTTTGTTTCAGAAAAAGCCTCTATCTCACAAAAACGTCTCTGATTCAGGAAAAAGCCTCTCTTTCAGGGACCTTATCCCAGGATGGCTGTTCTCTGTCAGGCATAAAATCCTCAGGCATTTTTCCAAGGCTGAGACGCAGCGGAAACCAGGGATCGTCGGCGGGAAAGAGAATATATCCTTCCCCTATCTTTCGGATGGCAAATTCCTGCTTATCGGTCCGTACTTCTTTAGGGATACGTATAGCCTGGCTGTTTCCGCTTTGAAATACTTTTGCTTTAAACATAGAAGCGCACCTCCTTACATATGTATATATGGACAGTATATACAAGAAAAGGAAAGAAGTCAAGAAAAACAAGAGGACTGTGCGCGTTAGGCAGGGTAAACGCACGATTTTCCAAGATAAATAGAAGTTTATGTGGGGACACCCCATCGCCCCTTGTAGAGCATTCTGGTTTATGATTATCTAACGGTAGGTTTCTGGTGCGCTATGCTCCTTTTAACTCTTCTATTTTACTCTTACCTGGCGGTAGGCGC
>CAMNNO010000068.1 GCA_946545475.1 uncultured Blautia sp.
AGAGCCGTCAGGCTCTCAGAAGCCACAGACCTTTATGGTCTGTGGTAGTTCACGAGGTCTATATAGCCTAAGCGGCTACTCTTTTGCTTTGGCTAATGGGCTGAGTTTATTTGGTGAGGTCTGTACATAATAAATATGGAACAACAACGAACAACGTATCATGAGCAGGTGGCTATTGATAATACTCTTCGGCTGCGGGATATTTTGTCTACGCTGCCGGATTTTTGTAAGGATTATTTTAGGGCGATGGATAGTTCCACTTCGACCAGGACCCGGATCTCTTATGCTTATGATATCAGGGTCTTTTTTCAGTTTTTGCTGGATCAGAATCCTTCTCTTAAGGAGCAGGGCGGAATGAAAGGGCTTACGGTGGGGATTCTGGATGAGATTAAGGCTGTGGATCTTGAGGAGTTTGAGGAATATCTTAAGGTTTATAAAAATGAGGAGGACCAGCTGGTCACGAATGGTGAGCGGGGGGTTAAGCGGAAAATGTCTGCTCTCCGGAGCTTTTATGCCTATTATTTTAAGAGGGAAATGATCAAGACCAACCCGACGGTCCTTATTGATATGCCTAAAACCCATCAGAAAAATATTATCCGGCTGGATGCGGATGAGGTCAGGAGCCTTCTGGACCTTATTGAACGAGGGGGGGATAATCTCACCAGCCAGCAAAGGCATTATTTTGAAAAGACAAAGGTGCGCGATTTTGCCATCGTGACATTGCTTCTGGGCACGGGGCTTCGCGTTTCGGAGTGCGTAGGGCTGGATATCGAGGATGTGGACTTTAAGAATAACGCGGTAAAGGTCACGCGAAAAGGCGGGAACGAAATGATGGTCTATTTCGGGGATGAGGTGGAAAAGGCCCTGAAAAATTACCTGGAGGTGCGCAATCTCATGACCCCTCTGCCCGGGCACGAGCATGCCCTCTTCTATTCCACCCAGAGGCGCCGCATAGGGGTCCAGGCGGTGGAAAATCTGGTCAAAAAGTATGCCGTCCAGGTGACGACCTCCAAGCATATCACCCCTCATAAGCTCCGCAGCACCTATGGCACCGCCTTGTATCAGGAAACCGGTGATATTTACCTGGTCGCGGATGTCCTCGGCCACCGGGATGTCAATACCACCAAGCGCCACTATGCCCAGATGGACGACGAGCGCCGCCGCATGGCAGCGGATATGGTGCGCCTGAGAGATAAACGGACCAGCGCTGCAAAAGCCGATGGCGGCCCGCGTGCCGCAGAGCCGGCCGAGAATACAGAAGGGGCAAACGCCTCTGGCAGCTTGGACTTTAAAGAAAACGAGTGATCAGCGTGCAGACAGGTAAAATCCTCTCCTGCTCGCCCGCGGGGCGATGTTCGCCGCAAGGCGATGATTTCCTTACGCCACCCCTGTGATAATAAAAGAACCAGCTCCTCCTCACAGGGGAAAAACTGGTTCTTTTATTTCACAGGGGTGTACTGTGCGATATTTTACAGTGCCACAGCAATCATATGCTGGCAGGCCTCCGGGATCTCTTCTTTGTCCATGGACATGCTGATGATAAAGGTCAGGTTAAAGGCTTTGCCGATCTCCTCCAACTGGGTAAGTGTGGAGGTGACATCCTTGTCGAGGAGCTTGGCGGTGGTGAGGAAGCTGTCGAGATAAATCTGTTCGAGGTCATGATCCTGGGAAATAATGCCGCAAATGAAGCCAACAAACTCATCCGCATTCTTGATGGGGAAACTGGAAACATCAATGAGGCGGACTTTATTGTTCAATTCAAACATGTGCTTGGTGCTCTTGTCCAGGTAAACAATGCTCCCATTCGCGTTTTTGATGGCACTGTTTACTTTGTCCAGAAGCACCTTAGTCTTGCCTTTGCCTTTCTTTCCTACGATCAATTCAACCATAATTCATTACCTCCATTTTGTTATGATTAATGTTGCTCATTACAATTTGATTATTCACTAACAATTTTTTAAATACTTTGAGCATAATATACTCGCGAATGAATTTAACTGCCGATTGTAATTTTATGCCGCGGTATATGCAGTTACACTAAAATAATTGCTTACGGCAATTATTAAGTATAACTAGTATAAAATAGTCTGTGATAATGCCAGATTTTCGCGTGATTACAGTAATCACAAAAAAATCTTTTCTATATTCGTTATTATAGTGCATTTTTCTCGGAATTGCAATGTATATTTTAGATTATAGGGATATATCTGCGTTTCTTATTATTGTATGACATACCTTTACTATCCGTCAATGATTATACTAGAAGTACTTGAAAATTACCACCGGTAATTTTCTTGGAAATGAAATGTGAATTTTGCGTTGATATTCGCTCATGATTTGTGTAGCATGATTCCTCAGGTATCGCTGAATTTGCACCTTTTCGCATATCTCCCAATCATCGCTTTGTAGCCGGTGACCGGGAGATGTCCATGTTTTACCGTACCGTCTCAAACAGGTCATCCAGAAGGACCTCGCTCGTCACAATGCTGCTGTATTTGTTCTTCTGAACGCCAAATGTAGTGATCATCGAAAGCTGGATCGTCTTCTTACATTTAGTCTCCTGACGAAAAACGGCTATCTTGTTCCTCAATTTTTGATCGTAATCTTTATCAATCTGGAACTCATTCATGGAGAATTTTATTTCACAGATATTGATCACCTGGTCCCGCCGGTCGATCAGCAGATCGATTTGCGCTCCGGAACTATTTTCTTCATCTGCGCGCGAACTGAACCATGAGGATTCCTCTGATAGCACACCGGATATTCCCAGCTTTTTCTTGATGGGAATAATGTGATCCTTGCAGAGCTGTTCAAAAGTGAGCCCTGCCCAGGCGCGGCGGGAAGGATTATCCAAGGTGTTAGTCCAGAAGTGTTCATCTTTTCCGAATCCGTCCTTGATGAACCTGAAATAGAACATTGTGTAGTAATCTGAAAGCTGATACAAGGCTTCCTTCGATCTTCGCCCATAGAAGGCATATTTTCTGATAAATCCCGAGTCAGTCAGATCGTTCAGCATTTTGGTCAGTGCGCCATTCGCCGGGAGCTTTGTCCGTTCAGAAATTTCGCCCCTCGTCAGCCCCATGCGCTTCTTGGCAAGCTGTTCAACGATCCTTATATACTGCTCACTGTTTGAAAACAGCGTTTGATATAGATGGTCAAATTCATCCCAGAGTTCCGCGCGCTTTCTGAAAAACATGTTATCGATATTCGCATTAAAGGATAGCACCGGATCTATGAGACTAAGATAGTATGGGATTCCCCCCATGATCATGTAGGTCTCGGCAATGTCTCTTCTTGACCAGTCAATATCTCTGGATTTCAGATACAGCTCCGTCTCCCTCAGGCTGAAAGGCTGGAGATATAGCCGGCACGTTTGCCGGTTGAACAGTCCTCCTTTGTTTTCTGCGATTTTTTCAATCATCCAGGACGTTGCCGAGCCGCAAACTATAAAAATGAGATTATCCTGTGTGCAGCCCCAGTCATTCCAAAACCATTCAAATGCGGATAAAAATCCGGAACGCTGAGTATCCATCCATGGCATTTCATCAAAAAAGACGACATGTTTTTCTGTTTTAGGCAGGATAGCCAGATATCCTCGCAGCAGCTCAAAGGCTTCGATCCAATCCTTGGGAACCGGGTTATTTGTGCCGGATTGCCGATGTAACTCTGCGGCGAAATAGCGCAGATGCGTTTCTTTTGGCTCTGCATAGGCGCCGGTCAGTTTGAAGTCAAACCGCCCATCAAAGAACTGATTGACCAGGAAGGTTTTCCCTACCCTGCGTCGTCCGTAAATAATAACCAGCTGAGCCTGATCGGCTCTCAGGCATTTCTCCAGACGTTCACATTCCGCTTTCCGTCCAATGATTCTATTCAAGGCCATTGCGTTGTCCTCCTCTTTCGCTATAGTATGCGCACGGATTTTCAGCGGAATAATGCCGCTAAAGCGGCGAAAATTCGGCGCAGGAAACGAATGAAAACGCAAGCGTTTTATTCGTTTCCTATAAATTGAGAATATCATATATGAAGACGATTTTCAACATCTATTTTGTCTATATCTAAATTTTATTTCGCGATATTCAGCTTTAATTATCACTATTTTATCTATGTCACTTTATTCCCGGCGTTTCTACAAGCATCCTTTTCAGAAAGGAGCCGTTTTTTTGTCCTGCCAAAAAGAACACCTTCTGCAATCATTCAAAAAACTGCGGAAGGTGTTCTTTTTGGATGAACTAATATTCCAGATAATAATCCACAACCGTCGGCTCGCTTGTCAGCCCGTTGGCGGCTACCAGGATGGCGTACAAAGTATGGCTGTACATGGGCATGGTGATCGGCTGCTGGTATTCCGTGCTGCTCTCCGTGGGAACCTCATCAAAGGCATAGTAGGCCTTGCAGCCATCGGGCACCTGAATCTCGATCTTGGTCGGGGTATGGTAGATGCCGGAGGCCGGGGTGACGGACGGGGGGTCCGGGACCTCCTGGACCACGACATATTTCCACTCGGCAATGTCGCTGGGGATACCCTTGTGATTAAAGCTGACGGCCTTAAGAATATAGCTCCCGTGGGACAGATGTATGGGCGACGTATATTTTTTGCCGCTGACACAGGGGTCCAGGCTGTCCAGCGTATAGCAGATGAACGCCTCTTCCGTGGACAGATAGATCTGCAGCGCCTGGGTGTAGGTGCCGGATACATGGCTGGCTACCGGCTCTGTGCTGATATAATCCTGGCAGTAGGCGACAGCCGATTCGCTGGCCTCTCCCAGCACCTCCTTGAGGGCCGTAAACTGCCCTTCCCGGTAAAGGATATCGCAGATCTTCCGAAGGAGCGACGCATTGCCCGGCGATGCCTTAAGCATGGGCCGGAGCACCAGCAGGGCGTCCTCCCACTGCCCCTGCTGGTCCAGGATATCCGCCAGGCGGATATTGGCTTCCACGCTGTGGGGCTCGATCTCAAGCGCCTGCTGGATATAATTAATGGCTTCTCCAAACTCCTGGCGGTAAAGATAGTCTCCCGATTTCTCATAGAGGGCGGAAAAGCTGTGGCTTCTGCTGTAAATCAGAAAGACGCAGACAATTCCCATCACAAGATAAAAGACCAGCCATTTCCGCTTCAAAAGCTTTCTGATGACCTCAAAATGGTCAAGCCCGGGATATTCCGAGTCAAAAGGCAAAGGCCGGTTTTCCTCGGAATGGTCATCTTCCTTTTCTTTTCTGTCCTCTTCTGCTTTCTTTTTGCGGGTCAGGATCTCCACGGAATCAAATTCCTTGACCCATGGGATCTCGGTCATACAATAGGGACAAAAGATAGTGCCAGGAGGAACCTCCCTTTGGCATTTCGGGCATAGCATAAAAGCGTCCCCCTTCTCAATCAGCCTTTTGATCAGCCGTGATCCTCCAGATAGTTTTCAAACTGTTCCAGGGACATTCTCACATCCCGGGGCTTTTTGCCGGCATCCGGGCCGACAACGCCGGCCTCCTCAAGCTGATCCATGATCCGGTGGGCCCGGTTGAAGCCGACCTGGAACATGCGCTGCAGGAAGCCGCAGGTAGCCTTATCCTTCTCGATGATCATGCGTCCGGCTTCGGCAAAGAAAGGATCGCGCTCATTCCCGCCGCCCGGAGCGCCGGAGGCACTGTCCGTCTCGACAAGCTGCATCTCGATAGACGAATCATATCCGGTATGGGGATTCCGGTTTGAGACATATTCCACAACGCTGCTGACCTCATCGTCCGTGACCAGGGCGCCCTGGATACGCACGGGAGCCGGAAGGCTCTGGGGATGGAACAGCATATCGCCCTTGCCCAGGAGCCTCTCCGCCCCGTTCATGTCCAGGATAGTCCTGGAATCCACGCCGGAGGTTACGGCAAAAGCGATACGGGAGGGCATGTTTGCCTTGATAACGCCGGTCAGAACGTTTACCGAAGGCCTCTGGGTCGCGATGATCAGATGGATGCCCGCCGCCCGGGCCTTCTGCGTGAGCCTCTGTATGGAGGCTTCCACTTCGTTGGAGGCGACCATCATGAGGTCCGCCAGCTCGTCAACGATGACCACGATCTGGGGCATCCGCTCCGGTGCGCCTTCCGAGGCGGGCATGGCTGCGATCTTGCGGTTATACTCGTCAAGATTTCGGGCATGGTATTCGGAAAATGTATTATACCGGTTCTCCATCTCGTTAACGGCCCACTTAAGGGCGCCTGCGGCTTTTTTCGGGTCCGTGACCACGGGGATGAGGAGATGGGGAATGCCGTTATAGACGCTAAGCTCCACGACCTTGGGGTCGATCATGATCATTTTGACCTCATCCGGCGAGGCTTTATACAGCATACTGACAATGATCGTATTGATGCAGACGGACTTGCCCGAGCCCGTGGAACCGGCGATGAGCAGGTGCGGCATCTTTTCGATATCCGTCACGATGATCTTTCCCGAAAGGTCAATGCCCAGGGCGAAGCTGACCCGGGAGGAGGCTTGCTGGAACTCATGGCTTTCCAGAAGCTCTCGAAGGCCCACGACCTGGCGCTCCTTGTTGGGCACCTCGATGCCGACGGCGGCCTTGCCGGGGATCGGGGACTGAAAACGGATGTTCGGGGTTGCCAGGTTAAGCTTGATATCCTCCGAAAGCCCAAGGATCTTACTCACCTTGACGCCCATGTCGGGCTGGAGGTCAAAGCGGGTTACCGACGGACCCTTGACCACATCGATCACCTTGGCGCTGACGCCAAAATTGTCCAGGGTAGCCTGGAGCCTTCTGGCCGTATTCTGGACAGAGGCATCGGAATCGCCCCGGGACTGCTTCTGACGGTTTAAAAGGCTTGTGGGTGGATAGGTGTAGGAGGTATAGGCCGCGGCCAGAGCCCTGGCGCTCCCCTGCGCGGCAGCACGGCTGTCCGTGCTGCGGGGGAAAGCATTTTTAGAAGCATTTTTACTGGAACGATTTCCCGCGGAGGCCCGTTTCATGGAAGGCTTCTGTGATTCCAGGTCATCATCGTCATCCAGGTCGTCATCGTCATCCGGGTAATCATCGTCTGTCCGGCCGGAGAGAGGCCTTCTTGGCGGCCGCTCCCTCGGCTGCCTGGGCTTTGTCCTGCCCCGGAATTTATCCTTGAGGAAGCCGCCGATACCGCCGTGGGAAGAGATATCGTCCAGCTCATCCATATCTTCTATATCTTCCACATCGCCGGCATCCACGTCATTCAGAAGATGGCCGTCCGGGCTTTCCTTCAGCAGGTCATCCAGGAAGTCCACGGCCTCCTCGTCGACGTGCTCCGAAGGTCCTTTTTTGATGGAGCGGGGCCTAAAGGCTCCGGTACCTTCACTGTCCGGCTCGGGCCGCTTTGAGCGGCCGGAGGCTTCCGGCTCATCGGGGCGAAACAGATCCTCGTTCTCAAAAATATTGTTGTCAAGAATATGGTTGTCGGAAGCCTTGTTGTCAGAGATATTGTTGTCGGAAATATCGCTGTAGGGATCATCGCTGGAAGGCTCCAGGGTGTCATCGCCAAGGGAGCGCCCGCCGAAAAGCGATTTCCTGGAGCGGGGAGCTTTTTTCTTTTTCGGCGGCAAGAGAGAGTCGCCATCGTCCTCGTCCTCATCCCAGTCGGCCTCATCGGCCAGGAGCGCTTCTTCCGCCTCGCGGGCCTTGCGCCTTTCTTCCTTAAGGGCTTCGCGGCGCTCAAGCCTCTCCTGCTTCTTCCTCTCGCGCTCCGGCGCGTTTTCCATATAGCGCGCATGAGCGGCATCGGTGGCATCGGCGATCCGGTCGCCGATCTTAAACAGGATGTTAAAGGCGGAATTGTTCAGGATCACGGCCAGGCAGAAGGCCATGACCAGGATCATAAGGATAATGCAGCCAACATATCCGAAAGCCTCGGACAGGGAGAAAATAAGGCTTCCCCCGACAATGCCGCCGCCGCTGAAATATTCCGCGCTGTCCGCATAATATTCGGAGGGCAGCTTTCCCTGGTGATACCCCGATGTGAACAGCTCAAGAAGGGCACAGATGTTGGCAAGCATAAGGAGGACCGCCAGCAGCTTTTTATAGGCCAGGGGATTGGCATAATTAGACAGAAGGAACAGCATTCCGATGACAAGGATAAAGGGGAACAGATAAGAGAGAAGTCCCATAAATCCGAAAAAGGCTGACCGGAGCGGCGCCGTGAACTCGCCGCCGACGCCGAGGGCGCACAGCAGCATGACAACGGCAAAGATAATGGTCACAACCAGGATGACATCGGTAACAAGGCTTTCATCGCGGGAACGGCGCGCGGATGAGCGCTGCGCGGGCCGGGACAATGTCCGCTGGCGGCTGCCGGAGGAGGAACGGGAGACAGCGCGGCTTCCCGAGGATGAACGGGGGGATGATGCGGAACGCGACCCGGAGCTTCTGGAGCCGGCCGTTCTGGAGGATGGCGCTCTCCCGGATGAGGCTTGTCTTTCGGATGAGGATTGTCTTGCAGAGGAGGCCCGGTTTCCGGAACCGGAACGCGTACCGCTATCCGTCCGGCGCCCGGAGCTTCTCTGCCTGTCGGAAGAAGCCTCCCGGCTTCTGTTTTCGGAGCGGTTATTGAAGGACTCAAATGGCGGAAGCGGCCCCCGGGTGGTCTTTGTGCTGTTTTTTGAATTGTCGTTTGACGAAGTTGCCATGAAAAACTCCTTTGATTCGTGCGTATCAGGCGCGAAAAACCGGAAGGGGTCAGCCCAGGTTCCTGACCAGGAAGATACATCCCAGAATAAAGCTGTAAAGGGCAAAGACCCGGAATTTCAGGTTTAACGTAATCTTGATCGCTATTCGGATGGTAAAATATGAGACTAAAGCAGCCGTTACCATGCCGGCTATGTAGATCCATACATCGGTCGATGTCAGGGAAGACGAGAAGGCCGCCGGAAGCTCGCAGATAAAAGCTCCCAATATAGCCGGAAAGGCGGCGATCAGGGAATACTTGAGAGCGGATTTCCGCCTGTAGGAGCATAAAAGCGCCGCGCCCATGGTAAAGCCCAGGCGGGAAAGCCCCGGAAAGACGCACAGCCCCTGGCAGATGCCAATCCACATGGCGGAATCATAGCGGGCCGTCTTGGGGTTGCGGATGCCTCCAGCCCGGCTGACATCGATGACAAGAAGAAAAATGCCGTTGATGAGTAGAAAGAATCCCGGAGCAACCAGGGAGACTTTTGACAGATATACCAGGCGCCGGGCAGAAAAGCCGATCAGGAAAGAGGGGATCATGGTGACCAGCTGCATGGCGGTAAATTTCCGGTGAACGGTTTTTATGACCCGCCGGTAGGGAAAGGATTCCCCGGTCCGCCGGTTATGGAAATAGATGACCAGGTTGTTGATGGCTTCCATAAGCATGTCAAAGCTGTCGCCGAGCAGGCGCCCAAGGTCCTTGTAAAACACGGCGATGAGGCCGGCTAGTGTGCCAAGGTGCAAAAGGGCTTCAAAAAACATGGCCGGTTCCGGCGTGATGCCAAAGAACTGTTCAAAGAAGACGATCTGGCCAAAGCTGCTGATCGGGAGAAATTCCGTAAGGCCCTCAAGGGCTCCCATTAAAACCGCGTATAAAAAAGGCATGGCAGGCTCTTTTCTCAGGAACTGCCAGGCAGCTCCCCTTATTATTCCGGCTTCTGCAAAAAGGCAGGATGGGCCGGCTGGCTAAAAGTAACATTTTTATTATAACACATCTTTTTCAAATATGGTATATGGGAAACGAATAAAAATAAGGGAGGAAATGGGGACGGTTCTTTTTTCTTGTGATTTGTAAGAAAAAAGAACCGTCCCCATTTCTTCCCCGGACTATTCCGCTTAGCGCGCAGATCTCGCTTTGATAAAGTCGTCAATGCCTTTGGCCGCGGCCTTGCCGGCGCCCATGGCGAGGATGACGGTTGCTGCGCCGGTAACGGCATCGCCGCCGGCGAAAACAGCCTCCTTGGAGGTGCTGCCGGTGGTCTCATCGGCAATGATGCACTTGCGCCTGTTGGTGTCCAGGCCGATGGTCGTGGAGGCAATGAGCGGGTTCGGCGTGGTGCCGAGGGCCATGATCACGGTGTCCGCTTCGATCTCGAACTCGCTGCCGGGAATCTCTACCGGGCGGCGGCGTCCGGAAGCGTCCGGCTCGCCAAGTTCCATGCGGATACATCTTATGCCTCGCACATAGGATCTCTCATCCGTCAGGATCTCCACCGGATTGCAGAGCATATGGAAGACAACGCCCTCCTCCCTGGCGTGATGGACCTCCTCCTGCCTGGCGGGAAGCTCCGCCTCGGAGCGGCGGTAAACGATATGCGTGTCGGCGCCGAGCCGGAGGGCCGTCCTGGCCGCGTCCATGGCGACATTGCCGCCGCCGACGACCACGACCTTTTTGCCCCGGAAAATGGGGGTATCATAGTCATCGCGGAAAGCCTGCATCAGGTTGTTGCGGGTCAGATATTCGTTGGCGGAAAAGACACCGTTAGCCTGCTCTCCGGGAATGCCCATAAACATGGGAAGACCGGCGCCGGAGCCGATGAAGACCGCTTCATAGCCTTCGTCGTTCAGAAGCTCGTCGATCGTCACGGCCTTGCCGACGACCACATCGGTCTCGATCTTAACGCCAAGGCCCTTGACATTCTCGACCTCGGCGGCCACGACCTTTTCCTTGGGAAGACGGAACTCCGGGATACCGTAGACAAGAACGCCGCCGGCCTTATGAAGGGCCTCAAATATCGTCACATCGTACCCCAGGCGGGCAAGGTCGCCGGCGCAGGTAAGGCCGGACGGGCCGGCGCCGATAATGGCTACCTTGTGGCCGTTCTTCTCGGCCGGAGGCGCGGGCTTTATGCCGTTTTCCCTGGCCCAGTCCGCCACAAAGCGTTCCAGCTTGCCGATGGAAATGCTCTCGCCCTTGACGCCGCGCACGCACGGGCCTTCGCACTGGCTCTCCTGGGGACATACCCGCCCGCAGATGGCCGGAAGGGAGCTGGAAAGCGAGATGATCTGGTAAGCCTCGGCAAAATTCCCTTCTTTTACTTCATGGATGAAAGCGGGGATATTTATGGATACCGGGCAGCCGGTGATGCAGCGCGCGTTTTTGCAGTTCAGACAGCGGGAGGCTTCCTCCATGGCCTGTTCTTTATCGTATCCCAGGCAGACTTCGTCGAAATTGTGGGCGCGGACATGGGGGTCCTGCTCCCTTACCGGTATTTTTTTCATGACATCAGCCATCAGTTTTCACCTCCGCAGTTTCCGCAGCCGCCGTGGTGCGTTTCGCCCTCACGGAGCTTTAACAGGGCACGGCCTTCTTCTGTCTTATATAATGTCACCCTCTGCATAGCCAGGTCGAAGTCCACCAGATGGCCGTCAAATTCCGGGCCATCCACGCAGGCAAACTTAACCTCGCCGCCCACCATGACGCGGCAGGCGCCGCACATGCCGGTCCCATCCACCATGATGGGGTTCATGCTGACGACCGTGGGGATCTGCAGTTCTTTGGTGAGGCTGCAGACAAACTTCATCATGATCATGGGTCCGATGGCAATGCAAAGATCAAAATGCCGGCCTTCGTCAACGACCAGCTTGTGGATGATATCGGTCACACGGCCCTTGTCGCCGTAGGAACCGTCATCCGTGACGATATGGACATGGGAAACCTCACGGAGGGCATCCTCCAGGATCATAAGGTCCTTTGTGCGGGAGCCCAGGATGGTATCGGCCAAAACGCCGTGTTCATGAAGCCACCTGGCCTGCGGATACACGGGGGCGGCTCCGATGCCGCCGGCAACGAACAGGATCTTCTTTCCGGAAAGCTCTTCCTCTGACAGGCCTGTCAGCTCGGAAGGACGGCCGAGAGGACCGACAAAGTCCTCAAAATGATCGCCCTCTTTCAGGAAGCGCATTTTTTCCGTTGACGCCCCAACGACCTGGAAAATGACCGTAACGGTACCTTTTTCAGCGTTGTAGTCGCAGATGGTCAGGGGGATGCGTTCGCACTCTTCGCCGACCTTAACGATAATAAACTGCCCGGGAAGGCATCGCCTGGCTACACGGGGAGCTTCCACGTCCATCTCGTAAATATCATTTGAAAGCTGTATCGCCTTCACAATTTTATACATGCTGCTAATTCCTCCTCTTACCATGCCTGATGCCGGCTCTGCGGCATTTATACTCGCGAACACGATAAAATAACACTTTTTAATTTTGTGCCGCGGTATATGTAGAAGTACTAAGGACTTCTGGTATAGGGATCACTCGTCCCAGTTATGCCACACATCAGTGACATCGTCGTCATCATCGAGAAGATCCAGGGTCTTTTGAAGATCCTTGATGGCTTTCTCGTCGGTAAGCTCCACATAAGTCTGGGGAATCATGGCTACCTGGGCCTCCAGAAGGGGAACGCCGGCGGCCTCAAGAGCTTCGCGGACGGCGCTGAAATCGTCGGGGGCGGTCAGGACCTCAAAGCTGTCATCCTCATCGCTGAAATCCTCGGCTCCCGCGTCCAGGGCGATCATCATCAGCTCATCGGCGCTCATGTCGCATTCTTCCTTGTCGATCAGGATCTGCCCTTTCTGGTCAAACATAAAGGAAACGCAGCCCGGAGTGCCGACGTTGCCGTTGCCCTTGGTGAAGGCATTGCGCACGTTTCCGGCGGTACGGTTTTTGTTGTCCGTCAGGGTCTCCACGATGATAGCCACGCCGCTGGGCCCGTAGCCTTCATAGACAGCCCTCTCGTAGGTGTCCGCGTTGTCGGAGCCGGCAGCCTTCTTGATGCCGCGGTCGATGGTATCGTTGGGCATGTTGTTGGCCTTGGCCTTGGCAATAACGTCGCGGAGCTTGCTGTTATTGTTGGGGTCCGGGCCGCCCGCCTTCACGGCCATAACGATCTCACGGCCGATGACGGTGAAGATCTTGCCCTTCTTGGCGTCGTTCTTTTCCTTTTTGTGCTTGATATTGGCAAATTTCGAATGTCCTGACATATAGTTCCTCCTTATTTTTGGACAGATGTTATTGCTTTTGGACAGATGCTGCTTTGAACAAATGCTGTATGATTATGGAGCCGGCAGTTTTTCGGCCCGGACCTTGCCGATCGTCTTGTTCCCGATCGACAGGATGCGGAACCGGTAGCCGTTGGTCTCAATCTCTTTGTCCACATCCTTCTCCGTGGGGATATGCCCCAGGATAGATGTGAGGACGCCATTCAAGGTCTCAAATTCCGAGTCCTTAAAGCGGATGCCAAGCCCTTCCTCGATGTCCGACAGATGGGCCAGGGCGTCGATGACCATGGACTGGTCCTTCTGCTTGCGGAACAGCGTCTCCGCGTCGTCGTCATACTCGTCAAGGATGTCGCCGACGATCTCCTCCAGGATGTCCTCCATGGTCACAATGCCGGCGGTCTGGCCGTATTCGTCGATGACCACGGCCAGATGGACCTTTTCCTTCTGCATGGTATGGAAAAGGGCGCCAATGCCGCGGGTCTCCGGGATGCAGACGGCCTGCCGGACAAGGTTCGGGATATCCGTAAGGCAGCGGGAGCGGGCGGCGGGGGTCCTGGTGTAGTATTTCAGGGCATCCTTGTAGTGGATGACGCCGGTGATGTTGTCCAGCCCGTCCCGATATACCGGATAGCGGGAATTGCCTTCCTCCAGCATAAAGTCGACCACCTGCTGGAGAGAGAGGTCCTCCTGTATGGCGATGATGTTTTTGCGGTGGGTCATGATATCCCCGGCGCTGGTCTCGTTAAAGGTGATGATGTTCTGGATCATCTCCGCTTCGTTCTCCTCAATGATGCCTTTTTCGTGGGCCTCATCCACCATGGAGATGATCTCTTCCTCCGTGACCGGATCAGATTCCTTCCCGATCTCAACGCCAAACAGGCGGGCAAACAGCCGCGAGGCGAAGGTTGCCAGGTAAACGGCCGGGTACAGGATGGAGGAGATGGCCATGACGGCTTTCAGATACCGGAAAGCCGTCTTTTCCGGAAAGAAGGTGCCCACCCTTCGGAAGGAAAGGATGCCGGCGGAAACGATAAGGAAAATGAGGAGCAGCGCGAGGAGCACGCTTAAAACCGTTCCGGGCAGATATTCCCGGAAAATGTGGGCGAGGGGAGGCAGTATCGTGGCTCCGGTGTATAGCCCCGTGGCGATGGCCAGAAGGGGGATGGCATTCACATACCGGAGAGGCTTTTTCTGCAGGGCGAGAAGGCGTATGGAGGCCTCATCCCCCTCATCGGCCTTTTCCTGAATATCCGCTTGGGGAAGATGCTGCATGGCAGCGGCAAAGGAGTAGAATATGCCGTTGGCCCATAGCAGGAAAAGCCATAGGGCGATGCCAGGCAAAGATGGCCAGAGACTTCCGTCATAAATCATCTTTCCGATTGATATAGGCGGAAACCCACAGGCTTGCCTGTG
>CAMNNO010000069.1 GCA_946545475.1 uncultured Blautia sp.
CCGCCATTCATCCCACGACCCAAGGGTACGTGGGTTTTCTGGCGGATTCTTATAACTATAAATATAAAACAGGCAGAAAACGAATCTGTAATGCGGAGAATCCGGCTATAGACACGAAAAGATAAATATAGTATAATTACTCTATGAATATACAAGGGGTGATCGTTTGGTTTATTTTGACTGGGACGAAAATAAGAACAGGATCAATCAGGAAAAACATGGCATCACTTTTGAAGAAGCCAGCACCGTTTTTTTGATGACAGAGCTATTTTGTTTGACGATCCTGTTCATTCTATTGATGAAGACAGATTCCTGCTGCTGGGGATGAGCGAGACGGCAAGGCTTTGTATTGTCTGCCATTGTTACAGGGAATCCGATACCGTGATCCGGATCATTTCTGCCAGACAGGCGACGAGAAAGGAGGAAGAACGATATGTTAGAGGAATATGATATTGACAAATTGAATCCGAGGCCCAATCCTTATGCAAAAGAATTAAAGAAGCAGGTTACGATCAAGATTGCTCCTTCGATTATCGAATATTTCAAAGGAGAAGCCCAGGAAACCGGCATTCCGTATCAGACGTTGATCAATCTGTATCTCGCAGATTGTGTCAAGTCAAAAAGAAAGCTCGAAATGGCCTGGAAGTAAGGTATCGCATTTTCTGCGGCCGCGAGTATAACAGAAACAGGAGAACAAAAGATATGATCGAAATAGGAACCATGCAAAAGCTGCTCATCGCCCGCGAGGTCGATTTTGGCGTCTACCTGGCGGAGAAAATGGACGCCGGGGCCGAGGAGCGCATCCTCCTCCCCAAAAGCCAGGTGCCGGAGGGAAGCCATGAGGGGGATGCCATCGAGGTGTTCGTCTACAAGGATTCCAAGGACCGCCCCATCGCCACCACAAACCGCCCCGATATCACCCTCGGCCGGACCGCCGTCCTCAAGGTCAAGGAGGTCAACCGGATAGGGGCATTCCTTTCCTGGGGGCTGGAAAAAGACCTTCTGCTTCCCTACCATGAGCAGACCGTTAAGGTAAAACCCGGCGACGAGGTCCTGTGCGCCCTCTACCTCGACAAGAGCCAGCGGCTGTGCGCCACTATGAAGGTTTACCACTACCTGCAGAAGCGCTCCCCCTACGTGGTGGGCGACGAGGTCCGTGGGCGCGTCTACGAGCGGAGCGAGCGCTTCGGAGTTTTTGTGGCGGTCGACGACCGCTTCTCCGCCCTCATTCCCGCCCGTGAAGCCCAGGGAGAATACGCCATTGGGAGCGTCATCCCGCTGCGCGTGACGGATGTCAAGGAGGACGGCAAGCTCACCGTCACAGGGCGCCAGAAAGCTTATATCCAGCTCCATGCCGATGGAGAGATCGTCCTCAAAGCTCTTGAGAGATGCGGGGGCATGCTCCCCTTCGACGACAAAGCCGCTCCCGAAGTCATAGCCGCCGAGCTTGGACTCAGCAAAAACGCTTTCAAGCGGGCCGTAGGCCATCTCATGAAGGAAGGCAAAGCCGAAATACGAGACGGGCACATCTATAAAAAATAATTCTCTAGTCCTATTGGGAGGTGATACTCTTGCCCTTTGTACATCTTCACGTACACACGGAATACAGCCTTCTTGACGGTTCAAACAAGATAAAAGAATATGTCGCCCGCGTTAAGGAGCTGGGGATGGACAGCGCGGCTATCACGGACCACGGGGTCATGTACGGCGTCATCGATTTTTACAAGGCGGCCCGTGAAGCTGGTATTAATCCTGTCCTGGGATGCGAGGTTTATGTCTCCCCCGGTTCCCGGTTCGAGCGTGAGGCCGGAGGCGGGGATGAGCGCTACTACCACCTGGTCCTCCTGGCCGAAAACAATACCGGCTATAATAACCTGATGAAGATCGTCTCCATCGGCTTTGTCGAAGGCTTTTACTATAAGCCCAGGGTAGACATGGAGACGCTTATGCGCTATCACGAAGGCATCATAGCCCTCAGCGCCTGCCTGGCCGGAGAAGTGGCCAGGCTCCTCCGGCGGAACATGTACGAGGAGGCCAAGGCGGCCGCCCTCCGTTATGAGGGCATCTTCGGCAAAGGAAACTTCTTCCTGGAACTGCAGGACCATGGCATCCCGGATCAGAAGCTGGTCAATTCGCAGCTCCTGCGCCTTCACAATGAGACCGGCATCGAGCTTGTGGCGACCAACGATGTCCACTACACCCGCGATACGGACGCCGAGCCCCACGATATCCTGCTCTGCCTCCAGACCGGGAAAAAGCTCTCGGATGAAAACCGGCTGAGATATGAGGGCGGGCAGTATTATGTCAAGTCGCCGGAGGAGATGGCCGCCCTCTTTCCCTACGCCCCGGAAGCCCTGGAAAATACCCAGAAGATCGCCGACCGGTGCCATGTGGATATCGAGTTTGGCGTGACAAAGCTTCCCCGCTTCGATGTGCCCGACGGCCTGACCGCCTGGGAATATCTGAACAAGCTCTGCCGGGAGGGCCTTCATGAGCGCTATAGCCCGGTCACGAAGGCGCTGGAAGAGCGCCTTGACTACGAATTAAATACCATCAAAAACATGGGCTATGTGGATTACTTCCTTATCGTCTGGGACTTTATCCACTATGCCAGGGAAAACGGCATCATGGTGGGCCCGGGAAGGGGCAGCGCCGCCGGCTCCCTGGTGGCCTACACCCTTGACATTACTCAGCTGGACCCCATCCGCTACGACCTCCTTTTCGAGCGCTTCCTGAACCCCGAGCGCGTGTCCATGCCGGATATCGACGTGGATTTCTGCTTCGAGAGGCGCCAGGAGGTCATCGACTACGTGGTCCGAAAGTACGGCAAGGACCGGGTGGCCCAGATCGTCACCTTCGGAACGCTGGCGGCCCGGGGCGTCCTCCGGGATGTGGGCCGGGTCCTTGACATGCCCTACGCCCGGGTGGACGCCATTGCCAAGATGATCCCCCAGGAGCTTAATATCACCATCGACAAAGCCCTGGTCATGAACCCGGAGCTGAAAAAAGCCTACGACGAGCAGGAGGATATCCGCCGCCTGATCGACATGGGCCGGCGCCTGGAAGGGCTTCCCCGCCATACCTCCATGCACGCGGCCGGGGTCGTCATCAGCCAGAAGGCCGTGGACGAATATGTTCCCCTCTCCCGCGCCCAGGACGGTTCCATCACGACCCAGTTTACCATGACCACACTTGAGGAGCTTGGGCTTCTCAAGATGGATTTCCTGGGCCTCCGCACCCTGACAGTCATACGGGACGCTGTCGCCCTGGTGCAAAGGGACACGGGGAGGGAGCTGGATATGTCGGCCATCGATTACAACGACCCGGCGGTCTTTGCCTCCCTCGGCACCGGAAAGACGGACGGCGTGTTCCAGCTTGAAAGCGCCGGGATGAAAAGCTTTATGAAGGAGCTTCGCCCGGGCTCCCTGGAGGACGTTATCGCCGGCATCTCCCTGTACCGCCCCGGCCCCATGGACTTCATCCCCCAGTACATCCGCGGCAAAAACCGCCCCGACACCATACGCTACGACACGCCGGAGCTGGAGCCCATCCTGGCCCCCACCTACGGGTGCATCGTCTACCAGGAGCAGGTCATGCAGATCGTCCAGCGCCTGGCGGGCTACACGCTGGGGCGAAGCGACCTCTTACGCCGCGCCATGTCGAAGAAAAAGGCCAGCGTCATGGCCTCGGAACGGCAGTTTTTTGTGTACGGGGACCCCGAAAAGGGCGTTCCCGGGTGTGTGGGCAACGGCATCCCGGAAAACATCGCCAACAAGATCTACGACGAGATGACCGATTTTGCCAAATATGCCTTTAATAAGTCCCACGCGGCGGCTTACGCGGTCGTTTCCTATCAGACGGCGTATCTTAAGTATTACTATCCCGTGGAATACATGGCCGCGCTTATGACCTCCGTTATCGATGTGGCGAGCAAGGTCGCCGAATATATCCAGGTCTGCCGCCAGATGGGCATCCGCCTTCTGCCGCCGGACATCAACACCGGCCTTTACGGCTTTTCCACGGAAGACGGCGCCATCCGCTACGGCCTGTCCGCCATTAAAAACGTGGGGCGTCCGGTCATCGAAGGGATAGTCGGCGAGCGGGAAAAGGGCGGCTCCTTCGCCACGCTGGAAGATTTCATCAGCCGGACACACGGCATCATCAACAAGCGGGCCGTGGAAAACTTTATAAAGGCCGGGGCCCTGGACAGCCTGCCCGGGAGCCGGCGCCAGAAAATGGCGGTCTACGCCGGCATCATGGACCAGGAGGGCCAGAGCCGCAAAAACGATATCGCCGGGCAGATGAGCCTTTTCGACCTGATGTCCGGGGAGGAGAGGCGCGATTTTGAGATCCGCTTCCCCGATATCCCGGACTATGAGGCGGAAGAGCGCCTTGCCATGGAAAAGGAAGTTCTTGGCATATACATAAGCGGCCATCCCCTGGAAAGCTACCGGGAGGCCATGGAGAAGACTATCACGGCCAGGACGAGCGACTTTCTGTGGGATGAGGAGACGGGCAGCACCCGGGTAAAGGACGGCCAGAAGGCCATCGTCGGCGGCATGGTCACGGAGCAGACCATAAAGTTCACCAAGAAGAACCAGATCATGGCCTTTGTGACGCTGGAGGACCTGGTGGGGACGGTCGAGGTCGTGGTCTTTCCCAGGGATTACGAGAAATACAAGGAGCTCCTTGGCGAGGACCGGAGGGTCTATATCGAGGGCCGCGTCTCCGCGGAAGAGGACAAGGCCAGCAAGCTCATCCTGGAAAAGGCGCGCGCCTTTGAGGACGTGCCCAGGGAGCTGTGGTTCAAGTTTGCCGATAAGGCGGATTACGACAGGCACGCGGATGAGCTTATGAGGGATCTGGCCGCCTCTCCGGGGCAGGATACGGTGGTCATCTACCTGGCGGACGTGCGCGCCGTGAAAAAGCTCCCGCCCTCCCGGGCCGTCGCCATCCATGACGGATGGCTTGGCGGCCTGGCGGCCAGATACGGCGAGGACAATGTGAAAATCGTCCAAAGAGTATTGAAAAACTTGTAGAAATACTATAAACTATAAACATCAAAGATTCCGCCGGCAGCAGCCGCGGATATGAGTAAAGGATCTTTGCCGGACAGGCACCGGAAACAGGGATAGCCACTTTATGATACGGAGGAGGAAACAACTATGGCAGACAAAAAAATTAAGACCATTGGCGTATTGACCAGCGGCGGAGACGCCCCGGGCATGAATGCGGCTATTCGGGCGGTCGTCCGCAGGGGCATCAGCTGCGGGCTCAATGTCAAGGGCATTTACAAGGGCTACAGCGGCCTTCTGAACGAAGAGATCATTGACATGACCGGCAAGGACGTTTCGGACACCATCCAGCGGGGCGGCACCGTCCTCTACACGGCCCGCTGCGCCGAATTTAGGACCGAGGACGGCCAGAAGCGCGGGGCCGAGATCTGCCGCAAGCACGGCATCGAAGGCCTGGTGGTCATCGGCGGCGACGGCTCCTTTGCCGGCGCCCAGAAGCTGGCTAACCTTGGCATCAACACCATCGGCATTCCCGGCACCATAGACCTGGACATCGCCTGCACGGAATATACCATCGGCTTTGACACGGCTGTCAATACCGCCATGGAAGCCATCGACAAGGTCAGGGATACCAGCACCTCCCACGAGAGATGCAGCATTATCGAGGTCATGGGCCGCCATGCCGGCTACCTGGCCCTGTGGTGCGGCATCGCCAACGGCGCGGAGGATGTTTTGCTCCCCGAAAAGTATGACTATGACGAGCAGCGCCTCATCAACAGCATCATCGAAAACCGCAAGAAGGGCAAAAAGCACCACATCATCGTCAACGCCGAGGGCATCGGCCATTCCGAGGCCATGGCCAAGCGTATCGAGGCGGCGACCGGCATCGAGACCCGCGCCACCATCCTTGGCCACATGCAGCGCGGCGGCAGCCCCACCTGTAAGGACAGGGTCTACGCCTCCATGATGGGCGCCCTGGCGGTGGACCTCCTGGTGGCCGGCGCTTCCTGCCGTGTGGTCGGCTACAGCCACGGCGAGTTTAAGGACTTTGACATCAACGAGGCCCTTGCCATGAAGAAGAGCGTATCCGAATACATGTGGGAGGTCTGCAATTCCCTGTCCCACAATTACAAGAAAAACTGATATGATCACAAGCGCATCGAACCCGCAGGTTAAAAACATCGCCCTGCTGAACCAGAAAGCCCGGGAGCGGAAAAGCCAGGGGCTCTTCGCCGTGGAAGGCTTTAAAATGTTCCAGGAAGCCCCGCCTTCCTGGGTTCAGAAGGTTTACGTCAGCGAGGACTGCCGCCTGGCCGGCGACGCCATCGCCTGCTGCCGGGATAAGGGTTATCCCTGGGAGACCGTCTCGCCCGAGGCGGCCGCGAAAATGAGCGATACCCAGACGCCCCAGGGCCTTGTGACCCTGCTCAAGCTCCCCTTCTGGGAAGAAAAGGACATTTTTGGCGGGGAAAGCGCATCGCCTCTCCTGGCCGTGCTGGAAGATGTCCAGGACCCCGGAAATGTGGGAACCATCTTCCGGACGGCCGAGGCCGCCGGGGCGAGCGGCATTCTCCTGACCCGGGGCTGCGCCGACGTGACGGCCCCAAAGACCGTCCGCTCGACCATGGGCTCCATCTACCGTGTGCCTTACCTGTACCTTGAGGGTATCGAGGCATGCGCTTCCCTCCTTTGCCGCGAAGGGATCGGCATGTTTGCCGCCCACCTGGACGGAAAGCACTCATACGATGAAGAGGATTACCGGAAGCCGGCCGCCTTCCTCATCGGAAACGAGGGAAACGGCCTGTCGGAGCGGGCCTCCCGCCTGGCGGACAGTCTCATCCGCATCCCGATGTCCGGCCATGTGGAATCGCTGAACGCGGCCATGGCCGCCGGCATCCTCATGTACGAAGCCAGCCGCCAGAGACACCACGCGTAACCGGGACATATCAGAAAGAGAAAGAGTATCAGCGGTCTTGCCACCTTAAGAAGGGGGGGATGATCTATGGCTGCTATCATCTGGCTCAGCCTTATGGCTGCGTTACTCATTGTCGAAGGCATGACATCCGGCCTTTTTACGATCTGGTTCGCCATCGGGTCCCTGGCGGCGGCGTTCTGCGCCCTTGCGGGAGCCGGCATTTTGTGGCAGCTGGTCACATTTTTTGCCGTGTCTGTGCTCCTCTACATCTTCACCCGCCCGGCGGCCATGAAGCTCATGAAAAAGGACAGGCTTCCCACCAACGTGGAGCGCCTTGCCGGAAAGAGCGGCCTCGTCATCGAGGACATCGATACCCGGGCCCAGACAGGCCGGGTCCGCTTAGGGGACATCGAGTGGAACGCCCGGACACAGGATGAAGGGGCGCTCGTAAAAAAGGGCAGCACGGTCATTGTCCTTGGCGTACAGGGCAATCACCTTATCGTCAGGGAGGACGGAAAGTAAAGGAGGTACTATGAGAGGATTAACTATGGAAGGATTCACCGGCCTTGTTTTCTTGGCTGTCATTATTATCGTCGCGGTTATTCTGCTCTCGTCCTGCGTCAAGATCGTTCCGCAGGCCTACGCCGTAGTCATCGAGCGCCTGGGCTCCTACCAGGCCACCTGGGGCAGCGGCATCCACTTTAAGCTGCCCTTTATCGAGCGGATCGCCCGGAGGGTCAACTTAAAGGAGCAGGTGGTGGATTTCCCGCCCCAGCCCGTTATCACCAAGGATAACGTCACCATGCAGATCGACACCGTCATCTTTTTCCAGATCACGGACGCCAAGCTGTTCGCCTATGGTGTGGAAAATCCCATCATGGCCATTGAAAACCTGTCCGCCACGACGCTCCGAAATATCATCGGCGATATGGAGCTCGACGAGACGCTGACCTCGCGCGAGGTCATCAACACCCGCATGAGAGCCTCCATCGACGTGGCCACGGACCCCTGGGGCATTAAGGTCAACCGCGTGGAGCTCAAGAACATCATCCCGCCCACGGCCATCCGGGACGCCATGGAGAAGCAGATGAAGGCCGAGCGCGAACGCCGCGAGGCCATCCTCATCGCCGAAGGCCAGAAGCGCTCCTCCATCCTGGTCGCCGAGGGCAAGAAGGAATCCGCCATCCTGGATGCCGAGGCCGAAAAGCAGGCCGCCATCCTGCGGGCCGAGGCCCAGAAGGAGCGGATGATCAAGGAAGCCGAGGGCCAGGCCGAGGCCGTCCTCAAGGTCCAGAAGGCCAACGCCGAGGGCATCCGCATGATCCGCGAAGCCGGCGCCGACCAGGCCGTCCTCACCATCAAGAGCCTGGAGGCCTTCACAAAGGCCGCCGACGGCAAGGCGACAAAGATCATCATTCCCTCCGAGCTTCAGGGGCTGGCCGGCCTTGCCGCCTCCCTGAAAGAAATTATAAAAGAAGAACCCCAGAATACAGAAAACTGACGAAGTCCTCCGATGAAACATTTTTTCACTCCCCCCCCTGACGGGGGGATGAAACGGGCCAGGCCCCTTTCCAAAGCTGGAGCAGCTTCAGCCTTCACGGGAAAAGGGCCTGACTTTTGTTTAGGAGGATGAACTTTATAAGACAAGGAATGTAAGACATGAGCGAAAACCGTTATCCGTCAGGAAAAATATCGTTAAAGGGCAGGCACTTCCTCACCCTCAAAGACTTCACCGAAGAAGAGATCCTGTACCTTCTGGATCTGGCCGCGGACCTCAAGGCAAAGAAAAAGAGGGGCGAGCTCCACGAGTATTACAAAGGCAAAAACATCGCCCTCATCTTTGAAAAGGACAGCACCCGCACCCGGTGCTCCTTTGAGATAGCCGCCCACGACCTTGGCATGGGAAGCACCTACCTTGGCCCCTCCGGTTCCCAGATCGGCAAAAAGGAGAGCATCCCGGACACCGCCAGGGTCCTGGGGCGCATGTTCGACGGCATCGAATACCGGGGCTACGGCCAGGAGATCGTTGAAGATCTGGCCCGGTATGCCGGCGTCCCGGTATGGAACGGCCTGACCAATGAATACCATCCCACCCAGATGCTGGCGGACATGCTGACCGCCAGGGAGCACTTCGGACACCTTAAGGGCCTTAAGATGGTCTACCTTGGCGACGCCCGATACAATACGGGCAATTCCCTGATGGTGGTATCCGCAAAGCTCGGCCTCCACTTTACCGCCTGCACATCCGCCAAATATTTCCCCAATAGCGAGCTGGTAAAAGAGTGCGAAGAATACGCCAGGATCTCCGGCGGCAGCATTACCCTGACGGAGGACGTAAGCGCCGGGACAAAGGGCGCGGACATTGTCTGCACGGATGTCTGGGTGTCCATGGGCGAGCCGGATGAGATCTGGGCGGAGCGCATCCGCGACCTCTCCCCCTACAAGGTGACGGCCGATGTCATGAAAAATGCCGGGGAAAACGCCATCTTCATGCACTGCCTGCCCGCCTTCCACGACCTTAAGACCCGCATCGGCCAGAGCGTGGGCGAAAAGTTCGGCCTGACCGACATGGAGGTGACGGACGAGGTGTTTGAAGGGCCGCAGTCCAAAGTCTTTGACGAGGCGGAAAACCGCATGCACACCATCAAGGCCGTCATCGTGGCTACCCTCGGCGAGCCAGAATGACCAGAAATGAAACCATAAACGCGTATGCTGCCGGAGCCTTTGGCTCCGGCAAGGAGCAGCAGAATGAATCTTGAAAAGATCAATCGGAATATGCGCGGCACATGGGCGGGTAAAACCGTCCATTTTGCTGCGGAGATAACATCGACCAACGACTGGCTCAAGACCCTGGCAAAGGAAGGCGCCAAGGAAGGCACGCTCTGCCTCGCGGACCACCAGAGCGCCGGGAAGGGAAGGCTGGGCCGCACCTGGAGCGAGCCGGCCGGCACCGCCGTTACCATGAGCCTTCTCCTCCGGCCGGCCTTTTCACCGGAAAAAGCCGCCATGCTGACCCTGGTCATGGGCCTTGCCGTATCGCAGGCCCTGGAGGGCATGGGCTTTTTCACCACGATCAAGTGGCCGAACGATGTGGTGCTGGATAAGAAAAAGGTCTGCGGCATCCTGACCGAAATGTCCGTCCGGGAGGATGGCCGCATTGACTATGTTATTATAGGCGTGGGCATCAATGTGAATGTCCCCTCCTTCCCGCAGGAGCTGGAAGACAAAGCCACCTCCCTGTTTCTTCAGACCGGCAGCCCCTGCAGCCGGGAGGAAGTCATCTGCCGGGTCATGAAGGCCTTCGAGGACGATTACGAAGCCTTCTGCCGGGCGGAGGATATGTCCCTCCTGAAAAAAGCCTATGAAAAACGCCTGGCCAACCTGGGGCAGCCCGTGAGGGTCCTGGATCATGAGCAGCCCTACGAGGGCATCTGCGAGGGCATCACGCCCCTGGGAGAGCTGTGCGTGAAAAAAGAGGACGGCACCCTCTCCCTGGTCCGGAGCGGCGAGGTATCGGTCCGCGGGCTTTACAGTTATGTGTGAAAGGACAGCACCCCAAATGGATGAAGAAAACATTGTGCTCTGCGGCGCTAACGCCTATGAGCAGAAATACTATTTTAACCCGGATTTCGACTCCCTCCCCGAGGCGATCAAGCAGGAGCTTAGGATCATGTGCGTTCTCTTTACCGAGGACGTGGGAGGCATCCTTACCCTGGAATTTACCGAAGAAGGCGAGCTCATCTTCCGGACCGAGGCCCTGGAGGCCGACGGGCGGTATGACGATATCGGCAGCGCCCTCCTCATCAAGCGCCTGCAAAAAGAAAAGAAGGAGCTGCTCCAGTCGCTGGAGCTCTACTTTAAGGTATTCTTCCTGGGCGAGGATTTTGAGGAGTCGTGATCCATGAGCGTTATGAAAATGGAGTGGAAGATCAGGGATGTCCTGATCCCCAACCGCTTTGTCCTGGCCCCCATGGCCGGGGTCACCGACCTGCCCTTCAGGCTCCTTTGCAAGGAGCAGGGGGCAGGGCTTTTATGTATGGAGATGGTCAGCGCCAAGGCCATCGCCTATCACAACAAAAATACCGAAGCGCTGATGGAAATCGATGAGCGGGAGCACCCCGTTTCCCTTCAACTTTTCGGGAACGAGCCGGAGCTGATGGGCGAGGTGGCCGCTTCTATCCAAGACCGGCCCTTTGACATTCTGGACATCAACATGGGCTGCCCCGTGCCGAAGGTGGTCAGCAACGGCGAGGGCAGCGCCCTTTTAAAAGAGCCCGAAAAGGTTTCCGCCATCATAAAAAGCATCGTCCGCCATTCGAAAAAGCCGGTGACTGTAAAAATGCGCATCGGCTTTGAAAAATATCCCGTGGACATCGTGGACCTTGCCCGGCGCGCGCAGGAGGCCGGGGCCGCGGCCATAGCCATCCACGGCCGCACCCGGGAGCAGTTCTATTCCGGAACGGCCGACTGGAGTGCCATCGCCCGCGTAAAAGAGGCGGTATCGATCCCTGTCATCGGAAACGGCGATATCACATCGCCGCAAAAAGCGAAGGAATGCTTCGAGATGACCGGGTGCGACGCGGTCATGATCGGCCGCGCCTGCCGGGGCAACCCCTGGATCTTCCGCCAGTGCCTCGACTTTTTCGGGCGGGGGGAAGAAAAAGCCGGGGAAGCACGCCCATCCGCGGGCGAGCTCCGGGAGACCATCCTCCGCCACGCCATGGCCCAGATCCGCCTGCGGGGCGAGGCCGCCGGCATCCGCGAGATGCGAAAGCACATCGCCTGGTACACCCACGGCTCCCCCCACAGCGCGTCCCTGCGGCGCGAGGCGAACCAGGTGGCCTCCTACGACGAGCTCTGCTGCCTTCTTGAGCGCCTGTGATCTGAGAAGAAAAGGGGACGGTTCTTTTTTCTTGTGATCCGTAAGAAAAAAGAACCGTCCCCTTTTCTTCTCGGCCTCATTTCTTCCCATAAGCTTGACAAGGCACAGCCCATTTTGTATAATACAAAAACTGTGATAGATCCTCAGCGCAGGGGGAGGCACAAAAGGCTCCCGCCGCATGGGTCTTTTTTTGGTATCGTATGCGCACGGATCTTCAGCGGAAATGTATTCGCTTGCAGCGGCGAAGATCCGGCGCGGGAAACGGATGAAAACGAGAGGTGTTTTATCCGTTCCTTATGAAATGCATAAGTGATGCAGAAAGGAACTAACCGTCATGGAGGAGAAGAAGACGTTATTAACCTACACCGGCTTAAAGCAGCTGGAGGAAGAGTTGCATGATCTGAAGGTCAACCGCCGCAGCGAGGTTGCCGGCAAGATCAAGGAAGCCAGGGAGCAGGGCGACCTTTCCGAAAACGCGGAATACGATGCCGCCAAGGACGAGCAGCGCGACATTGAAGCCCGCATCGAAGAGATCGAAAAGATCCTGAAGAACGTGGAAGTGGTTGTCGAGGACGAGGTAGACTTAAACAAGATCAGCGTAGGCTGCAAGGTCAAACTCCATGACTTTGAATATGACGAGGATATTGAGCTGAGCCTTGTCGGCTCCACCGAGGCCGACAGCCTGAACGGAAAGATATCCAACGAATCGCCTGTCGGCAAGGCTCTTATGGGCGCAGGCATCGGCGACATCGTTGAAGTGGAGATCCCTGCCGGCATCATCAAGTACCAGGTCCTGGAGATCCAGAGAAACATCTGAGACTATGGCCTGGGGCGCCAGAGGCCCCCATCGCAAGCCGAAAGGCCGCCGTGCGCGGCCTTCGGCGCGGGCGGTGGGGCAGCCGGCGCCCCGGCTGACTATATTTATTAAGGAGGAATAAGAGTGGCAGAGCAGAATAATCAGCCCGCACAGGAGCAGGACATTAACCAGCTTCGGAAGGTCCGCCGCGAAAAGCTTGCCGAGCTGCAGGAAAGCGGCCGTGACCCTTTTAAGATCGTCAAGTACGATGTCACCCATCACAGCAACGAGATCAGGGACAACTTTGACGCCCTGGAAGGCCAGGAGGTTTCCCTGGCCGGCCGCATGATGTCCAAGCGCATCATGGGCAAGGCATCCTTCTGCCATATCCAGGACCTCTGCGGCCTCATGCAGGGGTACGTCGCCAGGGATATCGTCGGCGAGGAGCCCTATAAAGAATTTAAAAAGCTGGACGTGGGCGATATTATCGGCATAAAGGGAGACGTGTTCCGCACCAAGACCGGCGAGATCTCCATTCATGTGAAGGAGCTGACCCTTCTGTCCAAAAGCCTCCAGATCCTTCCGGAGAAGTACCACGGCCTGACCAACACGGACGCCCGCTACCGTCAGAGGTACGTTGACCTTATCATGAATCCGGAAAGCAAGGATACCTTCATCAAGCGCTCGAAGATCCTCAGCGCCATCCGCCGCTATCTGGATACCCAGGGCTTCATGGAGGTCGAGACCCCCATGCTGGTGGCCAACGCCGGCGGCGCCGCCGCCCGCCCCTTTGAGACCCACTTCAACGCCCTGGATGAGGATTTCAAGCTCCGCATTTCCCTGGAGCTCTACTTAAAGCGCCTCATCGTCGGCGGCCTGGAGCGCGTGTACGAGATCGGCCGCGTGTTCCGCAACGAGGGTCTGGACACCCGCCACAACCCGGAGTTTACCCTTATGGAGCTCTATCAGGCCTACACCGATTACCACGGCATGATGGACCTGACGGAGAACCTGTACCGCTATGTCGCCCAGGAAGTGCTCGGCACCACGACCATCGTCTACAACGGCGTGACCATGGACCTTGGCAAGCCCTTTGAGCGCATTACTATGGTGGATGCGGTGAAGAAGTATTCCGGCGTCGATTTCAATGAGATCCACACCCTGGAGGAAGCTCGCGGAGCCGCCAAGGCCCACAACGTGGCCTTTGAGGAGCGCCACAAGAAGGGCGATATCCTGAACCTCTTCTTCGAAGAATTTGTCGAGGAGCATCTGGTGCAGCCCACATTTGTCATGGATCACCCCATCGAGATCTCGCCGCTCACCAAGAAGAAGCCGGATAACCCGGACTATGTCGAGCGGTTCGAATTTTTCATGAACGGCTGGGAGATGGCCAACGCCTACTCCGAGCTTAATGACCCCATCGACCAGAGGGAGCGCTTTGCGGCCCAGGAGGAGCTCTTCGCCGCCGGCGACGAGGAGGCCAACCACACCGACGAGGACTTCCTGAACGCCCTCGAGATCGGCATGCCCCCCACGGGCGGCATCGGCTACGGCATCGACCGCATGTGCATGCTGCTCACCGACTCCGCCGCCATCCGCGACGTGCTGCTCTTCCCTACCATGAAGAGCCAGGGCGCGGCAAAGAACGCGGCGAACAATGCGGCGCAGGCCGCGGGCAAAGAGGCTGCCGAGACGCCGGCCGATGCGTTCGCGGCGCCGGAAGAGCCCA
>CAMNNO010000070.1 GCA_946545475.1 uncultured Blautia sp.
CCGTAAGGGGTGTTCTTAGAAGCTTTCTATGTTTTTCTATGAACGAAGTTACGGTCGGGAAACGATATCTTTACTCTAAGGCGCTATATCGAAGGGGGAAAACTGGAGCAGGTAAAAAATGTCCTGACAGCGCTCTTTGCGAATATCACTTACACGATCCGGCAGGATCCCTTTGAGCATTATTTTCAGACGGTCATCTACCTCGTCTTTACGCTGCTCGGAAAGTTCTCCGTGTGCGAAATGCACACATTTACCGGCCGCATTGACTGCAAGGTGGAAACACGGAACTATATCTACCTGTTTGAATTTAAGCGTGACGACACAGCGGAAAACGCGCTTGCCCAGATCGACAGCAAGGATTACGCCCTGCCGTTTGCCGCCGATTCCAGAAAGCTGTACAAAATCGGCGTCTCTTTTGACTCCGCCTCCCGAAAGCTGGCCGGCTGGAAAGTCGCTGAGTAAACATCCATGCATGGCTATCGCCATGCGCCACTGGAGATAAAAGTCGATGGCTCCATGCCGGAGGCACTCCCGCCATTGCCACTCGTGGAAGAAATGGGGGCGGTTCTTTTTTCTTGTGTTCCGTAAGAAAAAAGAACCGCCCCCATTTCTTCCCATTCACGACAGGAGCCTTTTCTCCCACCCGCTCCTGCGATAATATACCGTCAGGATAATGCTGCACACCAGCCACCCGAACGGATACCCCAGCGCAATGGGATAGATCGATGCCGTCAGGTGCGAGGCGATGAAGAGGTAGATCTGCCGCGAGACCACAAAGGAAAACAGCATGATCAGCATGGGCGCCCGGGTATCCCCAAGGCCGCGGAGCGCCCCCGAATAGACCTGGTTCATGCACACCACAAAATCCAGCGGCCCGATCATGCGCAGGAACAGCGTGCCAAAGTAAAGCACATCCGGCTCCCGGTTAAAAAGCCCGATAGCCTGGGGCGCCAGGATAAAAAGGCACGTGCTGATAAAAACTGTCACCGCCAGCGACATCCGAAGCGCGATCGTGACCGCCGAGCGGATGCGCTCCGGCTTCTTCGCCCCGGCGTTCTGCCCCACAAAGGTCGTGATCGCCAGGCCGATGCTCATAACCGGCAGGATCGTAAACGCGTCGATCCGCTGATAGGCCCCCCAGCCCGAGGTGCTGGCCGCGCCAAAGCGGTTAATATACCCCTGGACAAAAACATTGGAAAACGATGTCAGCATCATCTGGATGCTCGCCGGAAGCCCTATGTAGGTGATCTTCCGGAGGATATCCGGCGAAATGACCATCTCCTTAAGGGACAGCCGGTAGACATCCTGTCCCCTGAAAAGAACCGCAAACACCAGGATACAGGAGAGAAACTGCGAGATGATGGTGGCATAGGCCACCCCCGCCACCCCCATCCCAAAGGCGATGACAAACAGAAGGTCCAGGACAATGTTCGTGATGGACGAAAAGATCAGGAAGTAAAGCGGCCGCCGGGAGTCGCCCACCGCCCGCAATATGGCGGACCCCATGTTGTAAAACATAAGCCCCAGAAGCCCCGAAAAATAGATCCGGAGGTACACAATGGCCTCCGGCGCAACCTCCGGCGGCGCGTTCATAAGCCGGACCAGCGCTGGCGAGATGAGGACCCCCAGGATAGACATGGCGATCCCGAGGAGCAGGGTCGTGATCATGGACGTGTGGACCGCCTGCCGGAGCCTCTTAATATCCCTGGCCCCGAAAAACTGCGAGATCACCACACTCGCCCCGCTCGAGAACCCCATATACATGCCCACCAGCGTATTAATAGCCGGCATATTGGAGGTCACCGCCCCCAAAGCATTCGCCCCGACAAAATTGCCGACAACAATACTGTCCACAGTATTATAAAGCTGCTGGAAAATATAGCCCCCAAGCAGCGGCAGTGCAAACAGGACCAAATGCTTCGCAATCGGCCCCTCTGTCATATCCCGCACAGTCTTCTTGCGCGAAGGCGCTTCCCGCTCCTGCTTCTTTTCCTCATCCGGCAGGGATGAGGCAGCGCTCTGCTGACCTTTAAAAGGCATAGTAAGGATAACCTCCTTTATGCAAAAAATCTACTATGCAAAAGATCTACATTTTGATCCACCCGAAGGCATTAGCCACCGAGCTTACCAGGATGATCACCGCGAACACCGGGCACACAAACCGGATCATAAAGTTGAACACCCATTTCCTCCGGAACGGCTTCCCTCCGTAAGTGACCTCTTCCTCCACTTTCTTAAGCCCCATATGCCGAGTCACCAGCAGGCAGATCATCACCGCGGAGATGGGCATCATCACAGAGTTTGTCACAAAATCAAAGAAATCCAGGAAAGGCATGCCGATCAGCGTGATAAACGAAAGCGGCCCATAGCCCAGGCAGGAAAGGCTTCCCAGCACGATCATGATAACAAAGATCACGCCCGTCCCCTTTCTGCGGCTCCAGCCCATCTCGTCCGCAAAGACCGCGACCACGGTCTCCGTCAGGGCAATGGCGCTTGTCAATGCCGCAAACAGCACCAGCACAAAGAACAGGATGCCGATGATCCTTCCCCCGCCCATGCCCGCAAAGATCCTCGGCATGGTGATGAACATCAGCGACGGCCCCGCGTTCAGCGCCTCCGGCGTCCCGCCCGAGAAGGAGAACACTGCCGGGATAATCATGAGCCCGGCCAGCATGGCAATGCCCGTGTCGAAGATCTCCACCTGCTGCGTCGAGTGCTCAATAGCCACGTCCTTCTTCATATAAGATCCAAACGTGACCAGGATACCCATGGCAATGGACAGCGAGTAAAACATCTGCTCCATGGCCGACACCACCGTCATCAGCGAAAAATTGGCCAGGTTCGGGACCAGGAAATACTTAACGCCCGCCAGCGCTCCCGGCCTTGTCATGGAATAAATGCTGATGATCACGGCCAGGACCAGAAGAATGGGCATCATCAGCCGCGAGACCCTCTCAATGCCGTTCTCCACGCCCAGGCAGATGACCACCAGGATCATCGCCGCAAAGACAATGAACCAGATTTCCGCCGAGAATCCGTTCCCGATAAAGTCCGTGAAGAACCCGTCCGCCGCGATCACCTCCATATCCTCCGTGATGTAGGCGAACAGGTACTTGCACACCCATCCGCCGATGACGGAATAATACGGCACAATGAGCATGGGAATGATGGCGTTTATCCATCCGCCAAAGCGCCCTTCCCGCCCCTTGTCATACTCCCGGAAGGCCCCCACCGGGCTCTTCCCCGTGGAGCGCCCGATGGCCGTCTCCGCGATGATCATGGTATAGCCGAACGTCAGCGCCAGCACAATGTACACCAGGAGGAACGCCCCTCCCCCGTACTTTGCCGCCAGATACGGAAACCGCCAAATGTTCCCCAGCCCCACCGACGCGCCAGCCGCCGCCAGGACATAGCCAAGCTTACCTGTAAAACTTCCTCTTTTTTCTTTTTCCAACTTCCTTTTCCTCCTAAACTCATACCCCTATCTTATCTGTAATTTCTTTCACCAGATCATGGACCGTACAGGCCGGGAAAGCCTCCGACGGCTTTTTTCCATCCTTAAGCGCCCGCGCCAGGTTTCTCTCCGCCAGGCGAAAGGCCGTGCCAAAATCGCCATATTGCGTGAGTTTTTTGTAGATATCCGGATCATTTTTCCGGTACGGCTGCCCCGTCACTTTTTCCAGGCGGTCTGCAAAGCGGCTACAGCAAGTCACAGAATCCGAAATGGCAGGCATTTCTCCAAAGTAGGCAAACATCCAGATTTCAAAGCAGGGATTGGACCATCCGGCATAGATACCGTTTTTCTCCGCTTCTCGGATAATTCCGTCAAAATCCTTCACCTGGTCACGATCAAAGACGATCCACGGGATCCTCTGCTGAGCCTGTGCGTGGCAAAGCTCCATCGTCCGCTCTACCAGATCGTAGGTGGTCTTGGCTTTTTCCACCTTTATGACTATCCGGTCCCGAATTTCCGGAGGGACGCTGTTTTTCAGGCCCTCGAAATAATTCTTTTCGGTTTCCTCCGTATCCGTCACGATCAGGTAATAGCCCAGGACAGGCTCCCGGATGGCAAACCTGGCATTCCGGTCTTTTCGCTTCCCCGCCCGGATATCGCTGCTCTTTTTTTTACCGGGTATTTTTGTCTTCTCCGCCAAGATATCGCTGCTCTTTCCTTTATCCGGCATCTTCGCCCCCATTTCCCAGCATGACCAGAGGCTTCAATGCGGGAATGCCCCCATAGCTGCCGACCAGATAATTCTTGGCAAGAGAAGCATTCCTGCGGATCTTCCTGCCATCCTCATCCTTAAATTCCGCAACAGAATACAGCGTGGAAACGCCATACCGGTTCTTATCCGTGACCCACAGCTCATCCCGGCGGAGCAGTTCATTAGAAAACTGCCAGACATCGTGGCTTGTCAGGATCAGCTGCGCATGATTTATGTTGATCTCCGGCGTCAGGAAAGTTAACATGATATTCCGCACTAGAAGCGGGTGGAGCCTGTCGTTCAGCTCATCAATAAACAGTACGCTGCCGTGATCCAGGACATACTTCAGCGGTTCATACAGGGCGAGCATCTTCCGTGTTCCGCTCGACTCGTTTCCAAGGAGAATGCTCTGTCTTCCGTCTCCGTCCGCCAGAGCATGGATGGTATGAACCACATACGACTTTCCCAGAACTTCTTCATCCGACCGCTTGATCTCTTCAATCTCAAAATCCACAATAGAGTCATCAAAGGAGGACATAAATCTCAGCACGTTCTCCTGCACGCTCCTGTCGGTGACAAAACCCTCCGGGAGATCGCCTGCCCGGGAAAAATCTTCACCCAGGGTCGCCAGATGGACGGTCTCAGTGTTGGCAAACCAGTCATAGACGGCCGTCAGCCTGGCTATATTCAGCTTTGCCCCGAGAGAGACGATCAGGGCTTCTTTTTGTAAAGCTTCCTTAAGGTTTTCGACAGCCTTCCTGGGCAGGCCTTCCGCCTCCAGCTCTTCTCCCTTTTTGCGGTAAAAAACCGTGCGGTAATCGTTCCTGGCCGTCTTTGCTTTGGTGTACAGCCATTCCTCCTGGATCTCGGAACCCTGGATGGAAAAGCCATACTGATATGTCTTTTCACGTCCATCGGAATTATCCACGTAGAACACTTCAAATTCAGACGGCGCCGTCCGGCTGTCCCTGTCAAAAAGATATGGCGTTGCCTGCAAAGGCTCATTGCTCTTCCGGCTGCTGCTGCCGCCATAAGAAAACGAATTGAGGACATATTCCTTCATAAAGGAGAAAGCCCCATACACATTCGACTTGCCGCTGGCATTCGCCCCATAAATCGCGGCAACGGAAAGCAGCTTATCTCCGCCGGCTTCAACAACATGAGAGGGATGCTCCGAGATCTTAGTAGCCGTCATATCCAGAGATGCCTCATCCCGAAACGAGCGGAAATTTTTAAAATTAAATTGAATTAACATCTCATCCGCCTCCTTCCGGCTTTATTATACTCAAAGCCCCCAAAAAATCAACACTTATTTGCGCTTTATCTGTAATTAAATGTTGATTTCAGGAAGGACTTTTCTCTTTTCGAGCTTTGTATCGTAAACGAACAAAATGCTTGCATTTTGATCCGTTTGCTGCGTAAGCAGCATTATTCCGCAGAAAATTCGTGCGCATACTATATTTACTTTCTCGCGATTGTATCATATACTATAGTTAGCACCTGTCGTCCCGGCCCATGCGGTTTTTCCGCGTTGGCCGCTCATCCATCCCGTGGGAGGACATATCCTCTTCCCGCCGGGTGGCCCATTTTATGAACGGAGGTAATACCCATGGCACAGTTTAAATGCAAAGTTTGCGGCGAAATTTTTGAGGCAGAGAGCGCCGAGACTGCCGTATGTCCCAAGTGCAAGGCAAAGGGCGATAAGCTCGAGGAAGTAAAGGCCGCAAATCCCTACGCCGGCACCCAGACCGAGAAGAACCTGCAGGCCGCCTTCGCCGGCGAGTCCCAGGCCCGCAACAAGTACACCTACTTCGCCTCCAAGGCCAAAAAGGAAGGCTTCGAGCAGATCGCAGCCCTCTTCCTCAAGACCGCCGACAACGAAAAAGAGCACGCCAAGATGTGGTTCAAGGAGCTTAACGGCATCGGCAGCACCGCCGACAACCTGAAAGCCGCCGCCGAGGGCGAAAATTTCGAGTGGACCGACATGTACGAGGGCTTTGCCAAGACCGCCGAAGCCGAGGGCTTCCCGGAGCTTGCCGCCAAGTTCCGCGGCGTCGCCGCCATCGAAAAGCACCACGAAGAGCGCTACCGCGCCCTGCTCCACAACGTGGAAATGCAGGAAGTCTTCAAGAAGAGCGAAGTCAAGATCTGGGAATGCCGCAACTGCGGCCACATCGTCGTCGGCACCGAAGCCCCCGACATCTGCCCCGTCTGCGCCCACCCGCAGTCCTACTTCGAAGTCAACGCTGAAAACTATTAAGTAAGAATCGAGTAGGAGGGGAATCTTCCCCTCCTGCTCGCCCGCGGGGCGGCGTTCGCCGCTAGGCGATAATTTCCTTACGCCGCCCTGCGATAATAAACGGGGCCGGTTCTCTTCTCTTATAATTACAAGAAAAGAGAACCGGCCCCGTTTCTTTCTCCATTTATACTCGCGAACGAATTTAGCTGCCGATTGCAATTCTGTGCCGCGGTATATGCAGTTGCACTAGAATAATTGCCTCCGGCAATTATTAAGTGTAACTAGTATAAAAATATCCCCCCAAATTTTCAAAGGTATCAATGACAACCACGCACCCCGGCCGCACCCTCCGCAAAACTTCTTTCATCACGCTCTCCGGTATCGCCACACATCCGCCCGTAAAAGGCTTAGCCTCCCCCAGACAGTGCAAAAAGATCGCCGAGCCTCTCCCAGGCGTCCCCTCCTCATTAAAACTGATATTCAGACAATACCGATACTCCGGCTCATACGCAATGATATGCTCACTCCTCGCCCGGTCGAGACCGGGACATTCTCTAACATCCACCATTTCATTATAGTGCATCCCCTCCCGCTCGTCCCCGGACCACCAGATATCCTCGTCCACTTTAACATAGGGGAGCGCGCACCCCGGGTCCTCGCAGATCCCAAAAGCCTTATTAAAGGTATAGACCCCCATCGGCGTCTTTCCCATGCCCTCCCGGTGCTCATCGTCCCGGCACAGCCCATTTCGCCCCACGAAGCCGGGCGTCGAGAGGACCTGCCGGAAGGAGCCGTCTTCATCCCTCTCATGCAGGGAAATGGCGGCGGTCGTCTTATCCGGGCCCATGCCGCCCACAATAAAAAGCTGGCGGATACTTTCATCCCGGGCCAGCAAAAGAGCCCCCACCCATCCGGGTGAGGGCTTCCCGCTCAGGGGGTGGGGGGAAAGCTCCCCCTCCCCCCGGCCGCCCGGCCGCTTATCAGTTTGCATTCTTCAGCGAGTTCTGCAGGTCGCTGTTCTGGTTCTCGGTATCGCCCATGGCGCCGTAAACCTGCGCCCTCTGATAGTAGGACTGGGCCAGGTCATAGCTGTTGTCGATGCAGACCGTATAGTCCGCGAGCGCATCCTCCAGGTTCCCGATGGCTGCCTCGCAGAGGGCCTTGTAGAAGTAAACACCCGCGCTGGCGTAGGCCGCGGTATTCTCCTCCTCGCCCTCGCCGATAATCGCGTCAAACGTCGCGATCGCTTCCTCGTACTTGTCCAGCTGCATCTGGCAGATGCCCATGTTGTAGCGGGCATCGGCCGCGAAGGGCTCGGTCTCGATCGACTTCTCAAAGTCGGCCACAGCGGTTTCCCAGGAGCTGCTCATCAGGGCGCAGACGCCGCGGTTATAGTAAAGGCCGCTGAAACTGCCGCCCTTTTCCTCGCAGGCGGAGAAGGCTTCCACCGCGCCGGCATAGTCGCCCATGTTCATGCTGCAGATACCGATATTGTAAAGGGCGCCTGCCCCAAGGACCTCATCATCGGTATAGGCTTCAAAGGCCTGGATAGCCTCGGCGTATTTGCCGTTCTCCATCCGGTAAATGCCCGCCTGGTAGCCGGCCTCCGCATTCTCCCCGGCCACGCCCACAAACTTATCGTAGGCTTCCTCGGCCAGAGCCATGTCGCCGTTGGCCTCGTGGAGCTGGGCGACGGTCTCGTAAAGGGCATCATCCCCGCTGAGCTCGATGTACTTTTCCAGGTTGACGATCGCCTGGTCAAAGTCGCCGGCCGAGGTATAGATCTGGGTCCGGATGAGATAGGCCTCCGCCATCTCCGGCTGCACGGAAAGGCAGGCGTCCAGCGCGAACAGGGCCATGTCGTTATCGCCCTGGATCACGTCGATGCAGGCCTGCTTAAGCAGAAGATCCGCATACATGGTAGGATCCGTCTCGCGGTCGCAGTAGGCAAAGCAGATATTCAGGTACTTGCTGGCCGTGTCATAGTCCTCACTGTTGATGGCATTAAGGGCAAGCGTATAGCTGGCATCCAGCTTCTGGGCCTTCACCATATCCGCATCCTCGGATGCCATAACTCCCTGCGTGCCAAGAGCCAGTGCCGCTGCCAGAAACAGGGCCGCCATTTTTTTCATCTTCATAAATGTAACCTCCTTAAAATAAAATTTTGTTCGCATTTTATTATACGCATAAACCTATATACGCATAAAGTAAAATTTTGTTCGCATTTTATTATACGCATAAACCTATATACGCATAAAGTAAGATTTTGTTCGCATCCTATAAATTATACGCACGGGCGAAACCTTTGCCATGAACAAATTGAGCGCAGATTTCCCCTTCCGTACAGGCATTTTCTCATGCGATGAGCCTTCGCTCCACCATAACATCTCATGTCCAACAAATGTCCAGCAGCCTTGCCGGCCCTATGTTTCCTCCTGCCCGAAAACCGGCAGCGTTATCACAACACACGTTCCCTCGCCCGGGCGGCTTTCTATTGTCATCTCGCCCTTGGCCATCCGTTCTATCCTCTCGCGCACGTTGCGGATGCCGATGTGCTCTTTTCCGGCCTCTTCCAGGGATGATGTGTCGAAGCCCTTGCCGTTATCCCGGACCGTGATCACATGCCTGTCATCCTTCTTTTCTACGGTGACGACCACCAGGCCGCTTTTCCGGACGCGCACGCCATGGCGGATGGCGTTTTCCACGATCGGCTGTATGGAGAGCGGCGGCACGCGCACGTTCCAGTCCATAATGTGGTACTCTACCTTGATGTTCGGGAAGCGGATCATTTCGATCTCCGCGTAGATCCGGGTATGCTCAAGCTCCCTGGACAGCGGGATCAGGTCCGCTTCCCCGATCGCATCGATGTTCTGCCGGAGATACGCGCCAAGCTTTCCCGTTGTGTCAAAAGCCTTCTCCGGTTCTATCCGGCACAGGGCCTGGATCGTGGACAGGGTATTGTACAGGAAATGGGGCTTGATCTGGCTCATCATGATCTGGATGCGCTGCGCGGCCATCAGGTCCTGTTCATGCCGCCGGACAAACTGAAGGTGCAGCCAGATATAGTAAAACACGCAGCTTGTGACAACCGCCACCGTCAGAAACGAGATCGGGTATTCCTGGTGCCCCGTAAATGTGTCCATGAGGACCGCTACGACGATAAGCCCGGCGTTGGAAACCGGTATCCAGGTCTCAATGACCTTATGCCGGCTGTACTCTTTAAAGGTCACGTAGACCAGGTTGAGCAGCAAAAGAGCGCTGACCATATGGCAGCTGTATCCCAACGGCCCCCGCACGAAGTGGTTGTACGGCGTGATGCGGAAGCAGATCCCGGAAAAAAGCGCGGTCATGTGGATAAGGCCGTTAAGGGCGATCATCCCCCACAGCAGCCGGCCTTTTACCTCGGTTCCCACAATGTAAAAAAACACGCCCAGGATGGCCGGGCGCACCGTATAGCCGTATATGCCCACGACCGTCCGCATTAGGGGGCTGTTTCCCCGGTCGTCCAGCCAGTATCCCAGAAGGTTCTGGAAAATGAGGCTTATGACCAGCACGATAATGATGAGCATGCTCCTTTTCTGCTTCTTCTGGATATAGGGATCCACCACCACGGCAAACCCCAGGCCGATAAGCTGCAGCAAAAGCGTCATGACCAGCAGCCGCTCCACATGGATCAGCGTCTCCGCCATAGTTCCCTCCTCTCCCTGTGCGGGAAATGACTTCTTTTTTTCTGTTCGCTTGACATAAATCCCGCATGATAATATACTCAGACTGTTGCTGTTTGCTGTTTTCCATGGGAGCCGGCTTCACGGACATTCATGCCCGGCCTGCATTTTCTCTCCCAGGTTTATATAATGCGCACGGCCTTCCAGCGGAAATGTGCCGCTAAAGCATCGAGCCTCCGGCGCGGGGGAACGCATGCTTTAGCCGTTTCCCATCATACTTCTTGCCAGAAATCTTTGCCCAATTAGTTTTTGCCCAATTAATTTTTGCCCAATAAGGAGGTCCTTTTCCATGTCTTTTGCTGTTTTTGCCGATGGCAGCGCCAACCTGCCGAAAAAAATGCTTGACGGCATTTCCCTTCTTCCCTGTGAGTACACCGTGGACGGCCAGCCTCAGACCTATCTGGGCGACATCGACAATTTTGATGCCCACGCCTTTTACGAAGGGCTCCGCAGCGGAAAGCTGGTCCAGACCAGCCTTTTAAATACCCATCTTTTCCTGTCCCACTTTACGCCCATCCTTAAGCAGGGCCTTGACATCATTTACATTTCCATGAGCTCGGGCATCAGCGGGACCTACCAGGCTGCCGTATCGGCCGCCCGTGAGCTCATGGAGGAGTTCGGGCAGCGCTTTGTCCATATCGTGGACTCCCATGGCTGCGGCTTCGGGAACGGCCTCCTGGCCACCATGGCCGCCGCCCTGAGCCGCAAGGGCACAGATGTCCGGGAAGCGGCCGCCGCCCTGGATGCGGAGGTTCCCCATATCTGCCAGTATTTTACGGTCGACGACCTCAACTACCTGAAAAAGACCGGCCGGGTCAGCGGCGTGACCGCCAGGATCGGCACGGTCCTGAACATCAAGCCCATCCTGTTCGGCGACAGCACCGGCCATATCGTCTCCTGCAACAAGGTCCGCGGCCGCAAGCGCTCCATCGACGCCCTTGTGCAGAAGTACCGCGAAAAACATATAGAAGCTCCCGCCCCCCAGGTCTGCATCTCCCACGGCGACTGCCGCAGCGATGCCGAGGAGCTGGCCGGCCTTGTCAAAGAGGTCACCCCGGATGCCGCCATCACCATCTGCGAACACGAGCCCTTCTCCGGCGCCCACGTCGGCCCCGGCATGCTGGGCCTCTTCTTCCGCGGACACGAGCGTTAAAAATCGGGTAGGAGGGGAATCTTCCCCTCCTACCCGCCCGCGGGGCGGCGTTCGCCGCTAGGCGGTGATTTCCTTTCGCCGCCCCTGCGATAATAAGCCGGGCAGGGGAAAGCCTTCCCCCCGCCCGGCCGCGGCCTGCGCGTCAACATAGCCGGATATTCTCTCATTCCATCTCATCGACAGCCTCATACAGGCTGTCCAGAACATCATCCATGCTCTCCAGGGCCTCTTCCAGGTCATCCGTGTCCTCGTCCCCCTCCTCGGCCTCATCGGTGATCTGGACCAGCCTGTTTTTCATCTCATTCAGTTCTTCGATCATATCTTTCAGCTTTTTAATATTTTCCGCCTGCATAATTATCTCCTTTTTTATAGTAAACGCCGGATCTGCGCTGCTGTAAGCGGCATACTTCCTACACAGATCCGTGCGCCTCCGGCAGCTTCATCACGATGCTCAGCTTGAAGATACCGTCCTCCGCCCTCACTGACATGCCGCCGCCGTGCTTTTCGGCGATCCGTTTTATGGAGAGCAGGCCGAAGCCGTGGCCGGAGCTTTCTTTTGTCGTGCGGGGAAGGCCGTCTACCATGGTCATCTCGCCGGCATAGGTGTTTTCGATCTGCAGCACCACCATCTCGCCCCGGACATTGCTCTTGAGCGATATCATGCGGTTGTGCGTGTCCTCTACCCGGGAGGTGCCCTCCAGAGCATTGTCCAGGGCATTGCCGAAGAGGGAATATATCTCGCGCTCCGTCAGGAAGGAGAAAGCCCGCCCGTCGATCATGTAGGAAAATTTTACGCCCATGGACATGCACAAAATATTTTTCTCCGTCAAAACGATATCCACCGTCTGGTTGCCGCACTCGATGACCGTGCTGTACTCGTCGATGGAATCCTCAAGCTCCGACAAGTAGCGCTCAAAGCTGGCCTTGCCCGCCTCGGACCTTATCGCCGCGATCTGATGCTTCAGGTCGTGGCACTTGGTCTGGAGCGTCACGATGCCGTCATGGCTCATCTCATAGTAGCGCATCTTATTGCTGATAAAGTCATGCATGTTGCGGTTTTCGTGGCGGAAGCTGTCCAGCCTGGCGATCATCACCAGGGTCGCGTAATTTAACAGGGTATAGAGCAGGGCGCAGAAATAGTACAAAAATAAGGCCGACTTGCTTCCGGTAAACACATGGCCGCAGTATTCCAGCACCATCTGGCAGCTGACAAAAACGCCGGCCAGGGCCGCCGCGGTATGGGGCGGCGTGTGGAGGACCGGATCCTCCACAAAGGCTTTATAGATCTCGCAGCACAAAAGGCATATCATAAAGTAGACCAGGTAGGATACCGCTGCTCCCACCGGGCTGTACCGCGACCAGAGGATCTTCACGTTATTGACCAGAAAGAGGCTGCTGCCGGTTTTAAACACGTTCCAGGCGACCTTATATATGGTAAGCGCCAGGATGCTGAAATAGGACGCTTCCACCCACGATACCACATAGCACAGATGGTAGAAGACCAGGAACAGAGAAAACAGAAACAGGATCTGCAGGCTTAGGCCCACCCCCTGCAGGTAAAGATTCGTAAAATACTCCTCGGCCAAAAAGCGCACGCTCCAGCTCGCCAGGCACATCGCCGTCACGGCGAACAAAGACATGAGGACAAAGCGCTTCCGCCTGGGCGGCGTGTTGAGGAGCAAAAGCAGCATAAAAAAAACTATGGCCGAAGATATCCGGTGATCAACAGCCCCGATATAAGCCACATCATTCATCATAGGCTATCCCCCAGGTAGCTGGAAAATCTCTGCATAAGCTCCTTCCTGTGCGATTTTGAGATGGATATCCGGCTGTCCCCGATCATCAGGTAGTCGCTCCCCACATGGGAGACATACCGCAGGTTCACGATAAACGACCGGTTGCACAGGACAAAGCGGGCCTCATCCAGCTTTTCGCTGACATCGGAAAGGCGCCCGCGCACCGTATAGTCCCCCTTGGTGGTATGGTAGACCAGGTTGTGGTCAAAGACCTCGACATAGGTGATCTCATTGGCGGACAGGCTGATAAGGCCTTCGGACGTTTTCAGGGAGAAGACCGTGTGGCTGCTCTCCTGGAGCCGTTTCATGGCCTTATCCAGGACATAATTGATCGAAGCCATGGATGCCGGCTTGACAATAAAGTCCAGCGCATCCACCTCGTAGCCCTTTATGGCGAACTGGGCCATGTTGGTCACAAAGATCAGGCAGGCCTCCTTATTGATCTTGCGCATAAGATGGGCCGCGTCCAGCCCGTCCAGCTTCTCCATGCGGATGTCCATAAAAACAATATCATACCGCTCCGTAGCCCGGATATAATCCAGCCCATCGCGGAATATCTTTATCATAGCCGGAATATTATTCCGCTTAAAATACTCGTCCACATGACCGTTAAGATGCGAAGAATCCCCCTGATTATCATCAACGATCGCCACCCAAAGCATAGGACTTCCCCCCTTCCCAAAGCATCCTCTGTTACTTTACCAGAATAGCATAAAGATACATTTTTTACAAGCCGTTCCCTTCCCTATCCCAGAGGAAAGAGGAGAAAAAAAGCCCCCTCCCCATTTCTTCCCCCTCAACTTTATCATCATTTTTGAACAATGCTATAAAACCAAACCGTCGAATGCCGCATATTCCAAAAAATATTCCCCACTTTAATCCCCCCCGCCCAAACCGTCGAATGCCGCATATTCCCAAAAATATTCCCCACTTTAATCCACCCCGTCCAACAGTCGATGCGCTCTTCAGGA
>CAMNNO010000071.1 GCA_946545475.1 uncultured Blautia sp.
CCCCCTCCCCTGCACCCCTCCCCCCAGGGGCACGCCAATTGGTTGTGAGGGTAAGTTACTTTAAAGCATGTGCTTTTCCATTTCTTCCTACTTCTTTACAGACCGATCTTTTTTATGATCTCATCTGCCTTATCTTTTACGGCGGCTGCGCCGTCTTTTACTTTTTTCTCCAGGTCATTTTTTTCCGCAAATTCTACGGCCTTGTCGCGGATGGCGGCTGCGCCTTCTTTTACTTTGCGGTCGATTTCGTTTTTCTCGATGAACTCGGCTGTCTTGTCGGCGGCGGTGAGGGCGCCTTCTTTCAGGGCTTTGGCGCCTTCCATCAGCTTTTCGTCAATGTCTGTTTTCGAAAGAGTGTCGTCTACTTTTTCTTTTAAGGCGGCGGCTTTTTCCATCAGCTTCTCATCGATGTCCGTCTTAGAAAGGGCGCTGTCTACCTTTTCCTTGAGGGCGGCGGCGCCTTCTTTCAGCTTTTCATCGATATCCGTTTTTTCTAATGCGCTGTTGACTTTGTCCTTGACATTCTGGAATGCGTCTTTGAGTGCCATGTTTTTCCTCCTTTTTGTTGTCATCATTCCATGGGCCGGCGGCTCTGCCGTTATGGCTGGGCGGGGGACTGGATAGCGTTGATATTGCCAAGCGCCTCGATAAAGGCGTTCATGCCGTTTTCCATGTCATCAAGGGTTCCCGCGGGCTTTCCCTGCGGCGGCATATCTGCGGTCGGGGAGGTGCTGCTGCCTTCGCCGCGGTTTTCCAGACTAAAGTTCTGGGCTGCCTGATCAATGTCCGAGAGGGGACGCTCGCTTGTGGGGGCGGGAGCGCTGCTCTCCTCTGTCCGGGAGGGCTCTTCCGCAGGAGATGCCTCCTGAGTGCCGGAGACAGCTTCTGTGGGCTGGGAGGGGGCTGCCTCCTCCTGCGGCTTATCTCCCGATGCGGCGGAGGAAGAAGCGCTTTCGGCCTTGGCAACGGATACGGGCCTGGCCGCACCCTCGATGATGCCTCTCTCCATCAGGTATATCCCGGCAAAGATGGCGGCCAGGGCGGCCGTTGTCAGGAAGATCAGGACGCCGTGGCGGCGGATGGGCTTTTTGGCGCCTTTGGCATCGGCGCCTTCTTTCAGCTCCGCCGTTACCGTCTCGTCCTCGTCGCCGTCATAAGAGCGGCCCCGCTTTCCGGTATCCTCATCATCCTCATAGCGCCGCCCGGAGCGACGGGACCGGTCATCGCCGTCATACCGACGAGAGGAGCGACGGTCCTCATCGTCATCCTCATACCGGCGTCCGGAGCGACGGTCCTCATCGTCGTCGTACCGGCGGGAGGAGCGGCGCTCCTCCTCATCATCATAATAGCGGGAGGAACGGCGGTCCTCGTCATCGTAATAGCGCCGGGAGGAGCGCCTGTCCTCATCATCATAGCGGCGGGAGGAACGTCTGTCCTCATCATCATAATAGCGGGAGGAACGCCTGTCCTCGCCATCATAGTAGCGGGAGGGGCGGCGGTCCTCCTCATCATAGTAGCGGGAAGAACGACGGTCCCCATCATCATAATAGCGGGAGGAGCGCTTGTCCTCCTCATCATAGTAGCGGGGAGAGCGCCTTTCCTCCTCATCATAATAGCGGGAGGAGCGCCGGCCCTCGTCATCATAATAGGGATAGGAGCGCCTCTCCTCATCATCGCCATAGCGGCGGGAGGAGCGCCTATCTTCATCATCATCATAGCGGCGGGAGGAACGCCTCTCTTCGTCATCGCCATAGCGGCGCGCGTTTCTCCTGTCGTCGTCATAAGAGCCAGGCGTATCCGGCTTCCGGGATTCCTCCTGGTCAGCCTGGACCTGCGCGTAAAAATCCCCCATTTTTACGGCCGCATCTTCCCCCGGCTGCTTACGGATATATTTCTGGTTTCCGCCGCAGACCGGGCAGATGCTGTTCCCGTCCTCCAGTTCCGAACCGCAGTACATGCAATGCATAGTTTTCCTCCTTTTTCTGTTGCTACAGTTCCCGACTTTCGTTTTCTATGGCCCGCCGGAACTGGGTCTCGTAGAGCTCGGCGTAGGTGCCGCCGGCGGCCACCAGGTCTTTGTGGACGCCCCGCTCCACGATACGGCCGTCCCGCACCACCAATATCTCATCCGCGGCCAGGATCGTGGAGAGCCTGTGGGCGATGAGGATGCTGGTGCGCTCGGCGATGAGCGGGTCTATGGCTTTCTGGATCAGCTCCTCCGAGATGGAATCCAGTGAGGAGGTCGCCTCGTCAAAAATGAGCAGGGCCGGGTCCTTGAGCAGCACCCGGGCGATGGAGAGGCGCTGCTTTTCGCCGCCGGAAAGCTTAAGCCCCCGGTTGCCCACCATCGCGTCCAGCCCATCCGGCTGCTTTTTGATGAACTCGTCAATGTTGGCCTTCCGGCAGGCCTCCCAGATGGCCTCCTCGCTGGCATCCGGCGCCGCATAGAGAAGGTTCTCCCGTATCGTCCCGTTAAACAGGTACGTTTCCTGGGTCACCACGCCGATATTCCGGCGGATGGCGGAAAGGCTCTGCCTCCGCACATCCAGCCCGTCAAACAGCACCCGCCCCTTCGTGACATCGTAAAGCCTGGGGATCAGGTTCACGATCGTGCTCTTTCCCGAGCCGGAGGGCCCGACGATGGCGATGCTGTGCCCGCTCTCCAGGTCAAAGGTGATGTCCTTTAATATCTCCCTCTCCGGCTCGTAGGAGAAGAAGACATGGTCAAAGCTCACCTTGCCGGTATAGGCTTTCGGCCGCAGGGGATGGGGCGGGCTTTTTATCTCCACCGGCATGTCGAAATACTCAAAAATGCGGGTGAACATAGCCATGGCCCGTATCCACTCCACCTGGATGTTAAGGAGCGAATTGACCGGCCCGTAGAGGCGGCCCAGGAGGGCCACCATGACCGTAATGTCGCCTACCGTCAGGGACGAATCGTACTTCATGATGAGGATGCCGCCCGCCAGGTAAAGCGCCATGGGTCCGATGCTGGTAAAGGTGCTGAGCACCACAAAGAACCATCGGCCGGCCATCCTCTCGCGGATGTTGAGGCGCACCATCCTCTCGTTGGCCTCCCGGTAGCGGCCGTACTCGTAGTCCTCTTTGCCAAAAAGCTTCACCAGGAGCTGGCCGCTGACCGACAGCGTCTCGTTCAGGATGCCGTTGATGCTGTCGTTGACCGCCTGGGCCTCCTGGGTGATGGTCCACCTGGTCTTTCCGGCCAGGCGGGTGGGGATGACAAACAGAGGCACCACCGCAAGGCTGAGGAGCGTCAGTATCCCGTTCATCCTCGCCATGGCGATGAGGGCGACGGTGAGGGTGATGACATTGGACAGGATGCTGGTAAAGGTGCCGGAAATGACCGATTCCACCCCGGCAATATCGCTGGTCATGCGGGTGATGATATCGCCCTGGTTGTTGGTGGTAAAAAAGCGCTGGGACATCATCTGCAAATGCCGGAACATCTGATTTCGCATGTCAAAGGTGATGTGCTGGGCGATCCAGGTGTTCAGGTAGCTCTGCCCCACGCCGATGAGGTTGGACAAAAACGTCACCAGGAGCGAGAGGCCGATGAGGATGAGCAACATCCGCATATTGCGGCCGATGAGGCCGTCGTCTATGATGCGGCCCGTCAGGATGGAGGGCAGGAGGGCCAGCACCGATGAGAACACAATGCAGCCAAGTCCCAGGATGAGCTGCTTCCAGTAGGGCATCAGGTAAGAAAATATCCGTTTTAGCAATTCCGGGGTCACTTTCGGACGGTTCTTCTTTTCCTCTTCGGTCAGAAACCGGTTCCTCATATGGCCTCCGCTTCCCATTGGCGGCATAGCCTTATGTCTCCTCTCTTGCTGTGTGCCATAACAAAATTATCCGCCTGTACGGTTGGAGCATCTAAAGATGCTCCAACCTAAACCTCCAAAATTCGCAAACCCGCGCTTACGCGCTCTACCGTCTGCTATCGCAGACTCTGTTTGCTCATTTAGGAGGTAGGTTGCTCGTATAATAGCGGTTTTATACTAGTTACACTTAATAATTGCCGGAGGCAATTATTCTAGTGTAACTGCATATACCGCGGCACAGAATTGCAATCGGCAGCTAAATTCGTTCGCGAGTATAATTGCGATTTCATCGCATTAAAACCGTTATTATACGGCAACCGTACAGGTGGAAAATTACGTATCCATCCTCTGCCTCTCCACCAGCTCGGCGAAGATGCCGTTCCGGGCGATCAGCTCCTCGTAGGTGCCGTCCTCGGCGATCTTGCCGTTATCCATGACCAGTATCCGGTCACAGTGGCGGATGGTGGACAGGCGGTGGGCGATAACGATGCGGGTGCAGCGCATCTTGTCCAGGGCTTCGGACACCTGCTTCTGGGTGATGTTATCGAGGGCCGACGTGGCCTCGTCAAGCAGGAGGAGCTTGGGCCTGGGCGCCACGGCCCGGGCGATCATGATGCGCTGCCTCTGGCCGCCGGAGATACCGCCGGCGCCCTCCTGGAGCACCGTCGCCATGCCCATGGGCATGGCCTTGATATCATCCGCCATGCCGGCCACCTCCGCCGCGGCCCAGGCATCCGACAGCGTGAGCGTCGGGTCGGAGATCGTGATATTCTCAAAAATGCTCCCGCCAAACAGGTCGCCGTCCTGGAGGACGGTCCCGATATTCTTTCGGAGAGACCCCAGGTCCAGGGTCTGCATGTCCTTCCTGTCATAGAAGATGACGCCCTTTTCCGGCTTTTCAAACCCCAGCAGCAGCCGCATAAGGGTGGACTTGCCGCAGCCCGTCTTTCCGACAATAGCCACATACTGCCTGGCCGGAATGGTAAGGCTTAGGTCGTCCAGGATCTTGCGCCCATCCTTCTCGTAGCGGAAGGTCACATGGGAGAGCTCGATATTTCCGGTAAGGGACACCACCGTCTCCCGCCCGGTATGCTTTTCCGGCTCCGCCTCCATGAGGGGGCGGACGATCTCAAGGCTTGGCTTCACGGTGGCGGCGGTTATCGCCACGGAGGATATGGCCGTAAAGGCTCCGGAGATATAGGCGTAAGCCGCGTTAAAGGCATAGTAGTCCGCCACCGACACGCCGGAGCGGACGGCCACGTAGTACATGACGATCGTTCCCGCCAGGGAGATCGCCGCAGCGAACACGCTTCCCAGCTTGATAATGGCTGGCGGGTTAAACTTAAGGTCCGCCTCCTGGGTATAAATATCCATCCACTTGGCAAAGGCCCGGTTTTCGGCCCCGGACAGGCGGATCTTCTCGATACCGTTCAGGAAGGCATAGGTAAGGCCCTTCTCCTTGGCCGCAAGGCCCATCTGCTCCTTGTTGCGGGCGGCCTGCAGAGCATTGGAGGAAAGGGAGAGCGCCAGTGTCAGTATCGTCACCAGCAGGGACGGCACCACCAGGGATCTGGCGTAGGAAAAGATCTGCGTCACATACACCAGCGAGAAGACCCCCGTGATCGCCGTGGAAAAGATGGCGTCCACCAGCGTATCGCACAGGGAGTTCATATAGCCCAGGTACTGGCCAAGCTCGCCGGAGCTGTAGTCCTTAAAGAAATCCGCCGGAAGACTGAGCACCCGCATCATGGACGCGGCCTGCACGTTGACATCCAGCCTGACCCGTATCCTTGAGAGGACAAGCTGCCTTATGATCCCCAGGAGGAAATTTCCCACCGTGGCAAAGACCATAAAGCCCATGACCGCCATAAGGAGCCGGCTGCTCCCGTAAGATACGACCGTATCCATCAGCACATGGTTCAGCCTCGGCATGAGCGTGCCCACCAGCGTGATAGCCAGGGCCGACAGAAGAAAGGCCACGATATCCCAGATCTGAAGCGAATCCCACATGTAGACAAACAGGTCCTTAAGCGTAATCTTCCGAAGCGGCAGAGGCCGGTAAAAGCAGTAGGCCTCTTTGCCCAGCCTCTGCTCCTCCCTGGCGCTCACCCGCACATACTTGCCCGTTGACGGGTCGCGGTAGACAAAGATGCCGCCGGTCCTCGGCAGCACCGTGACCACGGCCCCCGTATCCTCCAAGGCCATGATCATGGGGCCCATGGCGTCCTTACGCCAGCCCTCTTCCAGCGTCACCTTCCGGTACATGATATCCGAAGCCGACAGAAGATAGTCCAGCTTCTGCTCCATGTCCTTAAGCTTCGGCGGAATATCGCGGTTCCGGATGCCAAAATATTTCAGGAGGGACAAAAGGGCGTCGTTAACATCCGCGCCTTCCGCGAACCGCCCGCTCGAACGCCGGCCGGTCACCGTCAGCTGCAGTTTTTCAAAGGAATCCGAAAGGAGGCGTCTCTCCTCTTTTTTCCGGTCTTCTATCTGCTCATCAAACCAACCCATATCATCCCCCCTTACTCGCTGGTCACCAGCTGTGTATAGGCTCCGTTCTTTTTCAGGAGCTCCTCATGGGTTCCCCGCTCCACAATATGCCCCCGTTCCAGGACGATGATCTCGTCGCAGTCGCGGATGGTGGAGAGCCTGTGCGCGATAATGATGCACGTAATGCCGCGCTCGCTTATGGACTTTACCACCTCGTATTCGGTCTTGGCATCCAGGGCGGAGGTCGCCTCGTCCAGAATGCAGATGGAGGGGTCCTGGGCCAGGGCCCGGGCGATCTCGATGCGCTGGCGCTGGCCGCCGGAGAAGTCCCTGCCGTTTTCGGTCATCTTGTGCTGGTAGCCGCCCTGGCGGATAACGATATCCTCATGGATGCCGGCATCGCGGGCCGCCATGATCACCTCAAAGTTTTCAATGGAGCCGTTCCACATCTTGATATTGGCTTCCACCGTGTCCTCAAAGAGGGTCACGTTCTGGTCGATGACCGCCACGGAGCCGATGAACACGTTCCGGTCGATCTCGGCGATGCTCTTGCCGTCATAGGTGATGGTGCCGCTCCAGGGCTTATAAAGGCCGGAGAGGAGCTTAGCCAGGGTGGACTTGCCGCACCCGGAGCGTCCCACCAGGGCGATCTTCTGCCCGGGCTTTATGGACAGGGAAAAATCCGTGATCAGCGGGTCGCCCAGCGGGGCATAGCCGAAGCGGATATCCTTCATCTCAATGGCGCCGCTGAGCTTTTCGTACTCATCTTTTTTCTCCCGCTCATCAAGGTACGGGTCGGTGGGATAGCTCATGACATCGTCCACGCGCTCCATCTGCGTGACCATCTCCTGGAGGGACTGCCCCGCCGAGATCAGGGTTCCCGCCGGCTTCATAAACGAACTCAAAAAGCCCTGGAAGGCCATGACCATACCAATGGTAAAGGAGCCCTCTATCACCAGGTAGACCCCGAGCCCCAGGACGACGAGGTTGGTGAGCGATGTGACCACCGTCGGGATGGCGCTCAGCGAGGTGTTCAGGCGGATAAATTTGTTCTCCTGCGTGTTGACGCTGGCCTGGAAGCCGGCCCACCGGCCGAAGACCCCCTTCTCCGCGCCGCTGGCCTTGATCGTCTCGATCATGCGGATGCTTGAGGAGGTGGCCGCGGAGAGCTTGGCCGCGTCCCTCATCTGGACCCGGTTAAGGTTCACCCGGCGGCTGGTGATAAAGGCCGACACCAGAAGGTTTATCAGGATAGCCGCAAGGCCGACAGCGGTCAGAGGAAGGCTGTAGCGGATCATGACGACCAGGTAAAAGACCATCATCAGCGTATTAAGGGCCAGGGGAGCGAAGGTGTTGACCAGCGTCCCCGCAATGGAAGCGTTTGTCGCCTGGCGGTCGGCGATATCCGCCGCCAGCCTCTGGCTGAAAAAGTGCATCGGCAGCCGCAGCACGCGCCACAGGTAGCTTGCGCTTCCCACCGCCTCCATTTTTCCCTGGATGCGCAGGCTGTAAACCGTCGAGATCCACATGACCAGGATATTGATGACGGCAAAGGCGGACATGGCCGCAATGAAAGGCATCAGCCACTCCGGCGAGCGTCCGCTGAGCAGCCGGTCCAGGAAGATCCGGCCGAAAATAGGGCTGATGATGCCAAGAAGGGAGGATATCGTCGTCGTCAGCACCACAAAGGCCACCGCCGTGCCCGTCCCCTTAAGCCTCTCCCGGGCATAGGAAAACACGCTCTTTTTCTTTCCCTCGGGGACAAATCTCTCCGAAGGCTCGATAGTGAGGGTGACGCCGGTATATTCCCGGTCAAACTCCTCCATGGACACATACAGGCGCCCCCTGGCCGGGTCATTTAACAGGGCCTTGCCGCCCTTGAAGCCGCAGAGCACCACAAAATGGTTGAACCCCCAGTGGACGATGCAGGGGAAGGGTCCTTCCGCGATAAGGTCCTCCGGCTCTATCTTCCAGGCCTTGGCTTCCATGCCGTAGCTCCTGGCCGCCAGCATGATGTTCTTCGCGTTGGCTCCGTCCCGGGAAACGCCGCAGTCGCCGCGCGCCTGCTCCAGGGGTATCCATTTCTGATAATAGTTCATGATCATGGTCAGGCAGGCCGCTCCGCACTCCATAGCTTCCAGCTGCATGACGACCGGCACCCGGACCGTTCCCTTTGTCGCGGGCTTTGGCACTTTTTTCTGATTACTCATGAGCCACCTCAATTATCAAAAAACAGAGAAGCCGGCGTCAGGTTTTCCGTCACAAGGGTTCCGGAAACAATGCCCTCGTCCTCCAGCGGTTCCTTAAGAGCGATGGGATACACGATATCTCCCACGCTGAACTTCCCGGCCAGGATGATATAAATGTTCGTGCTCTCCTGGATGACCTGCGGCTCCAGGACAGAGGGCAGAAGTTCATAGTCCTTTCCCTCCACGGTGACTGTCCGGTGGTCCACGACCCCCTCAAGCGCCCGAAGCGGCACCATGCAGATGCTGCTGCCGTTCTCGGTAACTACCGCCGCCGGCGCTGTGGCCTCGATGCGCCCGAAACAGCCCCAGATGCACACGCCCAGCAGCAGCACGATCACCGTCGCCAGCACCAGCCATACCCCGGCGGAAGTGACCCGAAGGTAGTCGTCCAGCTTTTCCGGGCTTTCGATCCTCTCCAGGCTCTTTTTCCGGAACAGATCGTTTTTGTTACCTGTACTCTCAGCCATGTTTTTTCCCTTTCCTTATAATTTTTGTCCTTAAATTATATAGGGAACGAATAAAACGCTTGCGTTTTCATTCGTTTCCTGCGCCGAATTTTCGCCGCTTTAGCGGCATTATTCCGCTGAAAATCCGCGCGCATGCTATAATTTTGCTTCTTATAATTTTTTCCGGATGGTCAGGATATTCTGGCTGTCCCGGTATTCATACCGGATATCATCCACGCTTTTTTTGACCATAAAAATGCCAAGCCCGCCGATCTCGCGCTCCGCCGCGGACAGGGTGATGTCCGGGTCCTCCTTGGCCAGCGGGTCATACGGGACGCCGCTGTCCGCAAAGGTTATGGAGACTTCCTTTTTCTCCTCATCGATGGCAAGGCGGACAGAAGCCTGCCCTGTCCCCTCCGGATAAGCATAGCTTGCGATATTGACGAAGATCTCCTCCACGGCAACATCCAGCTGCATCTGAGCCTTCATGTCGCATCCGGCCCCTTCCAGGGCTTCATCCACGAATGCCATAACCTGCGGCAGGTTATCGATCGTTGCGTCAAGGGTTAATTCTGCCACGGCGTCCTCCCTCCTTTTATCCTCCTGCAAAGGAACATTTTCTCTGTCCTCCTGGCTATCCAAAGCCTTCTCCGTTTTCTGTGGGCCATGATACGCAAAGCAGAGCATGGTGATATCGTCGAACTGCTCCGCTCCATCGGCGAAGCTGTCGATGTGCTCCTTCATCCGGTGTATGATCGCTTCGGGTCCGTCTCCGGGAGAGACGTTCAGCGCTTCGACCATCCGGTCCGGGCCGAACAGCTCGTCATTCTTATTCGTGGCCTCCGGCACGCCGTCGGTATAGACAAACACGCTGTCGCCCGGAAGAAGCAAAAACTCGTGCTCCCGGTAGGCCATTTCCGGGATAGCGGCCACCGCCGGCGAATGGCGGTAGCGGACAAGCGAATACTCGCCCCCCTCATGCCGGAGCACCGGGTGCTCGTGCCCCGCGTTCACCGCGATGCCCTTCCCGGTGGATATTTCCAGGACGGCCAGCCAGACCGTCACAAAGATCTCGGCCTCGTTCCCCTCCAGGAGCTGGTTGTTGACATGGTAGAGGACCCGGCTTGGGCTCTCCCCCGTCTGCAGGCGGTTGCGGATCAGTATCCGGGCAATCATCATAAACAGGGCGGCCGGAATGCCCTTGCCGGCCACATCCGCCATGACAAGGGCCATGTGGTCGTCATCCACCAGGAAAAAGTCGTAAAAATCGCCGCCCACCTCCCGCGCCGGCGTCATGGAGGCGTAAATGTCAAATTCCTTTCTTTCCGGGAAGGCCGGGAACAGGTGCGGGACCTGGCTGGCCTGGATGGACCTGGCCATGCCGAGCTCGGTGCCGATGCGCTCCTTCTCCGCCGTCACCTGCCGGATCTCCTTGACATACCGGATCGTCTTGGCCGACAGGTCGGCAAAGGATTCCGCCAGGGCTTCGATCTCGTCCCCGGTACGGTAGGCATCCTCCATAAAGAACTGCGGACTGGACGTTCTCAGGGCCGCCATCCGTTTTGCCATCGTATTTAAGGGGCCGACGATGCGTTTCGCCAGCGTCAGGGCCGCGCTGCCGCCCAGGGCCGCAGCAACGATCACAAGAATGATGATCATGCGGTTCGCACGGCCGATATTGTCCTGGTATTCCCTGACGGCCTCCTGGCTGATCGCCTCGTACTGCTCCTGCATGAGAATCGTCGGCTCCCGCAGGGCCTGCGCGTCTATGATCTCCATGACCGCCCAGCCCACGGTCTCCATGGGCGCGCCGGACATGTAAAATTCCCTGCCGCCTGCCGTGACCAGCCGCACGGGCGTTGTTCCCGAAAGGACATCCGAAACGAAGGCGGCAAGCTCTTCGTCCTCACAGGCGCGGAGGTCCTTGGCCTCCTGGGACGTTTCGACCGTAAACAGTCCCTGCTCCTCCGGCGAGAAGATCACATGGCCGTTCTGGTTGACGATGCACGCGAAGCCGTGCTTTTCGTCCCCCGACTCGGACACGGCCTTATCCATGGAATCCAGGAACAGGTCGGCGCCCACAACGGCCTTAAGCTCCCCGTCCGCATAGACAGGCAGAGCGCAGACCACGCCGATGTCGCCGGAAAAGGCATCGATCTCAATGTCCGTAAAGATCAGCTCTCCCTTTTCTTTTGCCGCCACATACCAGGGGCGTTCCGTCACCGGAAAGGACATGACCCTCCCGTCTTCCCCCACTTTCAGCGAGGAGCGGTCATCCGCGATGATCAGTACCCCCTCCGGCGTGCCCACAAAAAAGGAATTGAGGTCCGAATTTTTCAGCAGGGCCTCCATCATCCCCGCCAGGTTGCCCACAAGGCCGAGGGTCCTGGCTGTATGCGGGTCCGAAAAGTTTGTCCCCGCATCGCTGAGGAGCTGGGATACTATGATCCCGTCCATTTCCGGGTCCGGAGGAGCCACCGCGATATCCGGATGATCCGAAGGGTTTTCAAAGAGGAGCCGGGCGTATTCCCCCAGCACGCTGACATCATTTTTCACGGCCCGGAACAGGCTGTCGGCGATGTAGGCCTCCATTTCGCTGTTCTTTTCCAGAGTGGCCGCAACCACCGCGTCCATGACCTCCGTCGAGGTCGCCCAGATAGAGGCCTGCTGCCGCTCATTTGTAAGGGTCGACAGCTTTTTCAGGTGATCCGACTGATAGAGGATGACCGCGGTATAGATCCCCGCTATCAGGACGACCGTAAACAAAACCAGATTGAAGATCTTCTGTTGAAGTCCTCCAATTACCATATTCAACACTTTTTTCATGCTTGTCTCCATGTTCTGCCGCACACAGGCACGTATCAAAATGAGGCTGGCGGTTATTTTCTTCCGGCAGATGCGATGTTCTGCCGTACACAGGCATGTATCAAAATTTCAGGCGGCTTCCTGTCACGGATTTTCGCATGATCCTGCTCTCGTCTCCGCTGACGGGCTGTTTTTCATGCGAAGCTCTATGCGGCCGTTTTACATGCGAAGCTCTATGCGGCCGTTTTTCATGTGCAGCTCGTAGTCGCAGATAGCCAGGGCCGCTTTCCTGTGGGTCACGATCAGGCAGGTCTTGTCCCGCATGGCGGATATATTGCCGAGAAGCGCGGCCTCCGTCTCCTCGTCCAGGGCGCTGGTGGCCTCATCGAGAAGCAATATCGGCGCCCCGCTTAAAATAGCCCTGGCGATAGCCACCCTCTGGGCCTGCCCCTCCGAAAGGCCGACGCCCCGCTCGCCGATGGGCGACGAGAGGCCGATCTCTTTCACCAGATCGCCAAGGCAGGCCGCCCGGACCGCCGCCATGATCTCTTCCTCCGACGGCTCCTTCGCAAACATGGTCAGGTTGTCCCGAAGGGTTCCGGAAAACAGGGTGTTTCCCTGGGGCACATAGGCAAACAGCCCTCTTGTGCCCCGGCAGGCTTCTATTCTGCGGCCTCCGAGGACAAACACAACCTGGCCGGATGTCGGATGGTAAATGCCCAGCAGCAGCTGAAAGAGCGATGTCTTGCCTCCGCCGGACATCCCCGTCAGGGCCATGAAATCGCCTTTTTTTATAGTCCAGCTGATGCTGTGGAGGATCTCCTCCACGCCATCGGCATAGTGAAAGTCCACGTCCTTCAACCATATCTCGTCAAAATCGTTTATGGCCTCCCCCGCCGGTTCATCCGGGAGGGCCGTCACCTCCAGGAGCCTCTCCGCCGAGGAGATGACGCCGTAGGCCTGGCCGGCTATATTGACCGCGTTGGCGATAGGTCCCTGGATGCGGCCGATCAGCTGGATCATGGCAGCCAGGGAGCCGTATGTGAGGTTTCCCCGGTAAATGTTAAAGCATCCCCAGACCATGCAGAACAGCCAGGAAAAGTCGAAAGCCAGGCCCATGCTGTCGTTCATGCGGAAGCTGAACATGCCCTGGCGCACCTGCTCGCGCCGCAGGGCATCCTGGCGGGTTTTGATGTGGCCGATGGCCTTTTTTTCCGATACGCTCGCCTTGATAAGGCGGATGTTCTCCAGCGTCTCCTGGGCCGAGGCATGCAAGGCTCCCTCAGCCTCCTGCATGCGCTTATGGCGCTCCTTCATGGGCCGCCGGAAAAGAAAGACCAGTATCAGGGCGACCGTCCCGCCCAGGACCATCAGGATGACAAAGTGCCAGTCCATGGCGATGAGAATAGCCGCCGCGCCGAAAAAGCTGACAACGATGTTGATGAAGTTTGGCAGAATGTTCATCACGCCGCCCTTGACAACGGAAATATCCGAAAACAGGCGGTTGACCAGGTCTCCGCTGTGGTAAGCCTTGATCCCGGCGTAATCCCGGGAGAGGATCTTTTGGACCAGCATGCCCTGCAGGGACTGCTGGAGAGTGGATGATGTTTTTATCCGCACATAAGCCCTAAGCGCCGACAGCCCGTGCTGGCAGAGGATGAACGCCCCCAAAAGAACAGCGCCACGGCGCAGCGCATGCCAGTCCGTAGACACCGCGCCATCCACCAGGCTTTTAGTAGCCAGGGTAAAGCCCAGGGAGCATAGGCTTGCGATCACCGTCACCAGGCAGATAACAACCACATTCCTGTGAACCTCCCGGGACCACGAAAACACGGCGGCAATGCCGGGGCTATGGAAAATAGAGCGAAATTTCTTTATATACTCAGACAAACTTTCTTCCCCCAAAAAAACATGAAGGGGCAGGAGCCCCCTTAACCCCCCTTATTTTGCATAATAAGGTTATTATAGCACAAGAAAAATGCCGATGCCATATAAATATCATAAGTTCTGTTCTTACCTGGCGGTAGGTTCGGGGGGCGCCATGCTTCTTATTACCTTTTCCATTTTACTCTTACCTGACGGTAGGTTCGGGAGAGCGCCATGCTTCTTATTGCCTTTTCTATTTTACTCTTACCTGGCGGTAGGTTCGGGGGAGCGCCATGCTTCTTATTGCCTTTTCTATTTTACTCTTACCTGGCGGTAGGCGCAGGGGAGGGGGGGCCGC
>CAMNNO010000072.1 GCA_946545475.1 uncultured Blautia sp.
TAAGCATTGGTTTCAATCATGCGGATATTCTTATTAATTTTGAATACTGCTATAGATGAAAGCCGTAAAAACTTGTAACTACAGTAATTATGCGGCTTTTAGCCGCAATCACCGCATCGCGGTGAATAATTCAGGAAAAGTATTGAGAAAAATCTTGGTGGCATTTTTCAAGTATTTCTAATATGCTTACTTTGCAGCAAATATTCTCTCATGGCATCGGCAAACTGGCGATGGCCTTCTTCGGAGAAATGAACCTCGTCAAATGCCAGGGAGATATGCCAGGAATCGGCGTTCACGTAGGGAATTTTCCGCTGCCTGGCCAGCTTTTCAAACGCTTTATTCATTTGCCTGCAGGCCTTGTAATACTGCGCCGGGAGATCGCGGCCATTTTCCCTTCCACTATAGGGAGGCGCTATAAGAAGGAGGTCTTGCGCGGCTTTTCTTTGCCTTAAAAAATCAAGAAAGGCCTCCATCCGGCCAACGGGTACGGAAATGTCCGGCGGATATGTCCGCAGGATATCATTGGTGCCCAGCATGAAGGCGAAGATCTCGCCATCCTTAAGGCCGGAAAGAAGCCCTTCCAGGTAGGGATTATCTGTGCGCATATCAGGTATCGTCCGGCCGTTTTGGCCTTCATCCAGGATTTCCCATCCTTCTCCCAGAGAAAGGCGGAGCCTGTCTGTCCACCGTATCTCTTCGGCATAGCGCCCTTCCTGCATGTCTGCCGGATCATACCCATATGTGTTGGAATCCCCATAAAACAGTATCCGATGTTTTTCCATCATGTGTCTCCCTTCTTTGTTGCACCGTCTTTACTTGACAGGCAGATATCGCTTAAAGAGCGCTTATTTTGTCCAGTCCACGGTGTTCAGCAAAGGAATACGGCTAAATTCTCTGGTATTACGTGTAACCAGAATACCGCCTTCTGAAAGAACGGTGGCGGCGATCATGAGGTCGTTTGGCCCAATGGGCGTTCCGCTTTTTTCAAGAGTGCTGCGAATGTCCCCATAAGCCTCGACACAGCTGCTGGAAAATGGCCTTTTAAAAAATAGATGATGATGTTGGTATCCAAAAAATACTTCATAGCGGCATCCTTTCGATATCCTGTTCCCAGGGCAGATCATTGGGTTCTTCATCAAGGCCAGGGCTGCTGCCCGATCCAAACAGTTCAAAAAACCGTTAATATACCCTTTGCCAAAATCGCAGCGGTCACGGCTAATCGGCGCAATCGGCCCTTTGATTCCGGATTTAGAGCCGTGATATAAGATCAGGCTCTCGGGGTGGGGCTCCACATCTGATACTACCCTGTCTATCTTTGCCAGTACAAGTTTTTCCAGGTCTATCCCTTTTTCCCTGCAAATATCGTAGAGACGCAGCTGGGCTGTTTTGCCTGGACGGGAATGACCGTTTTCCCACCTGTTTACCGTCGCATAGGAGGTTCCGATCATCTTCGCCATATCATCCTGGCTGACATTCAAACATTCTCTGATCTCGTGAATCAATCTCTGCATGGGTCTCCTCCGATATAACAATTCTTCTTTTAGCATTATAGTATTTGTTATATTTTAAGTCAACAATCGCATTATTCGTTATACAACAAATGGGGACGGTTCTTTTTTCTTGTGATTTGTAAGGAAAAAGAACCGTCCCCATTTCTTGTCATCTCTTATTACTGCACATCAACCGTCTGGCTGCCCATGAAGGCATCTCCTCCCATGGGGGCGTTCATGCCCTGCTGGCCGCTTTCCGGCATCTGGCCTGGCATGCCCCGGCGGCCGCCCTCAGGCATTTGGCCCGGCGTACCCCAGGAACCGCCGTCCGGCATCTCTCCCGGCGTACCCCAGGAGCTGCCTTCCGGCATCCCCTGCTGGGTGCCATCCCGGAAGCGGCCCATACCGCCGCGGCCGCCGCCCATCATGCCGAAGCCTCCGTAGCCGCCTGTGACGATATCGGTCAGCGTGACGCTGCTTTCGCTGCTGCCGGCCGTGACCGTGTAGGTTTCGCCGATGGCAAGGGAGGGGGCGCTGAATACGATGTTGTTTCCGCTCTTAAGGGCGGTATAGCGGGTCAGCACATTTCCGGAGGCGTCCTTCACGGTGATCTCATCTCCGGCCGCGAAATTTATATTGACGCTAAAGCTGCACTGGGTGCTGGCGCTTCCCGGTGTTTCCGCCATGCCGGAGGCGCCGATGGCAAGGAGCGTCCCGCCATTTACCGCAATGCTGCCGCCGATCTCGGTGCCGGCGTCCAGCGAGCCGTTGCCGCTGTTGTTCGGGCCGTCCACGATGATATCGCCGCCATTGATGATCATATTGCCATTGGAATCCAGGCCATCTCCGTAGGCGTTCACAAAAATATTCCCGCCATTGATAGTCAGGACCGGCATATCCGATGCCTCCTGGGAAGAATATCCGCCAAACATGCCAAAGCCGCCGTAGCTGCTTCCGCCGTTGGCATTAAAGCCGTCGTCCGTTGCCGTCAGGGAGATATTGCCGCTGTCTACCGTGATCAGGTGCGCCTCGATGCCTTCGTATGAGGCATTGATCGTAATGGATGCCTCGGCGATGACAAGGCTCCCGTCCGCGTGAATGCCGTCATCCTGGGTGGACAGGGTTATCGTGCCGCCGGTGATGGACAGTTCTCCATCGCAGTGGAGGGCATCGTCCACGCTGTCAATGCTGATGGCTCCGCCGCTGACAGACAGGTCGCCATGGCTTTTCAGGCCCTTTGTGCTTGTGCCGCCGGCATCATCCGCATCCGCGTAGGTGTTCATATTTCCAAAACCGCCAAATCCCCCTCGGCCGCCTCCGCCGAAGCCGCCAAAGCTGTCGGTGTGGGTGATCGCGTCCCCATAGGTCATGATCTCCACGCTTCCGCCGTTAACGGCAAGAGATGTCATGGCATCCGCGCCATCCCCGTAGGAAGCAATCTTCACGCTGCCATTGTTGATGGTAATCACGCCATAACCGCTTCCGTCCTCGCTGTCCGACTTCAGGGCATCGCCGCCGGAGAGGATATTTACGCTTCCTCCGTCCACGGTCAGGGAATCCTTGCCCTTAATGCCGTTGTTTACAGCCGTCACATTAAGAGTGCCGCTCTCGATGAAAAGGTTGTTGCTGGCATGAATGCCGTTGTTCAGGTACCCGTACACGGTAAGGCTCCCGCTTCCCAGGATCGTGGCATCGTCCTTGAAGGTGATGGCTCCGCCCTCCGCCTCCGCATCAGCGGCGTCCGCGGAGATTTCTTTTTCGGTACCGGAAACGAGGGTGTTCTGGCTTCCCTCTTCCAGATAGAGGGCGAAGTCGCCGCTGTTTTCCACATAAATGGCCGCCCCTGACATATTTGTGATGGACACGTTATCCAGGATTAGGATCACGCTGTCCTTTTTGCCGGCGCTCACGACCACCTCGCCATTCGCCAGCGTGCCCGACAGGACATACGTTCCGGCCTGGCTGATGGTGATGGTGTTTCCGGCTATGGAAACGCCGCTGCCGCTGCATGTGCTGCCATCCTGGGAAAGTGTAATGGCAGCCGCATCTTCCTTATTCACGGAGGGGATGTAAGCCTCGGCATCATTTCCATTCTTGGCCTCAGCTTTTACTTCCTTATCCCATCCGGTATATACCGCGCCGCCCGCAAGGGCAAGGCAAAGCCCCGACACCAGAGCCGTCCGTAACATTTTCATTTTCATAAAAAATCCTCCATTTTCCGCACAGAAGTCAAATTTCTCTATTTTCTCAGCCTGCCCTCCCGGGGCACATGCCGGTACTATACCTGAGGGCAGGTTTCACTGCCGCCCGCAGTCCTCCGCCGCTCCGGCCCTCTGTTTTCGATTTTCTCGAACTGTGCGGTCACTAAAGTGACCGCTGTCAACGGCATTCGCAAAATTCGCGCTGCGCGCTCTTGTGTCTGCTGCGCATCCGCATTTTGCTCATTTCGTTGATGGGTGCCTCGTAAGTATGCGATGTTCTGCCTGGATAAATCCAGTCATAACATCGCATACTTACGGTCACCGCACAGTTCGAATATTTTACAGGCTCTCATGATCCGGGTAGGATGCGAGAACAACATTCAGGTTTCCGTTGCGCACGCGGATCTCGTCCAGGAATTCCTTGACAAGACTTCCCTCCTTCATGGCCACGTGGTATGTCAGCTCATAGAGCGTTCCCATGTTGCGCGTGCGCACCGCGTCAAGCTCGTAGTGCTTCACATATTTCTTCAGGATTTCATCAAACACGCCGTCATAATCCAGGTCCTCCGGGATCGTGATGCGCAGCACCCTGGCTTCCCCGCCGCGCCCAAAATGAAGGGCGGTCAGAAGAAGGGTCAGGGCCGCGATGATGACGAACAGGATAACAGCGACACCGATGTAGCCCATGCCCAGCACCATGCCGAGGGCCATTGAGGCAAAAATGGCGATCATCTCCCGCCCGTTTCCGGCTACCGAACGGAACCTCACCAGCGTAAACGCGCCGGCCACGGCCACGCCCACGCCAAGGTGGTCGTTGACCATGAATATGATGATCGACGAGATCAGCGGGACCAGCGCCAGCGTCAGCGAAAAGCTGCGGGACTGGAAGCTCCTAAAGGCAAATACCTGGGCGTTCAGGATGCCCAGCACCACCGCCGTAGCCGCCATGACTGTAATAGACATCAGTGTGAGGTTTCCTGTAAAAACAGAATTTAACATCTTTTTCTTCTTCCTTTCAACTTCTTGTTCTTAAAAGCTGCTGCATTTTTTCAGAACTTCCTCCGCCATCATTTCCGGAAGGATGTGCTCCTTATAGCAGGTCCCGTACTTGCTGAACGTCCCCGGATAGATGCGGCACTCGGCCAGGAGCTTCGCGAGCCACAATGGCGCGCTGTTAGCGATTTTTGTCTCGCAGACATAAAAATCATCGCTCCGAAGCTTTTCGCCATAGTCCCCGTCCGAAAGCCTTAAGTGGTCGGTGCGGAAGCGCGTGTTAAAGTCAAATGTCACCCGCGTCTCCGGGTCCTCCTTTCCGGCCAGGGCCAGGCGATCATACGCAATGTAAACGGCAGGATGCAGCCGGTACCGTTCCAGCATATAGCGGATCTCCTTCTGGATCTGGGCGTCCTCGGGAAGTGCCCTGCCCTTCTCCACAAAGTCCATCATTTCCCGGTAAGGGGCCATCACCCTGCGTTTATAGACGACCCCATCAAACTTTTTCTTGATCTCGGCAAAAACCTGGCTGTCCTCCCACGGGACCCCATAGCTGCGGACGCGGAATTTTTCTTTATAGACAGGTTTGTCGATGGATTTCTGTATCAGCTCGTTCTGGTCATTATCGTAATAAACGCTGCATACGGTTGAGAGGCCGTAGGCATCCTCATCCATGTAAGCATGCAGCCTTTCATAAAGGCATTCAAACTGCATGCGGGTGAGCAGATATTTTTTTTCATGCCTGGCAAAGATCTTCTGCACCGGCTTCTTTTCGATCGCAGCTGTTTCCATGGTCTTTTCTCCTTACTTGTCCGGAAGCTGTCCGGCACCGGGGGTGTTTTGTTGCTGATACGTACTTTACCTAAAAACTGTGTCAAAAATATCGATAAAATTTGAATTATCTGTGTCCTGCCTTCAAGTAAACGGAAAATAAAAAAAACACTTGACATATTATCAAAATGATAGTATCATACAGTCATAAAGATAATATCAACTTGATAATATCTTTACAGAAATAAGATTTTCCAAGACAAGGAGGGCTATTTATGAGCGATATATTTAACGGCATGTTTGGCAAGGTGGCACCGGGTATGTGCCGGATCTCTATGCAGGGCGGCATTGCCATCAAAACTTCCACGGGATACAAGTCCTATGACCCCGCCTCGGGCCGCATGATCAACTGCGAGAATTTTGTCCTCCCGATGGGTGAAGATTTCTTCTTTGTGGTCCCCACCAACAAAGTTAAAAAGGGCGACATCATCCTGGCGAATGGCAAGCCCAAATTTGTCATGGAAGCGGAGAAGGACCGCCTCACCGTCCTCAACTACGAGGATTCCGTCATCGAGACCATCCTCCCCGAGCGCCACATCTTCATGGGCAACACCTATTTCTACGGCAAGATCGTCTCCATGTTCGGCAACAAAGCCCTTGGCGGCGGCAAGGGTGCCGGCAGGATCTTTAAGTACATGATGCTCAGCCAGATGCTCAAGGGCGGCGATGCCAATACTCTCCTCCCTCTCCTTTTTCTCTCCGGGAAGGGTGGTGACGGCCTTTCTGGGCTCTTTGATTTTGAAGAAGACGATGAAGAGGACGGCGAAGACGAATAACGAGAATATCTGCAAATATCAGGAAACGGATAAATATACTAGAAGTAGTTGAAAATTACCGCCGGTAATTTTCTTAGTACTTCTGCATATACCGCGGCATAGAATAAAAAAGTGTTATTTTATTGCGTTCGCGAGTATAGGTTACAGCATTTACCAAGAAAGGAGAACTACTATGGGACATGGCGCATGGAGCAGAGATGCTTTTACTTCTTACAGCAAACGTATGGGCCGCACGGTGGATGCCGCAACAGGCGCGGTTTCCGGCAGCTATACCAATCAGGAAATGTTCAAGGCCCACAACCTTGACCCGGCCCTCAACCCGAAAAATGTCACCCGCGAAGCCTGCGACTCCGCCGAGCATCCCGAATCCTTCCCCGTCATCCTGGCCCTGGATGTCACCGGCTCCATGGGACAGGCGGCCGTGGAGGTGGCCAAGCAGCTGAACGTCATCATGACAAAGCTTTACGGTGTGATCCCTGATGTCCAGTTCATGATTATGGGCATCGGCGACTTTGCCTACGATTCCTGTCCGCTGCAGGTTTCCCAGTTTGAATCCGACATCCGCATCGCCGAGCAGCTGGACAAGGTCTACTTTGAATTTGGCGGCGGCGGCAATACCTTTGAATCCTACACGGCTGCCTGGTGCTTTGCCCTTAACCACACCCGCCTGGATGCCTGGAAGCGGGGCAAAAAGGGCCTTCTTATCACCATGGGCGATGAGCGGCTGAACCCCTACATTCCCGTCAGGGGCTCCCGGGCCACCTGGGAAGGCGTGGTCGGCGACAAGCTGCAGGGCGATATCGAGACCAAAGATCTCTACGAGGAGGTCAGCAAAAAGTACGAGATCTTCCACCTGGATGTCAACCACCGCAAGCGCATGGACGAGCCGAATATCGCCCCCTCCTGGAAAGAATACCTGGATAAGAAGCATTTCCGCCAGGTCACTCTGAACAGCATCAGCGATGAGATCGTAGATATCATCAAGACCTGCCACGAGGAGAGCAAAGGCACGGCCGATAAGGGCGGCTTTCTGCAGGAGCTTTTTGGCAGCATCACCGGAAAGGGAGCCTCAAAAGGCGAGGGCGCCGGGGAAGGCGGCAGCTCTGAGGGAATTTCCTGGTAATCCGGACCTGCGGAAGAGATCAAGCCGAAGGGGGACTTCCCTCCTGCGATAAAAAATACCGCCTGTACGGTATGATACGGCAACCGTACAGGCGGAAAAATGCGGAAAAGGAGGTTTCGATCATGCCTGACATCAAGATTGTGATCGGCGGCAATTTCGGCGACGAAGGAAAAGGCCTTGTGACAGCCTCCTTTGCCGACCGGATGATGGGTACGGGCAGGGAATGCCTGGTGGTCCTCACAAACGGCGGTCCCCAGAGGGGGCATACCGTGGTGCGGGGGGAGAAGCGGCATGTCTTCTCCCACTTCGGTTCAGGCACCTTTGCCGGGGCGGATACCTACTTCCCGGAAGAATTTATTGTCAACCCTATGGTTTTTATGAAAGAATACCGGGAGCTTCTTGCGCTTTACCCGGATATCCGGCGCCTTCTTATCGCCATCCATCCCCGCTGCCGGGTGACTACGCCCTTCGAGATGTTTACCAATCTGATCTTGGAGGAGAGCCGTGGGAACAACCGCCACGGAAGCGTGGGCCTTGGCATATGGGAGACTGTCATCGGGAACGGTAAGCGCTTTGGACAGATGAAAGACATGACTCCGGAGGAGCTATGGGATTACCTGAATACAGACCGCAGGGCACAGATGGAAAAGCGCCTTTCGGATAATGGCCTTCCAGGCGGCCTGCCCGGCAAGTGGCGGGAGGTGGCCGGCGACCCGGGGCTTCTGCACGCTTACCTGGAAGACTTTTATGCCATGGGCCGCATCGTTCAGATGGCGGATGACACGCTCCTTGCCCGGTATGACCAGATCATCTTCGAAAACGGGCAGGGCCTTCTGCTGGACAGAGCCCGGATACGCACCGGCTATGGCCATCACACCACCCCCAGCAATACCGGGATAAAAAACGCGGCCGATATCCTCTGCCGTGCCTTTCCCGGTATGGCAGCCGCGAAAGGCGAAGCCGATCCGCGAAAGCTGCCGGGCGAGCTTTCGCAGGCTCCCGGCTTTGATCGTCCGCTTGACATCGAGGCCGTCTACGTCACCCGCACCTACATGACCCGGCACGGGGCCGGCCGCTTTGACACGGAATGCCCGGCCGACGAGATCGCCCCCGGTCTCTTTGACCAAACCAATCTCCCGAATGACAGCCAGGGAACCATCCGCTACGGCCGCCTTAATATGCCGGGCCTGATCCGGCGGGCGAAGAGGGATTTTTCCTATCTCGAAAACCTCCTGAAAGGAGGAGAAGGCTCCGGCGTAAGTGCCAGCTTCTCCCTCGCCCTGACGCACCTCAACGAGTACCGCTGCCCCGGCAGCCGCAGCAGCCATATCCGCTACCGCTCCTATGCCGAGGATGGCAGCCTGGCCCTGGAAGACAGCTTCCAGAACGGCTGAAGAAGCTTTCAAGAAATCGAATTATAAAGGAACTCATCCATGTCTTATACAATTTCTGACGAAGAAAGAGAATACCTCAAAAATTACGATATCTCCGCCTTTCCCCGTCCCTCCCTGACGGCGGATATCGCCATATTCGCTATCCGCCCGGAAGTAGAGACGGACAGGAATTACCGCCGGGATCCGGCCCTGGACCTTTCCCTCTTGCTGATCCGGCGCGGCCAGTTTCCCTATAAAAACTGCTGGGCCCTGCCCGGGGGCTTTGTCCGGCCGGACGAGACCATAAATGAGACGGCTTTCCGCGAGCTTAAGGAGGAGACCGCCCTAAACCACGCCTTTCTCCAGCCCTTCGGCATGTTCAGTGAACCGGGGCGCGATCCCAGAGGCTGGATCGTCTCCCAGGGTTTTCTGGCCCTGGTGGACAGCCGGGATTACCAGCTGCGGGCCGGGACGGACGCCTGGGATGCCCAGTGGTTTCGCATTGGCCTTACGCAGCTCAGCAGTGAGCGGAAGTTCGATGGCCAGGACGGGCACATCTCTACCCGATATGCCCTGGAGCTCACCTGCCGTTCTCTTGATATCCGCATCCTGGCCAGGCTTAAGGAGGAGCGCAGCTTTACAAACTGTCATGAGTCTTCCGCCCTCATCATCGAAGATGACGGCGGCCTGGCCTTTGACCACGCCAGGATCATTTTCCGCGCCTTCCTGTCCCTCCGGCAGCAGACAGAAAATGACGGGCGCATTGTCTTTGACCTGATGCCTCCTCTCTTCACCCTCAACATGCTCCAGGATGCCTATGAGGCCATCCTCGGAAAACCTCTGCTGGCTCCAAACTTCCGCCGCAAAATAGCTCCCCTTGTCCTGGATGCCGGCGAGACCAGCCAGGGCGCCGGCCACCGCCCGGCCCGCCTGTATAAAAGGAATCTTGAGGCTTTTTACCAGTGAGCCGCTTTTCAGCAGAACAAACATAAACAGTCAACGACCAGGCCCCTCCCTGCGCCTGCCGACAGGTAAGAGCAGAATAAAAAGTAAAAGGAAACATGGCGCACCCGAAACCTACCGTTAGATAAGTAGAAGAAATGGCACGCTTAGCCTGGCTTCATTATCATTTTTGAATACTGCTATAGCGCTTCTGCGTATACCGTGGCATGATCATTGAGCGGCAAAAGTTTATGCCCGCGGGCATAAGCTCCACAGCCATGCCGCGATATGGTCTGCCTGCTCGAAGTCTCCACGGGCGATCATCTCTTCTATCTCTTTGGCCGTATATTTCCTTACGTTCAGGAACTCAGTCTCATCCAGGGACTGCTCCGCGACCCGGCGGCAGTTCCTGGCGGTAAAAAGATAGGCATAATTATCGGCCAGGTTCGGATTGGCCGGCAGCGTGAAGAGGTGCTGCCATTCATCAGACACGTAACCGGTCTCCTCCAGAAGCTCCCGCCTGGCTGTATCAAGAGCCGTTTCCACGTCCCTGCCGTCCGATGCGCCATAGGATATGCCGCCCTTCCGTTCGATCCCGCCTGCCGGAAACTCGGTCGTTACCTTTTTGATCCCCTGCCTGAACTGGCGGACGCAAAGATAATTGCCCTCCTCATCGGAAGCGACGACCACCACGTAATCCCGCCGGCTGTAGCTGTAATAGGGCCCATAGACTTTTCCGTCCGGAAAGCGGTAAGTGGAGCGGCGAAAGTCGATCCACTCATCCTTTACAAGCTGTTCCGTGCTGATTTCCTCCCATGCCAATGCTTTTTGCTCTGTCTTGTCTCTTTCTTCACTCATAAAACATCCATCCTCACTCCAAACGTCCATAATCGCCATTCGCATTCCCCGCTATCGCGCTGCCGGCTATAGTACATTTTGCGGCAGCACGATCCGTATGCGGGTCCCGAGACCCTGGCGGGAAAGAATGTCAAAACGGCCTTTGTGTTTATCCACGATCCATTTGGCAATGGAAAGGCCGAGGCCGGTGCCGTCGTAGGAGCGCACATCGTCCGCGCGGAAAAAGCGGTCAAACATGCGGGGCACGTCCTCTTCCGCCATGCCGATGCCCGTATCCTGGACCTGGATAAAGGGGCTGCCGTCCTCAATCCGGCCATAGGACAAAAAGATTTCATTCCCGTCCCGGGTATATTTGGCCGCATTGTCCACAAGTATGCGAACAGCCTGCTTGAGCAGCCCGTCGTCGGCCCTGATGGCGATCTTCTCCTCATTTTCCTCCATCCGGTAGACGTGCTTTTCATCGATCATGAACGATTCCTCATAAATTTCCTGCAAAAACTCTTTTAGATCCAGGCTCTTTACCTTGAGGACCGTCCTCCCGCTGTCTCCCCTGGCCAGGAAGAGCAGCTGCTCCACCAGCCGGTTCATGTGGTCCGCCTCGTGTCGGATAGCCGCAATGGATTCATCTAGGACGCGGGAATCCTTTTTGCCCCAGCGGTCCAGCATGTTGGCGTAGCCCTGGATCACCGCTATGGGCGTGCGCAGCTCGTGGGAGGCATCGTTCACAAACCGGGCCTGCTGCCGGTAGGTGTCCCGCATGCGGCGGATCAGGTTGTTCATGGCCGTCTCCACGCCCATAAGGTCTGAATCCCCAAGGGAAAGGCTCTCGGCGGCATCGGGCTGGATGTGGGTGATGGCCTCCTCCAGGGCCTGGTATTTATCCTCGGAGAAAGACATGCGGGACAGCTCGTCCGCCCGCAGCGCCAGACGATCGAGGGGCCGCAATATCCGGCGTATGCGGATATCCTCGCCAAAGTACCCCAGCCATAAAAACAAAAACTGAACCGCAAATAAAATGATGAGCCCGATCCCGAGAACGCGAAGGAACTCTCCCATGGGGACTTCAAGAAGGGAGTTTCCCGCCTCATCCCCCACAAGGTACATGAGCTCCCCCCCATCGACGCGGGAGAGATGCCGCGGCCGGTTCCACACGAAGCCGCCAAGCAGGGCCATCTCCTGTCCAAGGAGGAAAAAAAGAGGGGCGATGACAAAAACAAGGGCATCCAGACGCACATAGAGCCCTGTCAGCTTGCGGATCTGGTAAAAATGAAGCTTCCGCGTAATGGATGTCACATTCCTGTGGTTGTCTTCCGGGGGCGCTTCTTTATTCTCTTTACTCACCTTACCGGAAACGCTTTTCTCTTCTTTTTTGTCTGGCGCTTCCTGGGACGGGGCCGCGGCAGCCTCCTTCCCCGGCGGCGCTCCCGCACTCTCCTTTTTCTTCAGGGATATTGTCTTTTTTGCCATAACTGCCTTCTCTCGATTGTTTCTTTCAATCCACAGTCGATAATTTCACGGAGCCTGACATGTCAGGTTATCACTGACTGTAGCTTGCCTCATGTCAGTTGGGGATACCGATTTCTCTCCGCCCGCCACTGACGCTCATGTTTCCTGTTTTGCAATTTCTCTCACCGCCTATAGACGCAGGAGGATCCTTGCTGGTAAATGTTGAATTTATTTTTCCTCCCAGGGCTTAATGACATAGCCTACGCCCCGGACGGTCTGGATCATCTTGACGGAAAACACCTCATCGATCTTGCTCCGAAGATAGCGGACATACACATCGATGACATTGGTCTCTCCCAGGTAGTCATAGCCGCAGGCTTTTTCCAGGAGCGTGTCCCGGGACAGAACGATCCCCGGGTTCTCGAGCAGAGCCTTAAGCATCAGGAACTCCCGGTTGGTCAGCGCGATCTCGTGTGAGGAGAAATGCACCTCATGTCTCTGGCTGTCCATGACAAGAGGCCCCCAGGTAAGGAGGCCTTCGCGTTTCATTTTATTTTCCTGTTCAGCCGAAAGCTCGCCCTCCCGGTACAGGGCGACCGGGTGGAGCTTTAGGGCCACGCGGATCCGGGCCAGAAGCTCTTCGATGGCGAAGGGCTTGGTGATATAGTCCACCGCCCCGGCATCCAGCCCGGCCACCTTATCCATGACGGCATCCCGAGCGGTGAGGAGGATGACCGGCACCGTCTTCTCCTTTTGAAGGCGGCGCAGCACCTCCAGGCCGTTAAGCCCGGGAAGCATAATGTCAAGAAGGATAAGGTCATAGGAGGTCTTTATGGCTTCCTCCAGGGCTTCCCGCCCGTTTGATGCCTTGCTGACGATGTATCCCTCATGCAGGAGCTCGAGCTCCACAAAGCGGGCCAGTTTTTCTTCGTCCTCCACGATCAGGATCCTTGCGCCCATGGCCGTATCTCCTTTCCCGGCAGGGCGCCAGCCGCCGAATCTGGCTGGCGCCCTCCTGCCCGATTTTCTCAATCTCTTGTTTCGAAATTATTCTACCTGTGCGGTTGCCATGAGATATCTTCATTTCGCTCGATCTATCGAAACGAAATGAAAATATCTCATAAGCAGCCCAACTTATAAATAAGCAAAACGCAGACGCGAAAGCGGCAGCAGGAGCGCACAGCGCGGGTTTTGCGAATGTATGTGGAGGCAGTTGGAGCATGAATGTGCTCCAATCGCACAGGTGGAAATTATTTTGCTTCTTTGTTCCCGAAGATGCTGTCAAGATCCTCTTTCTTTTCCTCAGCGCCGCCCTGGCCGTTCCTGCGGCTAAATTCGCCCTTGACCTTATCGGCGGCGCGGCCGGCGGTATCCATAAAATCGTTGGCTTCCTTAAGGTCGTCCTTTCCCTCAAAGGAATAGCGCAGGCCGAAGAAAAGGCCAACGATCAGCAAAATGGCGATCAGCTTCCAGGACCAGATCACCAGGAGCAGCATCAGCAGCAGAGGGATCTTGAAGACCAGGTTTTCTTCCTTGCGGATGCAGAAGGAATTGTTCTTGCAGATCTTGAAGAACTTCCGGATAGCCGCGCCCACGTTGTTGCCGGCATGCTTTTTGGCGTTTTTGCTGTCGTAAACGGTTTCCTTGACGGGCTCATAATCTGTCTGCTGCTCATAGCTGGTGGAGTACTCGCTGTTGACGGGACCCGCTGTCTTTCCTTCTTTTTCCAGGGCGACAATGGCGTCCAGCATATCCCAGTTATTCTCCTCCAGCACCCTGCGGGCTTCTTCGTAGGAAATGTTTGCGCGTTCTCTCAGCTTTTCAACTTTTTCCAGGTTATCCATAACAGTCCTCTCTTTCTTTTCCGGCTCATGGTTTCAGGGTGGTGTTCTTATTGATAAAATATCAGCCGTAAAACCACATGCCCTCAGGCATGTGGATACACGGCGTCC
>CAMNNO010000073.1 GCA_946545475.1 uncultured Blautia sp.
CAACTCTGAGCGGCCCCCCCTCCCCTGGCACCTACCGGCAGGTAAGAGAAAAATGGATAATGCCAAAAGAGACATACCGCTCCCAAACCCTACCGACAGGTAAAAGAAAAATAGATAAGCCCCAAAAAGACATACCACCCCCAAACCCTACCGACAGGTAAAAGAAAAATAGACAAGCAAAAAAAGACATACCACCCCAAAACCCTACCGCCAGCTAAGCATACCCCGATATCATCCCAGGGGGCAATGGGGGTCCTCCCCCCATTACATCATCAGCGAAAACTGCAGCAGAATACGGTGCACCTCCCCCGCAACCTCAGCGATCCCCTCCTGGCTTCCATTCCAGTTTTCATGCGTGATACTCCCCACATTTGACGGGCAGACGATAAACTCCGTCTCCGGAAACAGCCTCTGATAATACAAAAGCGCTCTCCTGGCATGAGTATTTTTGCAGCAGAGTATGGCCTTTTTTATGCTCAATCCGGCCCTGTCCGTACACGCCCGGGAAAAAATGGCATTTTCATAGGTATAGGTCGCCTCATCTTCCTTAAGTATCCTCTCCCCGGGCACGCCATTTTTTATGAGCACATCCCGCAAAAACTCCCACTCTGTCCGGTAAGACCCATTATAAACATCCCTTTTATCCATAACGCCGGCAAAAGCTCCCACCGTTTTGCTGTAGCGGCCGCTGGGCAGCACATAGGGCGCCAGCCCCATGGCATAAAGCCTGGCCGCGTTTTCCGCCATCTGGGGATAGCTGTTTCCCGGGACAAAAATAATATCGGCTTCGCCGGGAGCGTCCTCCGCAAAAATATAATCGCCCACTTCTTTAATAAAATCATCGACGGACATATGCCCTTCCTTTCTTCTTCTGCATATCCGGGGAACGCCCCCCTCATCTTTTACGTCAGCATCTCAAACACCCGCTCTTTTCTCCGATAGATATACAGATGGTCGGTAAGAAAATCGGACGGCGGCGTTGTCTCCCGGATCGTGTCAACAAGGACGCTCCGGAGCATATGGCTGTCCACGCCGAGCGCAGCGTGGACCATCACCTCATGAACGCTTGTAAAAGCCAGGATAAGGTCATCGTCCATCAGGGAGGCCAACCTGTCGGCCACGCCGGGCAGAAAAACAGAGACGGCCCCGTTCGTTTTCTTTTCGGTCGTCACGCATACGCCCGCGGGAGAAACATCGATGGACGGCTCGTGTGCAGGGTCCATAAAATTTATGCCCCCCTCGTCCAGGTCGAAAAGCATCCGCTCCCAGTTAAAGATCCTCGGCGGATACAGAAAATAAGTATTGCAGAGAGCTGTCTCCATGACATCTTTTTCATCCATCCGCCACACATCCAGGATATCCTTGGGAAGTTTGCTGCTGATGAGGGTATTGTCCGAGTCGTCCACAAGGACATACACCACCTCGGCTATGTCCCCAGTGACCCGGAGGATGAACGGCGCGTCGGCTCCGCCGACTTTTTCGGCGCTGAGCAGGCGGACAAAAAGCTTCTCCTTTATTTTTTCAAAGCTTTTCATATCTTCCACCATGCTCTCGACCTTCTCGGGCTCCACAAGGCCAAAGCTCTGCCCTATCGCGTCCGCAACCGTTTTTATGGCGCAGCCCTCCAGATACTGTTCATAGTATTTCCTGAGCGGGATGCTGTACATCGCGGATATCCCGCCCTCTTTTTTTATTGTTATGCTGATGCTCTCGCCGTTTTCGTTCTCAAAGGGTTCAGAGATAAAAGGAGACCGGCCGTTTTCAAAGAGGTCCCTGACCATTCGGAGAATATCGTCTTTAAATTCCGGGTAGCTTTTCTGAGAATTGTGTTCCAAGCTTAAGTTCCCTCTCTTTTCGATAGATTCAATCCAGAAAAGAGCATGCGCCTCCATTTCCTGGCCGCAGCGGCCTGCTTCCATGTTCTGTTGTCCGCAGGCCCCCCTCTCTCACCTGTGCGATGGATGAGCATAATGGGGGCAGGCCAGGGCCGCCGGGCACAGAAAAAACGGTCGCGGGCAGATGTTGGAATGATACTTTTGGAACAGATAACAGGCCACAGGATGCCGACTTGATGCAGATGATGATTCGTAACGAGGGGAAGCGCAGGAGAGCTTTTCTGAAATTGTATATTCAGTATAGAAGAAACCTTCAAAAATGTAAAGAAAAATCGTTCGACAAAAAGCGCGTCCAGGCCGCATGCGGCGGGCAGGAAGAGAATGTCTTCCCTCCTGCCCGCACGCTGCCCTTTCATTCCGGGCCTGTCACGGTTTTCCGAACATATCGTCAAAATAATTGGAATAATCCATGTTGTCGGGATCTTCCTCGGGAGCCGGGGCCGGAGCGGGCGAGGCCTGATCGGCGGCTTTCAGGGGATTATAGAAGAGCTCCTCATCAGAGGCGGGCGAACGCCTGGGCGCGCCATACGACGGCGCAGAGCCCCTGCCAGCCTGGTAGGCATCCCTGTAAGGATCGGCGGGCGCATGTCCCCTCTCGGCCTGATAACCGCCCCTGTAAGGATCGCTGGGCGCCTGTCCCCTCTCGGCCGGATAGCCGCCTCTGTAAGGATCACTGGGCGCATGTTCCCTCTCGGCCGGATAGCCGCCTCTGTAAGGATCGCTGGGCGCATGTCCCCTCTCTCCCTGGTAGTCGCCCTGGCGAGGGGCCGCGGGCGCGGGCGCTGTCCTTGCGGGCGAGCTGCCGGGTGCATAGCCGCCGCCTCTTTCCGGCGCCCTATCGCCTCCGGCATGGCCGGACGGTGCGCCGAGGGCGGCGATCACGCGGGGAATAAGGGAAATGGCCTCGGAGAGGGAGCGCATGCTCTCGGAGAGGATCTCGATCTCGCTCTTCGGACGGGGCGCTTCGCCCTCTTCCTCCTCGTCGCTGTCCTGATACTTTTTCTCCCACTCATCGAGGGCGGCAAGGATACTGTCCTTGGGCGTGGGGCGGTTGCTCTGGCGGGCTTTTTCAAAGCTCTCGCGGGAGAGGGCATATTCCCCGCTCTTCAAGGCTTCGATGGCGGCGTTTTCGTCCTTATACCGGGCCATCACGTCCTTTTCCAGGTCGTAAAGGAGGCGGCTGTTCAGGCGCTTGATGTCGCGCATGTTATAGTGCTCCGTCGCAGCGGCCATGTCGTCCCAGTCCAGGTTTTCGCCAAGCTTGAGGATGGAGCCCAGCTGATGCCGGAACACATATTTTCTCGATTCCTGATCCGGCAGGGGGATGCGGACCAGCTCCACGCGGTCGAGCATGGCATTATCCACATTGTTGGGATAGTTGGTGGCCCCGATGAAGATAATGGGCTTGTCCGTGCTGTGGATGCGGTTGTATCCCGTCAGGAAGGCGGTCGTCAGGGAAGAAGCGTACTCCGGCAGGTTCGGGAGCGAGCGGTTTTTGCACACGCCGTCGATCTCGTCGATAAAGACGATGCAGGGCGCATTTTTCTCCGCCTCGATGAAAAGCCGGGAGACGATCTTCTCGGCATCGCCCACATACTTGCTCAAAATGCCGGCCCCGTCCAGGGTCAGGTACTTGTAGTTTTCCTGCATCAGCTCGTGGACAAAAGCTTCCACCAGGAAGGTCTTGCCGCAGCCGGGAGGGCCGTAGAAGAAGAAGGAATGGAGCTTGGGCTGCTTTAAATAGCCGCGCAGGGCCGCGTTTCTGGTGTCGCTGACGCACTCCTTCAAGTAGGACTTAACCTCCTCCATGCCGGCCACATCGGCAAAGGAATGCTTGGGGGGCTCCCGGAACCATCCTTCCGTGTTGATATCGTCATCCTTGGCGCCGCCTCCCTGGGTCTTTTTTTCCTCCGGCGCCGCGCCCGGGTCCTGGCGTCCTCCGGCGCTTTGCGCCGCCTTGGCCTGGCGCCAGCGCTCATACACCGCCGGGTCCAGCTCCTTTAAGATCTCCTGGATCTCGCGGGTGATCTCGTCCTTCCGGGCCAGATGGAATTTCTTTTCGCTCCCAAAGGTAAGGCCGGCCAGGTCCACCTGGCATTCCAGGGCCTTCTGCAGGAAAACGCATTCCTCCTTGCAGTGCCGGTTCTGGTTATCCTCATAGGCTTTTCTGGCCTTGGCGTAATACTCGTTATAGCTGTTCTGAAGCCGGCTGATGTCGGTATAGCTGTCTCTCATCTCGTCCTCCTTACTTCAGCTGATCGAGAAGGCTTTTGATGTCTTCAACGTCCATGGGACTTTCCGTAGTCTGTCCCCCGCCTGTCCCGTTTTCCTCCTCGACAAGGCGGGCAGCGGCCTCCACCACTTCCATCATTTTGTTCGGGTCGACCTTAATGCCCTCGCTGGCGGCATTTGGCGTCTCGGGAATGGGCTGTTCACCGCTGATGAGCTTTTCAATGATATCTTCGGATACCAGTGACTGGAACATATTGGCCTCGGGAAGGTCCATATTGACAAGACCGGAAAGCTGTGAAAGCGTGCCGGCCAGGCTCTCGTTGGATTTTCCCGGGGTGCTGGTCAGCTTCTGCATGCCCTTGATCACCTGTTTGGGGTTGGGCCTGCCCACACGGCCGTTCAGGCCATTGATGACGGCGATGGTATCGCCCAGCTGGTTCATGGAATGGTAAAGCTGCTCGTTTGTCTTCATGGCATCCAGCCGGCGCATGGCGGTATTGATGATGTTGATGGAATAGTAGGCGGTGGCGATGCGGGCGTAGTTGCTGGAATCCTTGATCCCTTTTTTTCTGTCCTCCCGCGCCAGGTACACCTCGTCCATCAGGATATCCTCCTGCTGCTTGCGAAGGTCGATCAGCTTTCCCCTGGCCTCCAGGATCTGGAGCTCAACGGATTTTTTTCCTTTTTTGGGCGGAACCGGCGGCTCGCCGGGAGCTGTCGGGGACGGATCGCTATTGCCTCCGCGGCCGCGTCCGAAGATATTGCCAAAGTTGATAATGGGTCCTTGCTTGGCCATTTTCTTTCTCCTTTTTGTTCGTTCCCTGAATCGTTAAGCGTTGTAGACCTTTTTAGGCTCCTCGTTCGTGGCCTCCTGGGGCGTCTCCTGCTGCCGGGTGCTGCTGTGCACCTCAAAGCTTCCCAGTATCCTGTCGATCTCGCGCGCTCGGCGGATGCTGCGGCGGCGCCAGTAAGGATCGGCGAGGAAGGCTTCCATCGTAGACTCCGCGCTCCGGCATGCCTGATCGAGGTCTTCGTCATTCACGCGGATCTCGGAAAGCTGGCGCTGAAATTCCTCCTGGAAGGCCTGCATTTTTTCTACCAGGGAATTGTCCAGCACCACCCGCGTCTGCAAGATGGCCTGGCACTGGGCTATGGACTCGTTCAGGGTCTCGGCGTTGTTCTGCTCCTGGGTGATGGACGTGGTGATATTCTTGATCTTCTGATCCAGGCCAAAGAGGCTGCGCATTTTCTCCCTCAGCGTGACCACCTCGGAGGCGATAGCTGCGTTGACCTCGTGTACCGGCTTTTGCGCTTCCGCGAAGATATCCGGCTTTTCCTGGCGGATGAGCTGGATCTCATTCCGAAGGCCGTCAAATTTCACGCTGAGCGTGTCAAGCTCTGCGCGCCGCTCCCGTATGCGGTCCTCCACCGTGTCATACATCGTGTACATATGGACCAGATTGGAGGTCTGGTCAAGGCGCTGGACGCTGTCCGCCCATTCGCTGTCGGACAGCCTCTTGCAGCGGTTGCGGATATTGGATACGCCGGAGGATATCTCCTCAAGGATATCCCAGGCTCGGCTCTCGTGGCCGTTCTGGATGGCATTGTCCAGGTACTGGGCGATCTCGCCCAGGCTGTGGTCAAGCGCGCGGGTATCGCGCGATGGCGTCTCGGCTGCGGCCATGCTGCTCACGATCTCGCCGAGCCTTGCGCGTATGGCGCGTATCGATTCGTCCGGGATCCGCCCCGTCCTGTCCACAAGCTCCAGGTCCGAAATGATATCCGGAAGGTTAAACGCCGGGGCCGTCTCGGGGATGGGGACCGCCTCCGGTATCGCTTCCTCCTCTGTCACCGGCCGGTACTCGCCGTCAAGAAGGGCATCCCACTCATCCTTCGGTTTTTCTTCCACGGGCGCCTCGTCCTGGAAGGCTCTGTCCTTATCTTTCATTCTTCCTTTAAAAAAATCTCTCATTCCCATAAGCCGCTACCTCCTTATCCGGCTGCTGCCAATCTTGTACTGCAAAATATACGGAAGAAATGGGGACGGTTCTTTTTTTGTGATCCGTAAGAAAAAAGAACCGTCCCCATTTCTTCCGAATCATATATTGGGCCGTATCAGGGTTTCAGGAAAGCTTCCAGGACATTGATGGGCCGCGAGCAGACATATCTGTCCTTACGGCCAACGTAAAAGGTCAGAAGCCCGGAAGCATTGAGGCTTGCCCCTGCCCTGGCCCTTCGGTCGGCGGGGAAGGGAAGGCTTTCGTCAAAATACACCGTGTCCTCCCCACGCCTCACAAACAGCTTAAGCGCCATGGCCTCCTGCTCCCTCATGCCGACAAGGTCAAACTCCTCCGGGTACCAGTAAATGCAGTTTTCCGGCTCGTTGCCGGTAAAATAGGCCAGCGTCACCTCGCTGTCGCCCAGGGCTTTGACATTTTCCAGGGCATCATCCACCTCAAAATTTCCGGCCACCACGCCGGCGCTGATATTCAGGAAATTCTCCCGGAAATACTTATTTGCCCGCTCCCTCTCCCGCTTTTCAAATTCCGGGGAGTCGTCCGTTGTGGGCAGGTGGGAAAAGCCGCAGCGCGGGCACATAAGAACCTCCGTGCTGATCTCACTTTTGCAAACCATACATTTATAGGTCATCATTATCTCCTTTATCGTCCGGAGTCCGGCTCCTTAGCCTTTTTATAGCAGGCTTTTATATCAGACTGCCTTCGCCGGCCTGGGCAAGCAGCGCGGCGTAGGCCCTGGCGTAGCTCTCCATGACGGCCTGGGCCTGGGCCTGACGCTCTTTCCATGCCTCTTTGGCTGCCTGGTAGGTCTCGCTGCGGGAAAGGGCTTCGTCGTAAAGAGGCTCTTCCTCTTTCCAGTCCTCCCCCCTGGCCATGAGGGCGGCAAGGCGGCTTTCCAGCTTTTTAAGGGCGGCCTTCTCCTCCTCGGCCACCTGGCTTTTCAGTTCGTCCGCCTCTTTCTGCCTGTCCTCCAGCGCTTTCAGCGATTCTTTCAGCTCGCCAAGCTCTTCCTCCGTTCTGCCTATGGCCGCGTCCTTCTCCGCGATCTCCTTCTCAAGGGCTTCCTTCTTCTGCGGCAGCTCTTCGGTCTGACTGCGGAGAAGCGCCTCTTTTTCCTTTAAAGTTTCTTCCAGCTTTTGGACCTCCAAAAGCTTCTCTTCGCTCTTCTCAAGCTCCCCCTCAAGGACGGCGAGGCGGCTTTCCAGCTCTTTAAGCTTATCCTCATTCTTTGTCCACATCTGGTGGGCGGGCTCGCCCTCAAGGCTGGCCTGGTGTACCGTGTAGCTTTTTGTCACCAGCGTGCCGAGCCACGAGAGCAGCCGGATGCTTTCATTCTCCTTCCCCAGGGGGAGGTTTTCCAGCGTCAGGTGCTTTTCATCTCCCACATCGCTGTAAATGTCCCGGAAGAAGCCCAGGACATCGTACAAGGTCAGGCTTTCCTGCCCCTTAAGCAGGGCAAGCTTTGTCTGTGCTTTTTTTAATTCCATGACTGCCCTCCTCACTTTTATACTCGCGAACAGAATAAAATAGCACTTTTAGTTCTGTGCCGCGGTATATGCAGAAGTACTAAGAAAATTACCGGTGGTCATTTTCAATTACTTCTAGTATTATAGACGCTCTGGGGCACAGAGGTGTCAAAAAGGTTCCGGTAATCCGCCAGGGGTATTTTCTCCGCCTGTCCGACCAGCTGGCCCGTCTCGATATCAATATGGCTGACGTGAAGATACAAAACCTCCGACGGGTCAAGGGAGAACCCGATACAGTAGGTGTTGTCAAGACTGGACATCCGGCGCTTGATTTCCTTTTGAAGGTCGGGGCGAAGGCGGTTCCTGGTCGCTTTCCTCTCATCCCGGCTGTAGTTAAAGACAAGCTCCACGGGAGCCCTCTGGTTGACATAGGTCGGAACAAATCTGCCGTCCCTGATCGGATAGTAGGGCTTATTGTATTCGATCTCATCGTTCACATGGAAAGTGTAATAGTTGACCGGCGCTCCGTTGAGCTTCTGGGAGATGGCTATGGAGTAGGGGGCTGTCGCCTTTATGCTGATGACCCCCTCCGCGATGAGCGACGCCCCGTAGGCGATCGCCTTCTCGCAGTCCGCCCGGCTGGTGATGATGCCTGAAAGCCTGGGGTCGTTTTCCACCAGGCCGTATTTTTCAACGATCTGGTTCCAGACCAGGCTGTAGTTGCAAAAGCCTCCCACCGGGGCGATCTTAAAGTTTGAGGCCTTCGTATCGATCTCCTTTTCCTCTATGATGGCGTCCATCTCGGAAAGGCAGGCGGCAAAAGAATCGCGGATCTCTTCGTTATAGGCCCTTGTCAGCATCCCGTATGTCACGCTGATATCCTCTTTTTTATAAGAGATGGTGGTAAATTCCTCTTCGTCCAGATCGTCCTCGTTCCAGATGCCGATCTCGTAAAAGATGACATTGTTCACCTCCTCCGTGCGGGTCTGGAGCTGGCTCTCCAGCTCGTTGACCGCCCGGGAAAAGGCATCGTCCGCCAGGATCTCGCCCTCAAAGAGGCCGGAAGCCTCTATGGCCTTCCGGACCACGGCCTCCATGTACAGCATGCCGGCCTGGCCGACCTTGCCCTCCTCGTTCTCGCCCATGCCGTTCCGGCCAAGGGTGCGGATCTCCATGAACTCTTCGCCCTTTTCGTTGGTCATACGCCTGACCTGGGCCAGGGTATTGTCCAGGGTGCCGCCGCCGTAGTCCACCAGCAGGATGGTTCCCTCGAAGGGCTCCTTCATCGTTTCTTTATAGTTGTAGGCAAAATAGGCGCACGCGCTCTCCGGCTCGCTGACCACCCGGATGTCGCCGATGGAAATGGAAAGCTTCTGGCAGATGTCAAGGAGGATATTCCGCCCTTCCATGGTATCCATCGCCTGAAACCAGATGGCGGGAGCCCCCACGACCAGCTTTCCGATCTCGCTTTCGCCGATGCGGCCAAGGCATTTTTTCAGATGGTATTCCATGAAGGCTTTCGCAATGGCGCGAGGACTGCGGTTTTCCAGGAGGTTCTCTTCGTCCTCCTCGCCTTCCCGCGCGGGAATATAGCCTCTCTCATAGACCATCCGGCTATCCTCGGGCTTTGTCAGGAGCATCTTAAAGCCCCGCCAGGTGAGGCACCCGGCTTTTCCCGCCTGGCTGCGGGCATCCCGCCCATAGCGCAGCCTTCTCCTTTTATCCAGGCCCAGCACCGTCGGCACCATGGGCGAGGCCTCCGACTCGGTAAGGCAGATGCCCTCCGGGCGTCCGTTCCGGTAGACCGACACCATGGAATAGGTGCTTCCAAAATCATAACCATAATTGTACATGCCGCACGCCTCCCTCTCAGTTTGTCTCGGCCGCGGCATGGGAGCCGCTCTTAAAAAGCTCGTCAAATATCTCGTCAAAGTCCTCCGGCAGGATGTCCGCCTGTTCATCTTCGGCCTTATCTGTCTCCTCGATCTTGTCCACGATCTCGGAGAAGGCTTTGTCGATATCTTCCTCGCTCATGCCATAGTAACTGTTCTGATTCTTTTCCTCTTCCTCCTCGAGGCTTCTGGACAGCTTCATATACTGTTCGTTCTGCTCCCGCATATGGCTGCTCAGATCCTTCATCTTCTGCTGGAGGCTTTCCAGGTTTTCATCCTGTGTGTAATCCATGCCCACGATAATGGTATCAATGGCCTCGTCAAGCGCCTCGCACTGGGTCAGGAGGCTGCGGATCTGCTCCGGCTTTTTCTTGTACAGAGGGTTGAGGCGGAGGACTTCCCGCTTCATGCTCTCGATCTCCCAGTCCGTTTCCCCCTCCGCGGCATTTGCCATGCGCGTTTTCAGCTCCTTGGCCAGGCGCGAGAGCTGCCGGCCGGTATCGGCCTCCTCCTTTCGCAGGCGGTCGATCAGGGCCTGCTTCTCCAGGAGGCTCTTGGTCCACTTGATGATCTCCCTGTGGTAATCGGATTTCCGCTTAAAGAGCAGGGGATTCGTCTGCCGGTCGGTGCTGGACGCGCAGTAATAAAGATAGTGAATGATCCGGCTGGCCGCGTCCGAAAGGCCCATGCCATGGCCGATCTGCTTAAAGTTTTCCAGCTCGCCCACGCAGTAGCTCACCTCGCCAGGGTCAAGCCTCTGTTCCACATACCCCTTGTCCATGATGGACAGGATCTGGCGAAATTCTCTAAGGCTCTGGGAGGCGATCTCGCTGTTTTTGTCCACAAAGTAGGAGGCTATGTCCATGCCCTCAAGGAGGACGGCCGATACCTGCCTCTGGGGATAGGGATAGCCCTCGAAGGCCCTGACCGCGTAGCGCCCGGAGAGAAAATCGGACAGGGGCTGATCGGCCTCCCGGCTTTCGTTCCGGAGAGAGCGGGCCTTATTGACCGCCTCCTGGAGAGCCTTGTTTTTGTCCGGGCTTTCGAGCCATTCCTCAACCTCCCGGATCTCCCGCCAGTCGTTGTCCGGCAATATCCCCGGAAAAGCGGCCTTCATCTTTGGCGAATAGTACCAGCTGTGGATAAAGGCGGCCATATCCGCGGCATCGTCAAGCTCGCCCCGCCAGCCCTTAAGCAGAAGGCCGCTCTCCAGCATTCTCAGGATCTTCTCCTCGCCAAGGGGGTCCTCGCATATATAGCGGCGGTCAAGGAGCTGGGAAAAGCGCTCGAAGAAGCGGAAATTTCCCTTTTCCGCCAGCTCCTCGATCTTCAGGATCTCCGGGCAGATGTCGGAGTGGAGGGGGCTTTCCGTATTCAGGAGGTATGGCCGGTTTTCCTCGTCCGTCAAGGTGCCGACAAGCACCAGGATGCTTTCCTGGCGGTAAGAGGCGGCTTTCTCAAAGGCTGCCGCATGCTCCCCCGCGAACAGGTGGTCAAAGGTTTCCAGCGTAAAGACCAGGGCGAATTTATCCTTTGGGGACATGAGGGCGTTCTGCACGGTCTCGCGGAGCACATCCTCGTTTCCCAGGCGGGAGACAAAGCCGTTCTCCTCGGGGGCCGCGTTCTGGAAGGCCGCAAGAGCCTCGCCCCTCGCAAAAGCAAGGGCTGCCCCGGCGGACGGCTTATCCTCCATATAGATGGCCGCCCCCTCGCGCCAGTCCTTAATAAAATATATTCCTTTATACCCTGCTTTATAGAGGGAATACCACAGATACCTGGAAAAGCTCATGCAGGAGAGGCTGGCCTGATAATAGCTGTCCTGTATCCCGGCGAACACAAAATGCAGGAACCCGTGACGATAGTCAAAACTCATCTTTTTCCTTCCCTCCGTTATCGTATACTATAGCCGTATCCATCTCTTATCAAACTTACTCGCCGGTGATCGTGGCATAGAGGAGCTGCGCGTACACGCGCCCCAGAAAGTCGTTGGGATGATTCAGGTTATTGCCGGTCATGTCCTGATAGCGCTTGCTTTGCATAAGAGAGGCGTGCAGGGCGGTCATATCCGCCACGGCCACGCCCTCGCTCTCCAGCTCCTTCATCACCGGGGCGAAGGATGCGTGCGTGCCGTTCAGGGACGCGGCTTCCGGGTTCGGAAGGCTGGTGGAGAGAAGGACAAACTCGCACTCAGGATTCACTTCCAGGACCTCATCCATGATGGTCAGGAGGTTCTGGGCGAACGCCTCGGCGCTGACCTGCTCGCTCCCGTCGTTCATGCCGAAAGCGATCACGCAAAGGTCCGGCTCATAATCCGCGGCATGCTCCACGGCATTTTGGGCGCCCCAGGCGGAATCCGTTCCGGCCAGGGATGTGTTATAGGTCCGGATATCAGCGCCCGGATAGCTTTCCTGGAGATAGGCTGTCAGAAGATCCGTGAAGCGGGGCTGATAGGGCGATGCCGTAAGATAAGCCTCCCCTGCGGACAGGGGCTTTGTCCCGCTGGCATCATACCCTTCGGCGATGCTGTCGCCATAGAAGACGACCGTCAGGCGCCCGCCCGCGTTCAGCCGTCCGTTCGTCCGTGGAAGGAGAGCGGCCTTGCCTTCTACCGGCTCACCCGTCCAGGTGTCGGCGTGGGTGTATGTCACGCAGATCTGGCGGCCGGACATGGCCAGGGATTCCTGTCCGTCCACGTAGAGATAGGTGCCGTCCTCCTTTTGGAATGAGGCGTTCCCCTCCGCGGGATAGTAGGTGCCATAAGGCGTGACGGGGATGCTGCCTTCCGGCAGGATGCGCAGCTTTCCATCCGCGAGGGTGTAGTCACGCCCCTCCACGTAGATCGTCTGGTGTCCGAAATCCGTCACTTCGACGATGTTCTGGATCTCGTAGAGCAGGGGGATGTCCGCGATGGCTCCGTCTTCTCCGGCCACCGGCCATACCGTCTCACTGTAGACCACGTTGCCTTCCCAGACGGGGCGCATGCGCTCCTTAAGAAGCTCCTGAGCCTCACCCGCGGTGTCCACCGAGGCATCCGCTTCGCGCTCCCGGCCGAAGATATTGTCCAGCCAGTCGAGGTAGAGCGCGGCATTTTCTTCGCTCTGGAACCAGGTCACGCCATTGTCCATGCCCGGGAACAGGTAAAGTTCGGAGGCCGAGCCGGTGTTTCTCATGATGACGGCGTTGTAGAGGTCGCAGCTCTGGCTGTAGGGGATCTGGGTGTCCCGCAGGCCCGCTTCGATAAAGAAGGGCGGCTCGTTGCCATCGACATGGGCGATCGGGTCCGAGAAGAATAATAGTTCGCCGTTATCCTCTCCCAGCTCTTCTGTCGATATCCGGCCTACGATCTGGGGGAAGCGTTCGGTTATCTCTTCGGAGAGGTCGGTGATGCCTGAAATGGCGATGACGGCCTGGACATCGCTTTTAAAGGCCATGGAGCCGAAGTCCGCGTAGTCGTAGGCTTCTTCTCCTATGGTGGTGCCGAGAAGGCTCGCCAGCTGGGCGCCGGACCCTTCGCCCATGACGGCGATCTTGTCCGGGTTCAGATCATAGTCATCGCTGACCGAGCGAAGGTAGCGGATGGCTGCCTTGATATCGTATATGGCTCCTGGCATGGCCTGATACTCACCGCTCACCGGGGCCAGCGTGAAGTCGGCAAAAGCTACCGCGTACCCTCGTTTCAGGGCCCAGAGGGCGCTCTCGCCGGTATAGGAAATGCTGTGCCCGCTGGAATTTAAAGCCACAAAGTCTCCGCCATGTACGAAGACCAGGACGGGAAGGCGCGCTTCCCTCCTGTCCTCCTCGGCCGGAAGGACCAGATGAAGCTTCTGGCTGTCCGTAGAAGCGCTTCCGGCATAAGGAAGGTCATAGAAAACATTGTCCGAATAACCGGACAGGTCAGTATATAAATGATCCGGCCTGGTAAAAACCGTCACATCCTCCGGCGCTACCCCAAAAGGAGTCTGCTCCCCCTCTGTACTCTCAGCGCCAGAAGTCGCTTCCTGCCCATAAGCCGCCACAGCCCCCCATAGCCCCAGGCAAACGACCGAAGCAAGAACAGCCAGGCGGGAAGCTTTCTTTATGATTGTATGGTTTTTCATTATATCATCCTTTCTTTCCGATTTTCTTGTGCGGTATCGCTAAATATTTAATATTAGTTTACCACAAGACAAAGAAAACGAAAAGATAAATATACAAAGCAAACGCAACTTTATCTTAAGGCCTTCCCGGACAATAAACCACTAATATAGGCTTTGTGTTTCTCCGGATGGGAGACCGCTAATATAGGCTTTGTGTTTCTCCGGACGGCCGACCGCTAATATAGGCTTTGTGTTTCTCCGGACGGCCGACCGCTAATATAGGCTTTGTGTCTCTCCGGACGGCCGGCATCGGGTATGGCATGTCAGGGGGGACAAGGGCCCGCTC
>CAMNNO010000074.1 GCA_946545475.1 uncultured Blautia sp.
CCCCCTCCCCTGCACCCCTCCCCCCAGGGGCACGCCGCTTGGTTGTGAGGGAAAGGGACTTTATAGTTGAAAAGCTGTTTTGGGAAGAAGGCGTTTAGAATTTTGTGATTTCACAAAAAAACAGGCTGCCGGTGCATTTGTGAGCCCAGCAGCCTGTTTTTTTATGTTCCTTTGGCAATCAAAAATTTACTGTATTCGGGGGGCGGGGGACAGTCCCCGTGAGTATTATTTCAGGTCCTCTTCGGTCAGTCCAAGCTCGGCGAGGACGTTGGCGCGGTGGAGGGCTTCGCGTGCCGGATATGCGGCATCTGTGCAGGTGGCTTCGCCGTCATGGTACCACATGAAAGCGCCGCCATTAGCGTTTTCGCAGGGCGCCCATTCCGGAACACCTTCACCGTTGGGATCGCCGGTCTTTACGAAGTTGGCGATGTAGGAGGTGATGGTATCCGCCAGGGCATAGTCGGCGTCTGTCCACTGGCGCTGGCCTTCCACGTCTCGCATGGAGTTAAAGAAGTACCAGAGCTCGGACGAATGGAAGGAACCGTAGAAGCCTTCGTCGCGGACGGGGTTCGCGTGCTCGGGAAGGTCATGGTTGAAGTAGTACACATAGGTATTGGAGGCGTTATTCTTGTTGGCGTATTCGCCGGAAACGACGAACAGCTGCAGCAGGCGGTCGCTCATGGAGCGCAGGTTGAGGCGATAGGCTTCCTTTTCATCTGTGGGCGCATAGGCTTCCTCGTAGCCATCCGGGAAGGAGGCCGCCATGGAGGAGGCAAACTGGTCAAGAGGCATGGTGCCTTCCGGATCGCCGAACAGGGAGGTCATCTCATCGGAAGCGCCGCCGATCATCACGTTCCAGTCATCCAGCGCGCCGGGACGGCCAAGGTCTACAGACTCTTCCGTGAAGACGTAGCCGTCGATCACATAGCTGCCGCTGGCGTTCGAGATGGCATCGTAAAGCGACTGGTTTTCATTGACGGCGGATTTGGTCTCCATGTAGTAATCGGCATCGTGGGAGCGAAGCTCGGCCACCAGGTCTTCGTCGGAGATATCCTCCGGAAGGGCCATGGCTGCGATGATGGCAGCCTTTGCCGCTTCCTGGACAGTGGCCATGTCGCTGTAGGGAAGGGTCCCGGGAGCCGATACGAGGGCGGCAAAGCCGCTCTGGATCAGGACATTCTTAAACAGGCCCTTGGCAAGGGGAGAACGCATAAGGGCGAGGACATTCATAGCGCCTGCGGACTGTCCGGAGATCGTGACATTTTCCGGATCGCCGCCGAAGCCGGCGATGTTGTTCTTGATCCACTTAAGGGCGGCGATAAGGTCCTGGGTGGCGTAGTTTCCGGATGCGCCATGTTCATTTTCCGCGGACAGGCCGGCAAGCGTCAGGAAGCCGTACATGCTCACGCGGTACTGGACGGTGACGACGATGATGCCCTTGGCGGCCAGCTTCGCCGCGTTAAATTCCATCTCGGAGGCATGGCCGTGGTTATTGCCGCCGCCGTGAATGTACATCAGGACAGGAAGAGCCTCATCAGCGCTCTGGGCCGGTGTGTACAGGTTGAGGTTCAGGCCGCTTTCAGAGATGGCCGGGTCGTAGCTTTCATCAAAGTAAAACTCATCGCCCCAGAAGCCGCCCACCGGGTTCATGATGGAAGCCGGAGTCTGGACCACCTGGTCGCCCCAGGTATCCGCGGTTTTCACGCCATCCCACGGCTCCACGCTCTGGGGAGCCTTCCAGCGGTTCTCGCCGGCCGTGCTGGCCGCAAAGGGGATGCCCTTAAACAGGGTCACGCCCTCAACATCTGAGGAAACGCCGAGGAGCTGTCCGCCCTCAACGGTAACTGTGCCGATGCCGTCATCGGAGGCATAAGAAGCGCAAAACGGAGTCAGGGCCAGGCAAAGAGCCATGGCACCGGCCAAAACATGTTTGTGATTTTTCATCGTTCTTCTCCTTCATCATTAAAGACCACGATACGAAACGAAAAAGCCGCCAAAAGAACAGGTCTATTATACAGGATACTCTGTTTGCAATCAAGCGGCTTAAGAAGAAATGGTGAGGGTTCTCATGCCCATAGCCTGATGTCGAACGGTGAAAACAGCAATACGTTTTAATTCTGTTCAACGACCAGCTTCCCGCTCTCGGGATCGCGGCTGAAGTTTTTGAAGAAGCTGAAAACCTCATAGGCCCACATGGGGGACACAAAGTGCGGGTTGCCTTCGACAGCCATGTACATGGCGTACACCACCGGGTAGAGCCTGCCCTCCTCGAGGTTATCCGGGATGAACATGCTCCATTCGAGCACGGTGTCATCCGAGGGGTGATAGATCTTCGTGGCGCCCAGGCTCTCCCACTTTTAAATTCCACCGACTTTTATCTTCAGTGGTGCACGGCGATAGCCGTGCATGGGCGTTTACTCAGCTAACGATTACACATGTCAGACATATTTTATAGCTGTGCAGACATAATCTTCAAATCCGTGGATCGTTCTTTTTTCATTCTCTATGAATAATTCCAAATCTTCTGAGGGCTCAAATGGCATTAAATATCGAAGGTTTACCGTCACATCCTTAAACTGGCCGATTTTTAAAAGCCATTTGGCGCAGTTCCCTCCGCAGCTGGTGGCATTAAATACCAGGTCGGGCTTTTCGTAAATCATGATCAGTGTCTGAACGCCTCCGGAAAGGCGTTCCGGGGGAATAGGCCCAAAAACGGGGCTGTCGATGACAAGGCCATCGATATACTTTGACTTGTCCACATCAAGGATCATTTCCTGGACAAACGGATCTTTCAGCCATTCCGGGTGGTAATTTGCCTTGAACCAGCTTGGCCCATAATTGACGCCATCCATTTCCCCAAAAACAATATGCAGCATAGCCGGAATCCCCCTTTCTATTCAAGCATCTGCCGTATTTCATCCGGTATCGAATCCAATATTTTTCTCTTATTCTGTTCCGTCAGAAATATTTCCGGGATGTGGCTTTTTGAATAAGCCATCCTTCTGTCCTTATCTGAATTTAGGATTAACAGCTCGGTAAAAAACTGTTCCCAGCTAAAATATTTCGAACTTTCAATATAATTCTCCGGTGCCTGCAAAATTTCGGGTATTAGTACATTTCGCAGGATACCAGACTTTAAGAGCAGCCATTCAAATGATTCTGGAAGGTACAGGCATGTATGGCCTCTTAAACGGCAAACAGACAGAAGATTTTCCATGAATGCGCCAAAGGCAGCGCCATCAGCAAAAACGGTTACCGGGGAGCACCTGTCTATTTGTAGCAGCTTGGCAGCAATCTGGCTATTTCCTGCTGCGGAAATGCAGGCAGTCTTTTTGAGGGCCTGGCAAAAGAAATCAAATCCTGAACCGGAATCTTCCAACAGCAAAACACGTGCCTGCGACGGGTAAGCAGCAGGGGTGTCCGCGTATATCGGATAAAACTCATGATAAACTTTTTCGGGAAAATGAAATCTTCCGCTTGTCCGGATGCCAAAAACTTCTTTTGTACTATACGGCAGATTGTAAAGCGGCTCCCGCGTGATCAAAACAAAATAATTATCCGAACATCGGACAGTTTCGGCGAAATCCTTTGAAGTTATGAAGGAATAGTCTTCATCGATAAAGACAATGCTCTTTTTAATGCTTTCCAATACAGGCTTCCAATACATCTGAGATCCCGTGAATACAACGCAGGGAACGTCTGACTGAAGCCGGACGCCGCTTCCCTCTCCGTTCAAAGCATAAAGATTCAGGTAATCGACCAATGTTGTTTTGCCCGTCGCACTATCACCCAGGATAACGGTAATATTTCTTCTGACCGTAAAATCATATTTTACGCGTTCAGTTTCAAGTATAATCCTATGTTTTCCCTTCATGTTCTATCTCCACAGATTTATAGTAAGCGCACGAATTTTCTGCGGAAATGTGCCGCTTGCAGCGGCGAAAATTCGGCGCAGTAAGCGAATCAAAACGCAGGCGTTTTGTTCGTTTACTATACCTATGATATATGGGGTCAGTCCTTCGGAAGAAAGAACTGGCCCCATGGTATTATTCGGCTAACGACTCACTATTGACCGGGAAGGTGAAATAGGTATCCGGGTAAGGCTCGTCTGCGAGGGTGAAATGCCACCACTCCTCCGGAAGCGGCTTAAAGCCGTGACTTAACATGGCTTCCCTAAGGATCATGCGGTTGGCATACTGCTCCTCGGTGATATCTGTGTAATCCGGATGGCTCAGCTCCCCGAAATAGTCAAAGGTGCCGCCCATGTCCACCTCTTTTTCCGCGGACATGTCAAAGAGCGTCAGATCCACTGTGCTGCCGCGGCTGTGGCCGGAATGCTCGGCAATGTAGCCCTGGGGGAAGAGGGTGTCCTTCTCAAGCTCCGGATAGAAATATTCCTTCATGCGGATGTCGTCCGGGTCCAGCGCCCAGTTCATGAAATGCGTGACAGCCGCCTGCGGGCGGTAGGCATCGTAGATCTTAAGGCGGTAGCCCTGGGAGACCAGGTCATCGCTGACCTCCCGGAGCGCTGCTGCCGCCTCTTTGGTCAGGAAGGCCAGCGGTTCCTCATAGCCATCGATCCGCTCGCCGACAAAGTTGTAGGTGGAGTAATAGCGGATCTCCAGGATGGCATCCGGCACTGCCTCGCTTAGAAGGACAAAGCCGGACGGGTCATCGGAAAGCGTAACCTCATCCGACGCAGCGGCCGGGATGCCAAAAAGGAAAAGGCTGTGCAGCATCAAGGCGGACAAAAAAAACCTTGTTATACATTTTTTCATGACATAATCCTCCATTTCTATTCTGCCTCCTAAGGAACGGTTCACATGTATCGGGCTTATTTTATCATGGCAGATACGCTTTGTCGAGCCAGATTAGTTTTTCAAAAATTGAGAAAAACGCCTGGCTTACGTTTTACTGAAGCCAGACGTTTTTGATTTATGGCAGGGATGCGTGTTAACCTTTTTTGCGCACGGCGTGTGCCACAGCAATTACAACACCGTAAAGAACACCGGCGACCGGCCATACGATCCATGTCCGGCTCCAGGCGTTTGTCAGGAAGCTGGCCGCCAGGTACAGAGCCACCGCAAGGCCCCAGTAAATGGCCGCGATGGGCTCATTTTTTCCGCTCTCTTTCTTGCTCTCAACGCTATAATCATCTTCCTGGAGAAGCATCTGGTAGCCGCCCCATACGATGGAGGAACGGACAATGAGCAGAACGCCTGCCGCGACAAGGATGAGCATCAGCGATACCGATACGGAGAGTGCTGCCCCGTTTTCCCCAAAAAGCAAAAATGTCAGAAATATGGGGATGGCGGAGATCACGCACAGCACGATCCCGGTCACAAGATACAGCGAATAGGTATGGCGGTACTTCTCCTTTCGGTCCCGGGCCATTCCGTCCACGCCATACGCGGTATCGATCTCTTCCTTTTCAAAATATTCGTATTCATGACCCTTAAGCCCTGCTGTGACAAAAAGGCCGACAGCGCCGCCGACGCTAAGGAGCAGGACAGTCAAGCCTATCCCGACGACCGCACTCTCCGCAAACGGCAGCATGCCGGCATCCCAAAGGCCGGATAAGGCGATAAGAAGTACCGGCGACAGAATACACATCATAACGCCGACAGAGATTCGGCGCGAGGCATGCTCCTTATAAACCAGGAAGGCTGCCGCTTCTTCCATGGAAACCTGCCGGATAGGAAGGCCGCTCTCCTCTTCCTTCTCCCAGGCCGGCTCTTCCGGCGGAGATGTCAGCTCATCTTTTAGAAGGTAATCTGTGCTGACACCAAATATCTCTGACAATTTCAGAATACGGTTCATGTCCGGAGTGGACTGCGCGCCTTCCCATTTTGAGATGGACTGGCGGCTGACATCCAGCTGCTCGGCCAGCTCCTCCTGGGACCAGCCACTTTTCTTTCTCAGTTCTATAATCTTATCTGCAAGTATCATAGGAATTTCCTCCATTCGATTTGATACCTAGATTATAGCAGAGAGGGCGGTTGCAGGCCAGCAAGCGGACTTTACAATTGCGCATCCGGCGGTTGCTGGTCCTATGCAGCTCATCAAAAGCTTATGTTCCATACTACACTTTGGTGAATATTGTCTCAAGTTAAGCTCATAGAAAAGAGCGGCATTCCTTACGTCCACGGCCACACCGCCGAGGGACAGGAAATTTTTGACTACATGCAGCGTATCACCATCGAAGCCGGCCTGAACGCGCGCCTGTCCTGGGACGGCGACGAAGCGGTCCTCGGTATCTGATCAGGGAAGAAATGGGAACGGTTCTCTTTTCTTACGAATCACAAGAAAAGAGAACCGTCCCCATTTCTTCCCATTATCTCCTACGGATGTTCGGCAGCAGCTCCATGGCCTCCTGCCCGAGCCGCAGGATCTGCCCCAGCTGGTAGGCGGCGATCTGGGCGTCATGCAAGAAAAGCTCTGTGGGCGGCTCCGTCTCATAGCAGTAATTTCCCGCTATCGTCACCGGGTAGCGCTCCCTCGCCCCTTCGGCATAGTAGAGCACCTGGCCCCACTTCTGGTGATAGGAGGAGGTGATAATGGTGATCACATGGATGTCGAGGGTTTTCAGAATGGAAAACGTGTTCAGCGCGTTCTGGACCGTGGAGGTGGCTTGCTCGTCCGTAAAGATCCGCTCCTCGGCGACCCCGCAGGACATGAGGTACTCCTTCATCAGCCCGGCCTCGGTATGCCCCTCCGGGTTATCCTTCCCCGTCGCGCCTCCCGAGCAGACGATCACGGAATCCGGAAAGGCACCGGCCGCCGCCGCCGCGGCATCGCACCGCCCTTTCAGCTCATCCGTCATCTCGCCGCCGGCCAGCTCATAGCCCAGCACGACAAAGGCGTGTCCGCCCGAGGGCTCCTCTTCGGTCATGATCGTTTCTGGGGCATCCGTGCCGTACAAAAAGAGGCGGTACTCCGGGTCCAGATAGACCGCTTTCCAGCGCTCGGCAACGGCGGCCGCCAGGGGCGTGCCTATGGCGGCGACATCCTCGTCAATGGCCCTGAAAGACGCCTCCCCCGGGTTTTCATAGGCATTCAGAAGATCCGTGATCAGAACGACATAGCCCATGTCTCGCTCCAGGGCATCGGAGGACTCCTGCGCTGCGGCGCATGCAAAGGGATGCGAAAGCGAAACCGAAAGAAAAAGCAGGAGCAAAAAAATACAGGAAACACCTTTCTTCATGACTATTCTCCTTTCATGGCCTGACTTTGTTCAGGCATTTTATCTGACGATAACGGGCGCCCCGCCGGGGGCAGAGGGAGAATATGTCTCCCTCTACCCTATTGTCAGTGGGAGGATGCGCCTCCCACTGGCCTGTTATGGGCACAATTATACTATTTCCATGCTTAAAAGGCAAACCTTCTTTGCACGTTTGCGATAATCGAGTAGGAGGGGAAGCTTCCCCTCCTACTCGCCCCTGCGATAATAAATGGAGGGGCCTGCCCCCAAAAGATATGGGGAGGCAGGCCCCTCCGAAAAGAGAGGCAAAACGCCTTATGTTACATCAGGAAAGCTTTCTGCAGCAGGGGAAGGTAAACGATAAGGAATACCGCCAGGATAGCCGCGATCGCTACGAGCAGGACGATGTTCTTGATCCTGCGCATCTTTCGCGTGCGCAGGCGGCTGTCGGCAAACTGCTGGCCGGTCATGCGGCCGTATTGGACCATCTTAAAGATACTGTAAAGCACGTCGATGAGCTTGCCGTATTCCGTGGCCAGCTCCTGGTTCCAGGTGGCGGCCAGCATGATTTGGGGCGCACGCTTTCGGGTTACGCCTCTTCGGCATCCGGCTGCTGCCCGTCGTGCGCCTTCCACGCGCATTCAGTCAGGGCCATATCCGTAAAGACCGCCGTAAAGGAGGAATCCTCCGGGCTGCAGGCGTAGATGCCGAAGCGGATCTTTCCGGCGCCCTCCCACATGTGGCACACGCGCATCTGCGAGAACTCTTTCCCGTCCGATGAGCATTCCACGCAGTAATCGTCCTCCCGCCGGCTGAAGCGGTACCACATGGATGTGACACCGGCGGGGATGGCCGTGGTCGCCCAGTCCGAGTACCCGTGGTTGGTCACCACGGACCCGAGGTGCTGGAACTTTTCGTTCTCATATTCCACCGAGGCCTTCAGCCAGTTGTCCGAATCCAGGTACATGACGATCCCGCACTGGTCAAAGCGGTGATGGGAAGCGGTAAAGTCGGTTTTAACGATAAATGAGAAAAACTTCTCTTCTGTCTCAAGCTGGAGCACCGGCGCGTTGTCGTTCCGGAAATGGTAGTAGGTCCTCTGCCACAGGTCCGTGTGCGGCTTGGTGGTGACGCATATCCTGTCCCCGTTAATGCTGTAACTCTCAGGTTCCCTGGTCCATCTCATATCTGTGATCATAAACATAATGGCTGCCAGACCTTGGCCCTTCCGCCTGGCGGCGGCAGCCCCTCCTTTCTTTAAAGCCCATTATACTATGATTTCCCTGAAAAGGCAACGCGGTCACTTCTGTGAAGCGCCCACCGGCACCACGACCCGCAGCATGAAGATCCCGTGGGCCGCCTCCACAGTCATGAACCCACCGTACTTTTCCGCCGTATAGCGGATGCTTTTAAGGCCGAAGCCGTGGTAGCCCTTCTCTTCCTTTTTACTGGTCACGGGAAGGCCGTTCTGCATGCCGGGCTCTTCCCCGCAATAAACAAGCGGATAACCCGCCGATCATGATAAGGAGGAACAGAACATATGAGCCGGACACACAAAAGCCATCTGAAAAGATTTTTGGCCCTCGGCCTTTCGCAGGCGGTGCTTGGCAGCACTATCTTAGCCGTCCTTCCCGCCGGGGCGGCCGTGACATCGGACGCCATTTCCGAGCGGGAAATTGCCCATATGGAGCTGGCCAGACATGCGGCCGCCCAGGGCATGGTGCTTCTTGAAAACGACGGCCAGGTGCTTCCCGTCGCGGAGACGGAAACCATCGCCGTATTCGGCGGCGGCGCCCTTTTCACCGTTAAGGGCGGCACGGGCTCGGGCGATGTCAACCAGCGCGCCTCCGAGACCTCCAGCATCTACGACGGCATCCTGTCCAGGTACGGAGCGGAGCACATTGCAAACCTTTCATGGCTGGACGCCTACCTTGAGGGCTTCAATGCCGACGTGGCCAATGAAGAGACCGGAAAGTACGCGACCGTGGAGAAGAACGCCCTCGGGGCCCTCAATATCCTGCCCAACGAGATTGCCTTGACGCAGCAGGACATGGACGACGCGGACAGCGCATCCGTCGCCTTCTACGTCATCGCCAGGAACTCCGGCGAGGGCGGCGACCGCACCTACACGGAGGGGGATTACCTCCTCACGGCGCAGGAGATCGAAAACCTTGAGCTTGTCGCCTCTTCTTTTGAGCGCACCGTCGTGGTGCTCAATGTCGGCGGTCCCATCGACGCGAAGCCGATCGCGGACATGGAAGGCGTGGACGCCATCCTGCTTATGTCTCAGGCCGGCATGAAGGGCGGCGATGCCTTTGCCGACATCATCTCCGGCGCGGTTACCCCCTCCGGAAAGCTTTCCGACACCTGGGCCGCTTCTTACGAGGATTATCCCTCCTCCGCTTCCTATGGCATCAATGATGAAAACACGGATGTTGAGGCCTACACGGACGGCATCTTCGTGGGCTACCGCTATTTTGATACCTTCAACGTCGACCCGCTCTATCCCTTCGGCTACGGCCTCTCCTACACGGATTTTGACATCGAAGCCGCCGTTTCCGGGGCCGATGCGGACTTTGTCACCGTAAAGGCCACCGTCACCAACACCGGCGATACCTATACCGGCAGGGAGGTTGTGCAGGTTTACGTTTCGGCGCCGGAAGGGGACCTTTGCAAGCCCTATCAGGAGCTCGTCTCCTACGCCAAGACCGGCGACCTTGCCCCCGGCGAGAAAGAGGAGCTGACCATCCGCTTTGCCACAGGCAATATGGCCTCCTACAGTGAAGAGGCGGCCGCCTGGATCATGGAAAAGGGCGATTACGTGGTCCGCGTGGGCAGCAGCTCCAGGAATACGCATGTCATCGCAAAGCTCAGCCTTGCCGATACCGTGATCACCGAGCAGCTCTCTAACCAGGCCTTCGGAAGCGACAACCACAATGACGTGGACGATGAAACCGACAGCGCCTCTTTAACATCCGAGCGCTATACCTATGCGGAAGAAGCCGCGGAGATCGCGCTCGCCCCTGTCTTCACGCTTACGGGCATCGAGACGAAGAACAGCGCATCGCCCTTTGATGATGAGAATGTGACCACCTATGTCCCCGAGGGCAGCTCTGACGAGGAAAAAGCCGCCCTTCCCGGGAGCGGCCTCTATCCCCAGGACATCGTCGAGGTCGCTGTGAAGGAGCAGCCCAGCCTGAAAGACGTCTATGACGGCGCCCTTTCCCTGGAAGCCTTCACCGCCAGCCTTCCCATCAGCACCCTGGCCGACCTTGTGCAGGGCATCGGCTACGGCGCGAAGCCTTCCATCATCGGCGCGGCGGCGAACTCCGTTCCCGGCGGCGCGGGCGAGACGACGGGCAACTACATGGAGCTTAACGATATCCCGAACACCATCCTGGCCGACGGCCCCGCCGGCGTCCGCGTATCACAGAGCTATGAGGCGGACGGAACCACCTGGTACCAGTTTGCCACGGCCTTCCCCATCGGCACGCTGGTGGCCCAGGCCTGGGATCCTGAAATCGCCGGCCAGGTCGGCACGGCCATTGGGGCCGAGATGCAGGAGCTTGGCGTAACGCTCTGGCTCGCGCCCGGCATGAACATCCACCGCAATCCCCTCTGCGGCCGCAACTTTGAATACTATTCCGAAGACCCGTTCCTTACCGGCTGCACCGCGGCCGCCGTCACAAAAGGCGTCCAGTCCAACCCGGGCGTCGGCGTTACCGTGAAGCACTTTGCCGCCAACAACCAGGAAGAAAACCGCAGCAACGTGGACACCTATGTCTCCGAGCGGGCCATGCGCGAGATCTACCTTAAGGGCTTTGAGATCGCCGTGAAATCCGCCCAGCCTATGGCTGTCATGAGCAGCTACAACAAAGTCAACGGAACCTTTACGGCTGGAAATTATGACCTCCTGACCGACGTGCTCCGCGGCGAGTGGGGCTTTAAGGGTCTTGTGATGACCGACTGGTACGCCGGGGAGCTTCCCAGGCTTTCCATGCACGCCGGCAACGACCTCATCATGCCCGGCGGGTCGCCGCTTGAGTTCACCGTGTTCCTTGCCGACCGCACAGAGCCCATTTTTGGCGATAACGGTTATGTCGTTTCCCATATGCGCGTGCTGAACGGCAGGCCTTACCGCATCGTCCAGACTGAGGCATGGAACGACTTTGAAGTATCGAAGGACGGCGCCGAGACCGCACAGGCATCCGTCACCCGGACAGGCGTCCAGGTTCCCGGGAGCGAAGCGGCGGAAAACCTTGTGGCGGAAGGCAGTTATACGGACCTTGACGAAAACATACAGCGTCTTATCGGGGAGGGCGCGGCAAGCGTCGCCTTCGAGAGCGGCAATACGGAAGAATCTGTCTGGACCGTCACCTACAGAGGCGATTATGTGGAGAACGACGAGCTTTACCTTGGCGACATTCAGAGGTCCGCGATGCGCGTCCTCGCCATGGTGTTGGACTCCAGCCAGTTTGCGGCGCTTAATGGAACGCAGGCGCCTGTTTACGGCGAAAAATATCTGGATAGCCTGGCTGTGTATCAGACTGTTGAGAAGTAATTGACAATTTTTGCCTGACGGTAGGCTCCAGGCTGGGAAGAAATGGGGACAGTTCTCTTTTCTTATAAATACAAGAAAAGAGAACTGTCCCCATTTCCTCTCACTCAGCTTTATCAGCATTTTTGAACATTGCTATAGTATACCTGACATCTTCCGGATCATCTGTCCTGTCGGGCGTAGTAGTTTTCCAGCCTCTGGCGGGATTGGCGGTAATAGGGTTCGAGGGCCGGGTCGAACTGGGACCCCATGCCTTCCAGGATGATCCGGTCCGCTTCCTCGAAGGAGAAGGCATCCTTGTAGACGCGGCGGCTGACCAGGGCATCGTAGACATCCGCGACGGCCATGATCCGCGCTTCCAATGGGATGGCGCTGCCACAGAGCCCTTCCGGGTAGCCGGAGCCGTCCATGCGCTCGTGGTGGTAATGGGCCACGTTTTCCGCGATGCGGCAAAAGTCTTCGTCGTCGGTGTCCTTAAGGATCTCACGCACGATATCGGCGCCCTTTGATGCGTGGGATTTCATCTTCTCAAATTCCTCCGGCGTAAAGCGGCCGGGCTTCCGCAGGATGGCGTCGTCCACGGCGATCTTGCCGAGGTCGTGCATGGGCGCGGCCTTGATGAGGTTCCGGCAGAAGGCGTCGGAAAGCGGCAGGGTGCCCCCCTCCCGTATCGCCTCAACCAGGATGCGCACGCCCTCGCTGGTCCTTTTAATGTGCCCGCCGGTGGAATTGTCCCGGCTGTCCACCATGGCCGCCATGCCGAGGACCAGCTGGTCGTGCATGGTCACGATGCGCTCGGTCTTTTGAGCCACCTCCGCCTGCAGGTCGGTGTTGTACTGGTCAAGCAGGCGGATATATTTCTGGTTCTGCGTGTCGTCCTGCAGCAGGACCTGGTAGCCGCACATGCGCTTTCCGTCAAAGAGGTAGCCGACGGTGACGGTATATATCTTCTCATCTGCTCCGGCCGACGAGTACAGGAAGCGGTCCGATCCCGGGTCCTGCCGGAACTCATTCAGCCAGGCATTCACCGTCTCCTTAAGGCCTCCGGCCTTCCCGATGGGCTGGTCGACGAAAAGATGGCAGAGCTCCGGCAGGATCTTCTTCGCGGTCTCGTTGCTGCCAAGGTAACATCCGGCGGAATCGACCGTGATAAAGCCGGTATCGCCGGACTGCACCATGGAGGCAATCACCATCTCGCTGACGCTGTAGTAGGCCATCCGGCGCGCGATCAGAAGATAGACGCCCTGCGCCAGGACATAGCTAAGCGGCAGGGGTTCATAGCCTGTCCCCATCAGGAAACGGTTGGCAAAGTAGCTGGCAACGGAAAACAGGACCGGAATGACAAGGAGGAGCAGTATCCTCCGGGACACCTGCCTGCGCCTTATATAGCTGTAAACGATAATCCCAAGATCCGCGGCCAGATACAGGGCGACAAAGATATAGTGGAGCGTGTGGAACGGCCCATAAATCTTTTGCTGCACCCAGGATGTGCCGGTATGGACAAAAGCCAGGCTCTTATAGAAAAGCGGCGCATGCCCGACCGAGAGCACCGTCATGTAGACCGCCGCGCCAAAAATGAGCGGCCCCATCCGGAGCAGCCGCCCGCCCCGTATGCGGCACAGCTGCAGCTCGCACATGGTAATGAGCCACGGCAAAAAACACCCCCCGCATATATAAATGATCTTAATAAGCGCCATAGCGCTCCCCGGGTCATGGCTCTCATACATAAGCCAGTATCCAAGGTTGGTGATAGGGATCAAAAGAAATATCGCGGTCATATGAACCTGAAAGAGCTTCTGCCAGCGCATGATAAAAACCAGAGTCAGCAGAAACGACAAACCAAAAAGTCCCGCATAATAATATATCTGATACATGAACCGTCTCCTCCCAGATTAAAAAAGAGCCTTGGGCCGTATGTCCTTCTTTTGCAGATTTACAGATATTATACCATAATCGGCCCCTTTCTTACTACTCTCTTTTCTACTCTTACCTGCCGGCAGGGTCTAGCTGCGCCATGCTTCCTATTACTTTTTATCCTATGCTTACCTGGCGGTAAACTATAGGTGCGCCATGCTTCTTATCATTTTTTATTTTACTCTTACCTGCCGGTAGGTGCAGGGGAGGGGGGGCCGCTCAGAGTTGC
>CAMNNO010000075.1 GCA_946545475.1 uncultured Blautia sp.
CGCGGGCTTCGCAACTCTGAGCGGCCCCCCCTCCCCTGCGCCTACCGGCAGGTAAACGTAAAATAGGAACCTTCAAAAGAAACATACCTCACTCAGGACATATCCCCATAAGCCCCACAAGTCGTACATTCCCCGCCCCCCATGGCCTGAATAAACTGGAAAGCCATGGCCTTCTCAGCTTCCTCCAGGGAAGCAAACCCCATACAGGTAACCGAATTTTTCTGAATCTCAAAAGCCAGATCAACACCCTTATCTTCCAGCTCTTCGACATGGGCCAGAAGAGCCTCCAGCGTCTTTTCAGAATAGGTAAGCAGCTCCCCCTTCTGGTAAGTCTCAATGGACGCCCATCCATCCTGCTCCTCCGCCGCCCGTAGGGGCCGCCCCCCCAGCGCAACAGCCGGAAACTTTTCCCGCATTTTTTCGGTCTGGACCAAAAAATGCCCCCATATCTTTTCCACCAGCTCCTCTTTCTCGGCCGAGACAGCCGGCAGCTCATTTTTAAAAACCTCGTACCCCTCCGGGTCCGTGGAGGCCATCATGCGGATATACTTCTCCCTGGCCAGGTTCCGCCCCTCGGCCCCGGCCCTTTCAAGATCATCAAGATAGCTCTGTGCCGCATCCAGCGACCAGGCGGAAAACTGGGCCTTGCGAAGGGCCAGAAATCCCGTCTTATCATCCTGGCAGTCCGCGCGCTCCTCGCCGTTCACGCTGTGGAACATGGGCCATTCCAGGGCAGCGATCCTTTCAGCAAGTTCTGTTACTGTCATAAATCTGTGCCACCTCCTCTTATATATTGCGTTCACGAGTATAAATCTTCGATTGTTATTATTATGTCATCTTTGACAGAAAAAATGCAATCGCTTTCTTTCCTTATTAGTTTTCTTCTATACTTTTGGCCTAGCAACCCCAAAGGAAAATGTGCAATATCAACACAAACGGGCAGGAGAAAAAATCTCTCCTGCCCGCTCTTTACGGCTTACTGTTTTCTTTTCATGGCTTCCTTGTTGGCATACATGGCCTTATCCGCCTTCTCAAAGACCGCGGAGAAATCCTTGTCCGTCCCGGGCTCATATATCCCGATGCCCACGGCGACCTCAAGGTGCCTGTCGCCCTTGCTTTCCTTATTCTTTTCCTGCATGGCGCTCATCAGGGCGTCCCGGCCCAGATAGTCCTCGCCCCTAAGGATGATGGCAAACTCATCGCCCCCGATGCGGTACACCGGGCTGTGCTGGAAAATGTGGCATATCCTCTGGCAGGCCAGGCGGATGCACTCGTCTCCCGCCGCGTGGCCGTAGGTATCGTTCACCTGTTTCAGGTTATTGATATCGCAGATAACAACGCCAAAGGAGGTTCCCTTGCCGTTCTCCAGGCTTTTGTTTATCCGCTCTGTCGCCTGCTTGAAGGAGCGCATGTTCTTCACGCCCGTCAGGGCGTCCACAAGGGCGAAATAGCGGATCTCGGCAAACTCCTTCTCGCGCTTCATCTGGGCGTCCACATTGCTGATGCCCACCACAATATGCCGGGTCCCTCCCTCATTTTGCAGCATCACCTTGATGTTCACAAAAATAAGGTCCCCGCCGACAAACATGCGGTATGTGGTCGTAAAGCAGTCGTCCTTTTCCAGCTCCCCAAGAAGATAGTCCTTGTCCCATATCTGGAAGGCCTGCTGCTTATCCTCCGGATAGACAAGATCCCACAGATCCTTTCTGGTCTGTCCAAAAAAATCCGTTCCCCGTTTCTTGAGGCCCAGCTTTTTGTAAGCGCTGTTGGATGTGTACTCCATGTAATGCCCCGTGTCCACATCCACATAATAGATGGCAATGTAATCCCTGGCGAGGGATTTTGCGATCTGGGAATAGGTCATGCTTTCCAGCATGTCCTCCCCTTTTTCCTTATCAGCTGGGCTGCTGCCAAAAGGGGCCTTCGAAAGATTGCTGTTTCCTGGTTCTTCCAGGACCGCCCCGGCTTCAAATGGCTCGTCCAGAGCCACTTCCTCCAGGCGGATGGCCTCGGCCTTTTCCGCGATAAAGCGCTCAAACTCATCCGGCGGGACCGGCTTTGAGAAATAATATCCCTGAACGTAGTCGCATCCCATGCCCTTGAGCACCTTAAGCTGTTCCTCCGTCTCCACGCCCTCCGCAATGACCGGCACATGGAGGTAATCGGCGATGTCGATGATCAGTTCGATCATCCGCACATCCTTCCGCTCACCGAAGGCGTTGCGGATAAAGTTCATGTCCAGCTTTAGCGAATCGATGGGAAGGGTGGAAAGCATGTTAAGAGAGGAGTAGCCCGTGCCGAAATCGTCCATCTCGATGGAAAAGCCAAGGGAGCGGAGCGTCCGGACCATCTCGATGATCTGGTCGGAATCCTGGGTATAGGCGCTCTCGGTGATCTCCAGATGATAGTCATGGGGAGAAAGGTTATATTCCTGCAAAAGCCCCGAAAAAATCTCCACCAGCCTCGGATTGTGCATGTCTACCCGGGAAACATTGACAGAGACCGGGATGCTTATGCCGAAGCTGTCCCGCCATTCCCGGATCTGCCGGGCGGCCTCCCGCCAGACATAGGCATCCAGCTGCATGATGAGGCCGTTGCTTTCAAACAGAGGCACAAACACGCCGGGGCTTATCATGCCAAGGCGGGGATGCTTCCAGCGGATGAGGGCTTCCGCCGAGGCCAGGACCGGCTTCTCCGCGCGGATGTCATACTTTGGCTGATAATAGACTGTGAACTGGTGCTCGGCAATGGCTGTCGGAAAATCGTCCAGAAGCTGCTCACAGTAAAGCTCCGATTCGTGCAGGGTATTATCGTAAAAGGCGATCGCCTGGGAGTAGTTGCTGCGCACCTTATCGGCCGCCAGCTTTGCCCGGTCAAAGCGCCTCTCCATGTCAATGGAACGGTCGACCTTGGGATAAATGCCCATGCGGAGCCTCCCGCGGGAGGTAAAGCCATGGCCTTCCGTCGTCATGCCCTGGCCTATGGTTTCCAGAAGGGCGTTATAATCCAGGCCGTTCGGGCAGTAGAGCAGGAAGGTATCCGCAGTTTGGCGGCAGGCAATGCCCTGGCCCTCCTCCACGACTTTTTTTATGCTCCCGCCCATGCGGCGCAGCACCTCGTCGCCGAAGGCCTTGCCGAAGCGCTCGTTCAGCATGTGGAAATGGTTGACATCCACCACTATGGCATCCATTTCCTGCCCGGCATGGCGCTTATCCAGCTGGTCGGCATAGCGGTAAAAATATTCTTTGTTATAAAGGCCGGTTACGCTGTCCCGCTCCGTCACCCTTATGATCTGGCGGTCCTCGGACAGCTCAATGGTGCGGAAGACCCGGGCCCTTATCACTTCCTGCCTGGGATAGGGCTTGGGGATAAAGTCGATGGCCCCCAGATTCAGGCTCTCGACCTCATATTTGGCATCCGAGGTCATCATGATGACGGGAATGCGCCCCAGCTCCTTGTCGCTTTTCAGGATCTTGAGGAGCTCCAGGCCGTCCATTTCCGGCATATGGATATCCAGGAGGATGAGGGACAGGCCTGACGGATTTTCCCTTATGAGCTGGAGGGCCTGTGTTCCTGTCTCGGCAAAAAGGAGGTCATATCCGTCCTCCAGGTTTATCTTTAACATTTCCTGGTTTATGAGCTCATCCTCCACGACCAGGATACGGCGCGTGCCGTTGGCGTGGTGGAATTTTTCATAGTTTGAAGTCACTGGGATATCCCTGCCTTTCGTCACTTACTTGCGGGTTGCCTGGTTACTTTTTCTTCTTATTCGGCTCCTGGTTACTTTTTCTTCTTATTCGGCTTTGTCTCCGTCTTTGTCTCCAGCTTTATGCCGGAGAGAGCCTTTGCCAGGGCATCGTTAAGGGGAGAGGCGGCTTCCTTTTCCTGTTCCTTAAGGTAGCGCTGCACGTCCCGTTTCCCCACGCCGGCGCCTTCCCTTTCCCGCCTCTCTTTAAAGGCCGACAGGCGTTCCTTGTAGCCGCAGGCGCAGACAAAGGTCTCCTCCTTCCCCTTCACCACAAGCTCCATCTTCTTGTGGCAGTTTGGGCAGCGGGCGTTGGAGGTGCGGGCGAGCACTTCCCGGTAGCCGCATTCCCTGTCCTGGCATACCAGCATGCGGCTGTTTTTGCCGCTGACGGCCAGAAGCTTCTTGCCGCAGTTGGGACAGGGCTTATTGGTCATGTTATCGTGGCGGAAGGTTCCCTCTCCCGCCTTTATTTCAGAAACGATCTCCTCGGTATAGCGCCGGATATCGCCGAGGAAGGCGCCCTGGGGGGCCTTTCCGGCCGCGATGTCGGCAAGCCTCATCTCCCACCTGGCGGTGAGCTCAGGCTTTCGAAGGTCCTCCGGCACCAGGCGCAACAGCTGCCTGGCCTTCTGCGTCAGGTGGACCTCGTTTCCCTTTTTCTCGATCAGGAAGCTGCCGTAGAGCTTTTCGATGATGTCCGCCCGGGTAGCCACAGTGCCAAGGCCTCCGGTCTCCCCAAGGGTCTTTGCCTCCGCCTTGTTCTGGCTCTCCATATATTTTACCGGGTTTTCCATGGCGGCCAGGAGGGTCGCCTCGGTAAAGTAGGCCGGCGGTTTGGTCTTCCCGCTGGTGATCTTCACGCTGTCAATGGGGAAGCTCTCGCCGGAGCGGACCTGCGGCAGGGCCTGGGATCTGTCCTCCTCCGGCTCCTCCTCGCCCTCCTCGGGAAGGGTGCTTCCCTGGTAGACAGCCTTCCAGCCCTCCGCCTTCACCGTGCGGCCTCTGGCGGTGAACATCTCGCCGGCCGCCTCCCCTTCCAGCGTGACCTCCTCGTACTCAAAGGCGGGGAAAAGGACGGAAAGGAAGCGGCGCACAACGAGGTCGTAGACCTTTCTCTCCTCAATGGTCATGTGGTCCAGGGCGACAAACTGCTCGGTGGGGATAATGGCATGGTGGTCCGTCACCTTGGCGTTATTGACAAAATGCTTTCCGGCTTTTATCGGCTTCGAGAGGATGGCGGCCGCCAGCGCCCGGTACGGCCCGGTTCCGCAGGCATCCAGCCTCTCCTTTAAGGTCGGGACGATATCCTCGGTCAGGTAGCGGGAATCCGTCCGGGGGTAGGTCAGCACCTTGTGGTTTTCATACAGGCGCTGCATAATGTCCAGGGTCTGCTTGGGGGAAAGGCCGAAGCGGACATTGGCGTCCCTCTGCAGGGCCGTCAGGTCATAAAGCTCCGGCGGCATCTGGCTTTTCAGGCGCTTATCCGCCCGGATGATGGTCATTTTCCGGCCTTTCAGGCTCTTTTCAAGCTCCTGCGCCTTCTGAATGTCCGAAATGCGCCCGCCCTGGCTTTTTTTATCCTTCCAGGTAAAGCGGATGCCTTTGCCAAAGGCGACAAGCCCGTAATAGTCCTTGGGCACAAAGGAGCGGATATCCTCCTCCCGCTTTTGCACAATAGCCAGGGTCGGAGTCTGTACCCGCCCGCAGGAAAGCTGGGCATTATACTTGCATGTCAGCGCCCGGGTGCCATTCATGCCCACCAGCCAGTCCGCCTCGGCCCTGGCCTGGGCTGCCCTGTAAAGGTTGTCATAGTCCCGGCCGTCGCGCAGATGGGCAAAGCCGTCCCGGATGGCTTTATCGGTGACGGAGGATATCCAGAGGCGCTTTAAGGGCTTTTTGGCCCCGGATTTTTCCAGTATCCACCGGGCGACCAGCTCGCCCTCCCGCCCGGCATCCGTGGCGATGATGACGCTGCCGATATCCGCGCGGAAGAGCTGGCTCTTTACCAGCTGGTACTGCTTCCTGGTCTTTTCTATGACCACAAGCTTATGCTCTTTCGGCAGCATGGGCAGGGTGGACATTTCCCACTTTTCGTATTTTTTATCATAAGCCTCCGGATCAGCCAGTGTCACCAGATGCCCAAGCGCCCAGGTCACCACATAGTCCCTGCCCTCCATCGCTCCGGAGGGCGCCGGACGGCACCCCAGGACCCGGGCAATGTCCCGGCCTACAGAGGGCTTTTCCGCTATTACCAATGCTTTCATGAGATCTCCTGTCTGTTCTGTACCCGTATTTTTAGACAGATCCGTATTTTCGCACAGATCCGTATTTTCACACAGAATGGATTACTTTTGCCGCCGGCCAGGGAAAACATATCCCCTTCCCGGCTTCTTAGTTTTTTATTATAACATGCCTGGATAGATAATATCAAATCTTATCGTGAAAAAACCGTCAATGTTTTGAAAAAAATAATTGTCAGCGGGCAAAGGCGGTGTTATCATATTTTTGAGCACATGAGAACGAATAAGCGGCAGTTATAGCATTTCCGTTGAAGGCTGCCCAACTAAAGGAGTGATCGTTTTGAAACCAAATGAGACTATTACGCAGGGCCGGGCCGTCTGTCACAGGCCAAGCATTATTCAGTTTTTGCAGGATTACCGGCATGCCTTTATCATGATCTTTTATGCCATGGTCTATATCGCCCTTTTCATCCTGCTGGAAAAACGCTCAGTAACCGATTTTCACATCATCCACACCCGGCTGGATGACCACATTCCCTTTGTTGAATACTTTATCATCCCTTACCTGCTGTGGTTCCCCTACTGTCTTTTCAGCGTTGCCTATTTTGCCTTTTTTGTCAGGGACAAAGGGGAATACTACCGCCTTTCCCTCAACCTGATCATGGGCATGAGCCTGTTCCTCACCGTTTCCTGGCTCTATCCCAACGCCCACCAGCTGCGCCCCGCCGTATTTCCGCGGGACAATATATTTACAGACATGGTCCGCATCCTCTACGCCAAGGACACCCCCACAAACATCCTTCCCAGCATCCATGTCTTTAACTCCCTGGCCATCCACACCGCCATAGGCACCTGCAGCCAGTTAAAAGCCCACAAAGCCATCCGGGCCTTCTCCGGCCTCCTGTGCCTCCTCATCATCCTCTCAACCATGTTTTTAAAACAGCATTCCGCCCTGGATGTCACCCTGGGAACCCTGATCGCCCTCATAGGCTACCGCCTCTTCTACGCCGAAACCGCCTACGACCGCGACCGCGTCCCCCTCCGCCGCGCCACCGCGCGCCATTAAAAAAAATTTTTTCAAAACTGAAACAAAAAATGGAGCCAGTCCCCCAGGGGAACTGGCCCCATTTTTTATCATCACAAACCAAAAGCAGCCCGACCATAAATTTTCAACCCCAAAAGCCCAATTCCCTCACAACCAATTGGCGTGCCCCTGGGGGGAGGGGTGCAGGGGAGGGGTGCAGGGGAGGGGGACGCGGGCTTCGCAACTCTGAGCGGCCCCCCCTCCCCTGGCACCTGCCGGCAGGTAAGAGTAAACTAAAGGGCATAACAGAAACATACCGCACCCACCCCTACCGGCAGCTAAGAGTAAACTAAAGGCCTCTATATCCCATTTTTAATTAAACCCATAAACTTTATTCACGATCCGATAAATCCCCGAAGATATCTTCCTCCCCACGCTCCCCGGCAGATTAGTCAAAACCCCCAGCAGCCTTCTGCGATATTTCCGGTACAGCGGCTCATTAAGCCCCTTAAGGAACTCAAGCAGCTCCCTCTTCTTCACCAGATGCTCCCTCTCTCCCCCTCTGATCAGCATAATAGAGGACACCGTAGTGATAATCTCCAGATAACTGTACATATACTTCTTCAAATGCTCTTCCGTAAACTCCGTCTTCGTATAGACCTCCGCCATGCGCTTATTGACCCGGAGCTGCTGGTCAATGCGCTTTATCATGATCTGCTCATTGACAGACTGGTCCTCTCTCCCGATATAATACAGATAAAAGTCCACATCCAGATAATACATCTTCTTCACATAAGGAAGAGGCTCGTAGGCAAAAAGGTTATCCACATAAAACGTGTGCTCCGGCAGCACCATGCCGCTCTCGTGCAGGAGCTCCGTCCGGTAGATCATGGAATGCATGAGAAGATATTTCCCCATAGGAAGGTTGGAAGCGCTCTTCCAGTCAAAAACCTTTTTTTCCGGGAAGAAGTGCGCATAGCGCATCACCTTTTTGTGGGACGCCCCCTGCTTGTCATAAATAAAGTTGCTGACCAGAAGGTCCAGGTAGTCGCCCCTGTCCTCAAACTCCTGGAGAGTGTCCAGGATCTCTTTGTAGGGACCTTCGGCCACTTTATCGTCGCTGTCGACGACCTTAAAATATTTTCCCGACGCGTTCGCTATCCCCGTATTGACAGCGCCTCCGTGCCCTTTGTTTTCCTGATGGATGGCCCGGATGATGGTGGGGTACTTAGCCGCGTAGCTTTCCGCGATCTCGGCGGTGCGGTCCTTGGAGCCATCGTTCACCAGAAGGATCTCCACCCTTTCCCCTCCCGGCAGCAGCGACTTTATGCAGCGCTCCATATAGGCCTCGGAATTATAGCAAGGTACGGCAATACTCAGCAATTTCATATTTTTACTTCTCCCTTTTTACACAACTTGTTACAGGTATCCGGCATAAGAGCGGAAGGCGGACGGGATGGGGTAGCCCCCATCCTCTCCCCGCTTTTTCAGGACATATCCCTCTTTTTCCAGTCTTTTTGCCTGTTCCGCCAGACCCTCCATGTGGATCCTGTAGGCGATCATCCGCCACTCAACATGCGAGAAGCGATGAGTGGCACACGGCAGTTCTTCTATTTCCATTGAGCTCTGTGTCTGTTCAAGCGAGCCATGCACCTGCCCGTCTTTAAGCGCATACAGCCCGCTTTGGCGGACGGCCTTTTCCAACTCTTCTTTCGGGATAAGGCCCGGCAGGGACGGTATCTCATACAGGCCGCCCAGGAGCCCTCCCTCCGGGCGCCTGTGAAGCAGGGACGCGCACTCATCCACCAGAAGCAGCAGGGTGCGCTCCTCGATCCTCCGCTCTTTTTTGGCCGCCTTCTTCGGGAACAGGACTCCCTCCCCGGCCTGCCCGGCGCGGCAGAAGGCATGGAGCGGGCAGGAGGCGCACTCCGGGGTCCCCTTTCCGGTGCAGACCATGGCGCCAAGGTCCATCAGGGCCTGGTTAAAGTCTCCCGGGCTCTCCCCGGGGACCACGGGAAGCAAAAGCTCCTCCCAGGCCTTTTTCACCGCCTGGCGCGAGATGTCCTCGGGGCTTTTCAGAAGCCTTGAGACAATGCGGAGGACATTCCCGTCCACCGCCGGCACCCTCTCGCCATAGGCGATGGAGGCTATGGCTCCCGCCGTATAGCGGCCGATGCCCGGCAGGGCCAGCAGCTCCTTAAAGGAGCCCGGCATGCGAGCGCCCATCTCGTTGACGATGATCCCGGCGGCCTTTTTCATGTTAAGGACGCGGCTGTAATACCCCAGCCCTTCCCATAGCTTTAAAAGCTTCTCCTCCGGGCAGGATGAGAGAGCGCGCACATCCGGAAGAATCTCCGTAAAGCGCAGGTAATAGGGAATGACCGCCTGCACAAGCGTCTGCTGGAGCATGATCTCCGATATCCAGATGCGATAGGGATCTTTTGTTTTCCGCCAGGGCAGGTCCCTGCGGTGTTCGCCATACCATGCCAGGAGGGGAGGGGCGATGGGAGGCAGTTCATGTTCAGAAAGCATTTGTCTTATCCGGACCTTTCAGGAATTTCCCATCTATCATACCACAGCAGCCCAAACAAAGCAAGGCTGCCGCAAAAACCATGCAGCAGCCCCTTTTCCAGTTATTTTCTATATGAAATTTCGGCGGAAATCTGTCCGCCAAAGCGAGCCATGTGCCCCATCAATAGAAGCAGATGATGGGCACGCCGTACTGGATGATATCGTACAGGTTGGCCGCCGCGTAATACGGCAGGTTGATGCAGCCGTGGGAGCCGGCATAGGTGTAGCGGTCCCCGCCAAAATATTCCTGCCAGGTGGCATCATGGAAACCGATCCCGCCGTTGAAGGGCATCCAGTAGGTGACTTCCGTCTCATACTCGGGCTTGCCCGTTTCGGGATTGGTGTCGCCAATGAGGATGGCCGGGCTCTTCTTGTAGTACAGGGTATAAACGCCCTCGGGTGTCGCCCTCCCGCTTTTTGAGATATCACCGGAAACGATATCGGAATCAAAGATGATGTAGCCGTTCTGATAGTAGTACATATGCTGCCATCCCAGGTCCACCTCGATATAGGTGCTCCCGAAATCGTTATAGCCATGGGAATTGGCCGTCATAGCATAGATGGGCTCCCGGGTGATCCGGGCACCGCGGCTGATGTCGTACATCAGCTGCTCCACTTCGCTCTCCTCATCGATCAGCCAGCCATAGGCATAGCCGTAAACCCATACCGTCCGCCCGCTGGTGGTGTAGAAGGGACGGCTGGTACCCACCGTGTTGTACTGGGCGGCCAGATTCTCCACAAACTCCCATACCCTCTGCCGGAAGCTCCAATCGTCCTGCACAAGCTCGCCCTTTTCGTCAAAGGTCAGCCAGGACTTGATGGTATCGCCGTCCAGCACGACTGTCTCGTCCCCGAAGGTGTAGGTGATGCGGGTATTCGCCATATTGTTGTAGGCTTCCACCGTCTCTATGAGGGCCGGGTCGTCCCGGGTCACTTCCGCGGACATATACACATCCGGATCGCTTGCGAGGTCGATATGCTCCTGGTCGCCGGAGATCGCTGCGTTGACGGCTTTATAGGCTTCTTTCAGGATGATCTCGGAGCCCTCCGTTTCGGGCACGATCTCAAACTGGTCGTTCTGATAGGTCACGTAGGCATTGGATGCCGCCACCTGAGTTTCCTCTTTTGCCAGGTTCAGGGTGCGCATCTTGGCCTCCAGAAGCTGCTTGTCGTAGGTGGCTTTCATCTGGGTGGCATATTCGCTCTTCTCAAAATAGCCCCTGATCCACTGATAAGGCTTCTGGCTTTTCAGGAGAGAGAGGACTTCGCCATCCGGTGCGTACTGATAGCCGATCTCCGATCCCTTGATCACCTGGTCTTCCGTATTGCGGGCACTCACATTCAGAGCGTAATCCTCCATGCGGGAGGCGATGGCCTGTTCAACCTCAAAGGCTGTCTGGCCGGAAACATCGATGCCGTTGATGAGGGTCCCTTCAAAAAAGCGGTTGGAGTAATAATAAGTCATCACACCGTATGCGGATGCGAGTACAACAGCAAAGGACGCCAGCACGAGTCCTGAAACCTTGAGCCATTTAAAGCTGTGATGCCTCTCCTTCGGCTCCTCTGCCTTTTCGGGCTCATCCTTGAGAAGTTCTGACAGAGGAATATATGTTACCTGTGATGGCCTTGGCGATTTTGGCACAGGGCTTGCCTCGTTTCTGCCTTTGAATATCATAATTATTTATACTCCTTATATCTACAGCATGCGCACGGATTTTCTGCAGAATAATGCTGCTTGCGCAGCGAAGATCCGGCGCAGCAAACGGATCAGGATGCAAGCATCCTGTTCGTTTGCTATATCTATACTTCACACGTACCGCGGCCATGCCGCGGGTATCACATTATTTTTCGACTAAAAGAGACTTGCCGGTCATCTCTTTGGGCTGTTCCATGCCCATAAGCTCAATAAGGGTAGGCACGATGTCGGCCAGGCAGCCGCCCTCGCGGAGGTCGTACTTAGGATCGGCATTGACCAGGATGAAGGGAACCGGGTTGGTCGTGTGGGCCGTCCAGGGCTCGCCGGTCTCGTAGTCAATAAGCTGCTCGCAGTTGCCGTGGTCCGCGCAGACGAACAGAACGCCGTTCTCTTCTTTGATGGCATCCACCACCTTGCCGACGCACTCGTCCACCGTCTCAACAGCCTTGATGGCGGCCTCAAGGACGCCGGTATGGCCGACCATGTCGGGGTTCGCGAAGTTGATGATGATGACATCGTATTTCTTGGAATGGATGGCGCCCAGGAGCTTTTCGCAGACCTCGGGAGCGCTCATCTCCGGCTGCATGTCGTATGTGGGAACCTTCGGAGACTTGACCAGGATACGGTCCTCGCCCTCGTTGGGCTCTTCCACGCCGCCGTTAAAGAAGAAGGTGACATGGGCATATTTCTCCGTCTCCGCAATGCGTGCCTGGGTCATATGGTTGGCGGCCAGCCATTCGCCGAAGGTATTGTTAAGGTGTACCTTGTGGAAGGCCACGAGCTTGTTCTGGATGGTGTCGTCGTAATCGGTAAAGCAGACATAGCACAGCTGCAGCTTCTTCTCCCTGGCAAAGCCCTTGAAATCATCGTCGCAGAAGGCCCTGGTGATCTCCCTGGCGCGGTCGGGGCGGAAGTTGAAGAATACGACGGAATCGTTATCCTTTATCGTCGCTACCGGCTGCCCGTCCTTTTCGATGACGGTGGGAAGCATAAATTCATCGGTCTTGTCGTCGTCATAGGAGGCCTGGATGGCGGCCGGCGCAGAGGTCCCCTTCACGCCTTCGCCCTTTGTCAGGGCCTTATAGGCCAGCTCCACGCGGTCCCAGCGGTTATCCCTGTCCATGGCATAGTAGCGGCCGGAGATCATGCCGACGGCGCCCACGCCGATCTCCTTCATCTTCTCTTCCAGCTCCTCCACAAAGCCTTTGCCGGAAGCGGGCGGCGTATCGCGCCCGTCGAGGAAGCAGTGGACATAGACCTTGCTGAGGCCTTCACGCTTGGCCATCTCAAGAAGGCCGTAAAGATGCGTATTGTGGCTGTGCACGCCGCCATCGGAAAGGAGGCCCATAAAGTGGATGGCGCTGTCGTGTTCCCTGGCGTTCTTCATGGCGGCTAACAGGGCTTCGTTTTTGAAGAAGTCGCCGTCCTGGATCTCTTTGGTAATGCGGGTCAGCTCCTGGTAGACGATGCGGCCGGCGCCCATGTTCATATGGCCGACCTCGGAGTTTCCCATCTGGCCGTCCGGCAGGCCTACAGCCAGCCCGGAGGCATAACCCTTTTTAAAGGGATATTCTTTCATAAGCCTGTCCATGACAGGTGTCTTTGCCTGGTAAACGGCATTGGCTTCATGCTTTTCGTTGAGGCCGTAGCCGTCGAGTATCATAAGTACCGTAGGTTTTTGCTTCATAACTGTCTCCTTTGAGAACCTTTCCCCTGTCTCTTTGCCTTCCGGGCCATAAGGGCCGGCAGAGGGGCAAAAGATGTCCTGATGTTTTGTCTTTTTCTTAACATGAATTATACTACCCAATTCTCCGGCATTTGTAAAGAGGTTTTCACTCACTCTTTTCATGTCTTTTTCCTGCGCATGAAAAGAGTTTCCTGGAGCGACACCCATTTATCTGCGGCGCACACGATCCAGGCCTCCCGGCTTTTGGGAATGCTAAAGAGATTTAAGGGCCACATATGGCAGCGGATGACTTCCTGGGTTTTTTTGTCTATCGAAAAATATGTTTGGGCATTTTTGAGGGCACGGCCGGCATGGATGTAGCCATGCCAGTTGTGAGTGCCGCCGTCATCCGCGTGCCAGTCATACAGATAAAAGTCATGAAGCATCGCACCCGTCAGGATGGTCCTCACATCGCCTCCCAGGTGGAGCTTTTTGTTTATGGAGTAGCTTAGGGCTGCCACATGGCAGCAGTGGTCGTAGGTGGATATGCGGCCATGCTGGCAGTAGTTTTTCATCTGCTTGACTTTCTTATGATTTTTTATTGGGAACAGAATTTTATCGATTTCTTTTTTATCTTCTTTGGTCAATTTATGTGTAGTTAAGGATCGCTTCCAGTAGTCCATTCTGAGATATGTTTACCTGGCGGTAGGGGCTGGGGGGCGATAGGTTTCTTTATTGTATTTTACGGTTACCTGCCGGTAGGGGCTGGGGGGCGATAGGTTTCTTTATTGTCTTTTTATTTTACGTTTACCTGCCGGTAGGTGCCAGGGGAGGGGGGGCCGCTCAGAGTTG
>CAMNNO010000076.1 GCA_946545475.1 uncultured Blautia sp.
CTCCCCTGCGCCTACCGCCAGGTAAGAGTAAAATAGGAAAGGTAAAAGGAAACATGGCGCAGCCAGAGCCTACCGCCAGGTAAGAGTAGAATAGAAAAGCTAAAAAGAAACATGGCGCAGCCAGAGCCTACCGCCAGGTAAGAGTAGAATAGAAAAGTTAAAAAGAAACATGGCGCAGCCAGAGCCTACCGCCAGGTAAAAGTAAAATAAAAGTCATCAAGGGGGCAATGGGGTCTCCACATAAACGTATGTCCGAAACCTTAATGTCTTTCCAAGCGCCCGGAAATATGATATGATAAAGTATGGTATGGAAAAAAACGACAGTTTCATTCGTTTGCGAGAATAAGAGGTGAAGATTATGTCAAAAAAGATGTCTGTTGCAGCGTTAAAACAGCAGTTGAAGGTTTTGTCCCAGCAGGAGATGATCGCGCTGCTTTGCAGTCTGTATCAGTCCTGTCCGGATGCGGCGGCTATTTTAAACGCAAAATTCAGCGGCGCAGACTATATCAAAGGACTGATGCTGGAAAGCAAGGATAAAATTCACAAAGAATTTGATGCAAAGACGAAAATCCCTTCTCTTTCTAAAGCCAAGAAGGTCATATCCGAGTTCAAAAAAGTTTCACCCGCGCCGGAGGACGTTTTGGAATTGAAGCTCTATTATGCAGAATGCGTGGCTAAATTTGGCAATTCCTTTGGCGACATGCCGGAATCTTTCTATGACAGCCTGGAGCGCATCTACAGTGATGTCATATCCAATCTTAACAAACTGAAGTCAGAAGATTTGTTCCGAGCATGTTATCCGCGGCTGCAAAGCCTTGTTACAAAAACTAACGGCCTTGGCTACGGCATCTCCGAAAACCTTGATGCCATGCTTGAGGATGATCTTGAATGGGAACCGCAGCAAGACTGATACCGCATGCGCACAAATTTCCAGCGGGATCATGCCGCTAAAGCGGCGAAAATTCGTTTCCGATAAGTGATGAAAGGAGCAGAGCATGATCTACACATCTTTTAAGGATTACAAACTGTCACAGCTTGGGTTTGGTTGCATGCGGTTTGCGAGTGATCCGGAAACGGGAGAGATCGACCAGGCAAAGGTGAACGCCATGTTTGACCTGGCGATCAGGGAGGGCGTCAACTATTTTGACACGGCGTACCCCTATCTGGGCGGAAAGTCCGAAGGGGCCATGGCGGAGGCGCTGTCGCGCTATCCCAGGGAAAGCTATTACATTGCGGATAAATTTCCGGGGCATTCCCTGACAGCTCCCATCGACAACATTGCCCTGTTCAACATTTCCCTGCAGAAATGCCGGACAGACTATTTTGACTTTTATCTGCTGCACAACATTACGGAATGGTCTGAAAAGTATTACGAAAGCAGCGAATTTCACATCATTCCGGATATCCTGCAGATGAAAAAAGAAGGGAAGATAAGAACCCTTGGCTTTTCCTTCCACGGGGGGCCGGATCTTCTTGAAGAGTTCCTGACAAGGCACGAAGGTGAGTTCGATTTTGTGCAGATCCAGCTCAACTATCTTGACTGGACACTGCAGGATGCCAAAAGGAAATATGAGATCATTGCCAGCCACGGGCTTGGCGTGTGGGTCATGGAGCCCTGCCGCGGCGGCAAGCTGGCCGCCCTTCCGGAAGCGGAAAAGGCAAAGCTGAAAGCCCTGCATAAGGATGCCCTTTCGGCGGAGGATGCTCCCAGCGATGCCTCGTATGCCTTCCGTTTCCTTCAGGGGCTGCCGGAGGTCAAGGTCATCCTGTCCGGCATGAACGAGCTCTTTCAGGTGGAGGACAATCTTCGGACGTTCCGCGAGAGGAAGCCGCTCAGCGATGAAGAGCGGGCGGTCCTTTTTGACATTGCCGAGAACCTGAAAAAAGGCGTTCCCTGCACCGCCTGCCGCTACTGCTGCGACGGATGTCCTGTGGGGCTGGACATCCCTTACCTTCTTGCCTGCTATAACGATTACCGCTATGCGGCGACCATGACGCCCTCCATGCGGCTGGATGCGCTCGAGAAAGAAAAGCTCCCGTCCGCCTGCATTGGCTGCGGCCAGTGCGCCCATGCCTGCCCGCAGCACATCGACGTGCCTTCCGCCCTCAGCGCCCTGGCCGAGATGTACGAAAAAGGCCCCCATTGGGGCAATGAGGTAGCAAAAAGAGAGAAGCTTATGCATGAGGAGTTGCGGCAGGTCAAGTAGGAAACCGCGACAATAGTCGATAACCATAGGATAGAGGGAGATATATTCTCCCTCTGCCCCCTGCCATAAAACAAGGCCAGATCCCTTGAAAAAGGATCTGGCCTTGTTTGTTATGCACAGAGCCAACGTCAGGTGGCCGGCGGCTCGCACACGGATAGGAAAGAAAAGCGCTTCCCTATCCGATTGGCTGGGTCAGGACCGTTTCCATTTGCCGTTCACCAGGCGGTACGTACCGCCGGCGATATCCCCGGCGGTTGTTTTGCCGGTCCATTCAGGCCAGATGTTCTGGCCTTTTTTGATCCCGGCCTGGATGTTTCCGGAAGAAAGCCCGTTAATATGCAGATAATCCGACGAGAAGGAATCGCGGCCAACGGCAGCGGTGTAAAGGCCGTCAAACATACTGACCTCGCCGTCCGTGCCGTCGTTCATGGCGAAGAAACGGCCGCTTATGCTGTAGGCCGGAAGGTCCGCATCGCCAAGGTCAAAGGGACGAAGGACAATATCCAGGGCTTTCGGCAGCACCATATCCCGCTCGTCAGGGATATCGTTGTAAACTTTTATAAGGCTCTTAGAATCCTCCGGCGTTTCAAAGAACAGGAGATTATAGAGCACCTTTTCCCTGCGGTCGGAGCGGCTGTCGCGATACAGGTACAGGGAGAGATCCGTCATCTCCTGATCATCGGCAAAGGCCTTCGCGCTCGTGCGGAAAGCATCCACTTCATCGGTCTTTTCATTAACTTTCAGGCCGATCAGGATAGCTTCCGGATCCTCTGCTGTTTCCGGGGTCTGGCCGATCCAGTAAAATTTAACGTCATCGGATGCCTTTTTTGCCGCATGTTTTCCCAGGATGATCCGGCTTTCGGCCTTTCCGGCAGGAAGTGTGTCTGTCTCTCCAAGCGCGTAGGCATTTATCTTATCCTGATTGCTCAGGAATGGGCAGATAACGCCTTCCGTTATCTCTTCCATGAGCCATCTGGCGGAAATTTCGTGCAGGCAAAGCTCCATATCCGAATAGGCCGGAAGGGTAAGCTTTCCGGAATCGAAATCCAGCTTCCCTGTTCTTCCGACAGGAATGACGGGTTTTTCGAAGGCTTCTTTGGTCAGGGCCGTAAAGATGTCGATATCATAATCTTCGTCATTTCCCAGGAGATTGCCGCTCAGCACTTCGGAAACATACCGGACGCTTTTGGACGCGCCTACAACCAGCCCTGCCGCATTGGGAAGCATGTAGACATCCAGAAGCGTCGCCGCATTGTTCCAGAGGCGGTAAGCCGAAAGCTTATCCTGAGTAAGCCAGACCTCCTTCGAGAGCGGAATCGGAAGCTCCAGAACGAATATCTCGCCGGCCTCCTTCCAGTCCTTTTCCTCGGAGCGGGCTTTGGTGGCGGTCTCTATGGTATCGGCCGTGCTGCTTATGTCGGTCACAGGAGAAAGAGCCTTAGTGAGGGTGACCTCCTGGCTCTGGTCCGTGGCAGATTCCGTGCTCTCCCCATCTCCGGTGGCGCCCGTGGCAGCAGCCGCCAAGGAGCCGGAGGAGCTGCTGCCGGAAGAGGAAGCGCCGGAAGACGAGCCATCGCCGGAATAGGAACCGCTGCCGGAAGACGAGCCGCCGCCGGAGTAGGAACCGCTGCCGGAAGACGAGCCGCCGCCGGAATAGGGAGATTGGCTGGAACCGGAGCCGCCCTGGGTCTCATCGCCATTTGCGCCAGGGTCGGGCTGGGAGGGCTTTTTAAGCAGTTCAACCTCCCCCGCCGATGTCAGGCCGAGCACATAGTCCTCGTCATCGCTGACAAAATTCGACAGCGCTCCTTTGCCGGAAAGCCCGTTTGTCACCTGGCGGTACTTGTCATCCTTAATGGAGGCGCGGACCCCGATCAGGGCATCCTCCGAAAGCGGCCCTGTGACATAGATATGCTTGTAGGTCTCGCCATAGGCGCCGTGGTAATGCGTATCGTAATTGGCGGGCAGAGTGCCTCCCTGCCGGGTATTTCCGATGACCTTCGGGGAACCGGAGATCTCAAACCGTCCCCGGATGACGTACACCGCGCAGCCGTCCGCCGAATCGTTGCCCGTAATGATGCCGCCGGACATATGGAACACGGCCTTGTCCGCTGCCAGGACCACCGCGCTGCCGGCAGTCTCCGCCGTATTGCCCGAGATCTCGCCGCCGGTCATGTTGAAGGTGCCGCCGGCCACGCGGACAGCCCCGCCATAGGCAAAGGTCGATTTCTCGCTCACATGGCAGCTGTTTCCGGTGATGCAGCCGCTTTCCAGGTTAAGAGTGCCGCCGGACACCAGGATAGCCCCGCAGCTGCCGTTATTGCATCCGCCGGTAATCTTCCCGCCGCCGGCGCTGTCCCGGATCGTCAGGCTTCCCTTAGTGAGGCGCAGGACATAGCCGGAGGACGTCCTCTCTGTGAGATTGCGGCTGATCGTATGCCCGTTAAGGTCCAATGTCACATCCGTGGCAACCGACAGGTAGGTGTTGCTGTAGGCGGCGGTGACATCGCAGGGAAGCGTAATAGTCCCGCCCCGGCTCAGCAGCTTCTGGAGATGCGCCCAGTTGTAGCCCCACTGAGCGACCGCCGTTGTATCCTCCGTGGGCGTAAAGGACCCATTCGCGGGGTAGATGGTTTCGCCGATCTTCCATCCGCCAAAGGAAGAATCCTCGGAAGGCGGGTCAAAAATGCAGTCGGGAAGCCGGCAGGCGCTGTAGGCCGGGATAAGCAGGGATTCCATCGTGCTGTCCCCCCATCCCGGGGAGAAGGAGACTTCGTAGAGCCGCGGCCCGATCTGGGCGGCTTTTGCCTCCGTCCCGTCAGGATTTAAGACCGCATTCTGGTTCGGGGTTATGGCGCCGTCTTCCGGCGCGCGCAAGGTCAGGCCGGTATCCAGGGAGATGGCCGAGGAGATGGCCGCGTTTCCTCCGGATGCGTCGATCAGGAAATTGTTGAACTCATGGTCCGCCCAGGTGAGGGTCATGCCGCCGGATGAGCGGATGCCGGTGAAGCCGCCGCTTGCCCGGACATAGGCGTCCTGGAGGTTTATGGCATTGCCGGAGCAGATGGCGGTGCCGGCACTTTCGGCCGTCACGGAAGCGTATGAGTCTGTGCGCCGGATATCCAGATTTCCTTCGGCATAAATGCCATAGGAGCTTCCGGAGACGGAAGCGATGGTGTCGCATATGAGGACATTTTCTCCGGCGGCAATGCCGACCGCATCTCCAAAAGCCTTGACATCGGGCGGAGCGATATCGATATAACTGTTATACGGTTTTAAGATGCTGACATTTCCGTTGGCATGGATGGCGTTTCCCCCGGGAGAGAGGGCTTCGGCTTTCATCACGGCATTGCTGATGGAAATATCCCCGGCGGCATCCAGGGCATAAAGACCGCCCTGAACGTTATATCTATTGAAAGACCAGCCGCCATGCTTGCTGCTGATGCCTGTGAGCAAAATGCTGCCGCCGGCATGGATGCCGGTGCCGTTTTCGGAGAGTGCCCGGACGTCGAGGTTACGGCTCTCGGAGATAGAGATATCGCCATCCGCGTAAATGCCGCAGACCTTCCCTTCAACGGTCAGATTATCCGTGCCCTTGCTGAAAAAGAATGATTCGATCGTCAGGGAACCGTTCCGGACATAAATGCCATAATCCGCTTCCAGCGATGAATTGACGATCGAACAGTCCGAAATATTAAGGATCAGATCCACACCCTCCGCGTATATAAGGGCTGTCTGCGGTTTTCCTGTGCCATCGTCTGTCCCGGGAATTTCTGTGCATCCGGAAATGCCGTACACATATTGCATGTTCAGGGTTTGGGTTTCCGCGTTATAAGTTATTTCAGGCCGGCTGGAGATATAGGGGGTATTATACGGCGATATCAGCTTGTCTCCGAGCCAAACGTTATAGCCTTTTGCCCACTGCGCGACGAGCGTCAGAGATGTCCGGTTGTCAACGGAATACTGCCTGCCCTCGATGACCCTGGTGCCATCCGGAAGGCGCCAGCCTGTGAAATATTTGCCTCTTGGCGCCTGAAACTGGCATTCCGGAATGGTATATTTTCCCCACCGGGAGGCTGTCTGGGGCGGCATGTATCCGGTTCCTCCATCGCCGGGATCAAACGTGATAAAGCAGGCTTCATAGCGGATGATCGTCCGGTTTTCGATGTCTTTTATGCTGCGGGATCCAGGTGCGAAGTAGCTCGATGGATCATCATGATCGCGGTACATCTCATGCAGATAGATGTCTGCTGTTGCATGCGCTTGTTCTGAAGAGCGGATGGTCAGGCTGTCTAAATAATTTCTCAGGTACAGAGAAAGATTGATATTAGGCACATGGCTCAGAATTCCTTCGGTGATGCTGTAGACATCACCGCTGTGGCCGACGCCGATGCCCATGGCCGTTTTGCTTTCGGCAATGATATTTCCGCTGATGATATTTACGTCTGCCAGCAGATCCTTCGAGGAGATCCAGTCCGGAAAATAGATCAGCTCGCCGCACCCGATGCCGGCCCCCATATTGGAGATGGCCGTCACCTTCGCGGAGCCGGAAATGGTGATATTGGTCGAATACTTCGTATTCCCATTGAACCATATCTGGGGATTGCGGCCGGACCCGATGCCGGCTCCTGAGCCGTACCCGCGCATTCTCCCGAGCACTGTCAAGGACGACTGCGCGTCTATGACGCCGCCGCTGATCTCTATGGTCCCGCCAGGCGCGTTTTCGCCGCCGCCGATGCCGGCGCCGCTCTCTTCGCCGTCGGCCTTGATCGTCCCTCCGGTTATGGTAATGTGGCCGCCGGTGCTGTTCCGGCCGCCGCCGATGCCGGCAGCGCCCTTTCCGCCTGCGGCCTCTACGAGTCCGCCGGCAATGGTGATCTGCCTGGGACCTGCCAGGGGATCGATACTGTAAATCTGGTCTTCATATTCGTCGTCGCTGTCGTCATAGCAGTTGCCGGTTCCGATCCCGGCTGCGCCGAAGCCGCCGGACGAGACGATATGTCCGCCGTTTATGGTGATCACGCCGCAGCTGGAGGCGTCATCCAGGCTGTTGCCGCCGATGCCGGCGTCCCGGCCCTTTCCTGTTGCGATCAGCTGCCCGCTGCCTTCTACCTGCCCCCATATCGTCAGGCTGCTCCAGCCTTCCACATAGATGCCGCGCCTGGCTGTCAGGCTGGCACCGTCAAAGAGGACCAGGTTGACATTTCCATAAACCGTGATCCGCGACTCGATCGTGACATTTCCTCTCAGGGCATACCAGCCGTCATGCACGTCATCGTTCCACTCGACGGAGCTGTCAAGAACCCGGTTGGCCCCCATATGCTGCAAAAGCTTCCCGTCCGGGGAACTGTATGTGACGGAAACAGGCCCGCCGCCGCAGAGTACGCAGTTCAGTTCGCCGATATCATACTCATGAGGCTTAAGCTCCGTGTGGCCGCATGTTACGCAGGCATGCTGGTGATAGGCATCGTAATCCGGATCGTCCTCGGACAGGGGCTGATACTCTTCCCCGTAGCGGTGCAGGGCAAGATCTATGTAGGCCATGCAGTATGCGCAGACATGCCAGTGTCCGTTATCATTTTGCTCCCAGGCGGATGTCTCCGCCACATGGGAGGGGCACTCCTCGGTTTTCGCGCAGGGCATCCTGCAGGCGGCCATACGGGCATCATTTCCGGCGGAAACGGTCACGGGCAGAAGGCCGGACTCGTTTTCGCCGGAGAAAGCGCGGACATTTCCAAGGATCAGGGCAGCGCCCTCCCCAATGGCCGGCCGCCCATCGCGGCCAAAGGCCAGGACAGTGCCTCCGTTTATCGTGACGGCATCGGAGTTGTTCCCGATTCCGGCATAGCCGCCGGATGCCGTCACACTTCCCTTTTCTATGGTGACAGCTCCGCCGGTTCCTCCATTTCCGCTGCCGATGCCGGGACCTTCACTGCCGCCAACAGCCGTCACAGCTGCGCCGGATGGCGCATCCGCGCTGCCAATGACAACTGTTCCGGAAGAACCGCCATTTCCTCCGCCAATGCCGGAGGCACCGCCACTTCCGGATGCCGCCGCTTCTCCGCCGTCAATGCGGATAAGGCCGCCGTCCCGGCCGGAGGAGCCGCCGATGCCCGATGCGTTTTCCCCGCCGGTGGCCGTAACCGTGCCGCCGGTTATGATAACGCTAGCCGTCCCGGTATCTCCTGCAACCGTGCCGCCGCCGATGCCGGCGCCGCCGTTCCCTCCTGCGGCCGTGACTGTGCCCCAGCCGATGCTAACCGTTCCGGATCCGCCACTTCCGGCCCCGATGCCAGCGCCGCCGTTCCCCCCGAAGGCCTGGATATTGCCGCCGTAGATCTCCACGGTCCCGGCATGGACAAAGCTTTCGGCTGATGCGGCTTCCCCGCCGATCCCGGCGTGCTGCGGAAGGGTCCTGGCATCCGCTGTCAGCTGGCCTTTCTGGTTCTTCTGCCCGAACAGGGTCAGGGTGCTTCCCTCGGGGACAGAAATGCCCTTTTCCGCCGTGAGGTGCGCTCCGTCGGCGAGGATCACGCTGACATGGCCGGATACCTTAACGCGGCTGCTTATGGTAAGAGTGCCCGCAACATAATACCAGTTATGTGTCCAGGTATCCTGTCCATCAGTCATCCGCTCATAAAGGTCGTTGCTGAGTATCCACTCATTTTTGTCCTTATCGATGTAGCGGATACCGTTTTCGGCGGGTTTTATATGGACATAAAGGCTATCCCGGCACGCCTGTATGCCCTCAGCATTTCCGGTATAGATTAGAGCAGAGTTTTCATCAGCGCCTGCGTGGATTTCAAGGCCATCGTATCCTTGGAAGGAGAGCATTCCCGGACCTGCCTTGGAACCCTGGCCCATGCCGATGGCCTGGGCAGGCGTTTTACCGGATGTCTTTCCGGGTGCTGCGGTTACGGTTCCGCCGCTTATGGAAACCGCCTGGCATCCGCCCCTGTATCCGCCGCCGATCCCGGAAGCGCCCTGGCCGCCTTTGGCGTTTACTGTCCCGCCGGCGATCAGGATGCTTGTGGTGTCGGAATAATTGCCGCCGCCGATCCCGGCCCCGTAGGTGCCGCCGGTCGCCGTTATGTTTCCGCCGTAAATAGAGATGGGCCCGCACGGCATGCCGCTGCTGCCGCCGATCCCGGCATCCCCGGTTTCCTTTTTTTCTGTGTTTCCGGTAGCCACGATGGCCCCCGTCCCGCTCTGCTGGGCGTAGATTCTGAGGGAGTTTGTGGAAGAACCGTTGACTTCAATGCCCTTTAGGGCCGTCAGTGTCGCGCCGTCGGCCAGAATAAGCCGCACGTCTTTGGAGATCCGTATCCGCTCGCTGACGGTGACATCCTCGCTGACGACGTACCAGCCTTCATTCCACTGAAACAGGGCCTCCTCCACGACCGTACACATATGGCAGGAGTCGGCCTTCCCTTCTTCGTTGATATAGGGAATGTCAGCCAGAGCATTCTGAACGGACGGAACGCCGCCCGAAAGCTCATCTTCGCCATCCGACAACTCCTCGCCGGATGCTCCTTCCGGGGATAATTCCTCCAGAGATAATTCTGCCAAAGATAATTCTTCCGGAGGCAATTCCTCCAGCGACAATTCCTCTATGGAAAATCCATCCATGAATGGATCCCCTACGAATGCTTCTCCCGTGGACAATTCTTCTATGGAAAATCCATCCATGAATGGATCGCCCACGAATGCTTCCCCCGTGGCTAATTCTTCCAGGGATATCTCTTCTATGGGCAGATCTTCCCCAGGCCAGTCACCTACAGCCCTTTCGCTTGAAAAAATCTCCGGAACCCCTGTGCCGTCCGACAGATCTTCTATGGAAATATCGTCTTCTATAAAAATATCGCCTTCTATAGAAATATCGGGAGGTTCCGCCGCTGGCACCCAAAGGGGCAAAGGAACAGCGGCCTGCAAAAATACAGCCAATAACAAGACAAATGCCAGTCCTTTTTTTGCTCTTTCCATTTTTCATCTCCTCATCTCTATGCTTCGCAGCCGAATTTAAAGCAGTACCCTATAAAATATACTGAAAGCACTTGAATAATCCACATATACCAGGACATAGAATGGCAGAAGGCGGTTAAATATGTTTGCGAATATTATTATAGAGGAATTGGAAACTGTTAGCAAGGGAAGAAAATTTTCCACCTGTGCGGTTGCCATGAGATGGAAAATTTTTCCTTGCCACGCTTTGCCTGATAGGTTAGAATTATGTAACTGCATAAAGTATCAGCTATGTTTTTTAGGAGAGGAGATTATGTTTGACAAACGTTTGATGCAGATGTGTCCGGAGAGCAAAAAATACATTGCGCTCAACATCCTGCTGCAGTTCCTGGAGCTGTGCCTGAACGTGGTGATGATCGTGACCATTGCCATCTCGGTGCAGAACCTGTATGAAAAAATCTGGACAAAGGATAAGCTTACCCTCCCTGCCCTCCTTATCGTCGTCACGGTGATCCTGCGCTTTTTTACCACAAGATATGCGGCCCGGATGAGCTACCTGGCCTCGCGCACGGTGAAGCGCGTCATGCGCGAGAAGATCTATGCCAAGCTCCTCCGCCTGGGGACCTCCTACCGCGAGCATGTGACGACGGCCGAGCTTGTCCAGGAAGCGGTCGAGGGCGTTGAGCAGCTGGAAAGCTATTTCGGCCAGTATGTGCCGCAGTTCTTTTACGCCTTCATGGCGCCCATCGCCCTGTTCTTTCTGTTCGGCTTCGGCGGCAGCTTTCAGGTGGCCGCCGTGCTCCTCATCTGCGTGCCGCTGATCCCCGGCGCGATCATGATGGTCCAGAAGATCGCCAAGAAGATCCTGGCGAAATACTGGGGGCAGTACACAAAGCTTGGCAGTACCTTTCTCGAAAATCTGCAGGGCATGACGACCCTGAAAACCTATCAGGCGGATGAGTACAAAAACGTAGAGATGAACCGGGAATCCGAGCATTTCCGGAAGGTGACGATGGCCGTCCTGACCATGCAGCTGAACTCCGTCACCATCATGGATTTTGTCGCTTACGGAGGGGCCGCCCTCGGAATACTTTTGGCTACAAAAGCCTTTATCGGCGGGAGCCTTGGCCTTGCCAATGTGATCTTCATGATCCTTCTGTCGGCGGAATTTTTCCTGCCCATGCGCCGGCTCGGCAGCTACTTTCATGTAGCCATGAACGGCATGGCGGCCAGCGATAAGATCTTTCGGTTTTTAAGTGAAGAGGAACCGGAAAGAAAGACGGAAACGGTGGAGGGAGAGGAGATAGAGCTGAAAAACGTCTGCTTTGCCTATGACAAGGAGAGAGAGGTCCTGCACGATATCACCCTGTCCATCCCCGCAAAAGGCTTCATCGGCATTGTCGGGGAGAGCGGCAGCGGCAAGTCCACGATCGCTTCGCTCATCATGGGCAGGCATACGCCGGGGAGCGGCTCCCTTACCATAGGCAAAAAGGAGATTGGCGTCCTCTCGGAGGAAAGCCTGATGAAGAGCATCACCTACGTGGGCACAAGCGCTGCCTTCTTCAAGGGAACGGTCCGCGAAAACCTGCTTTTGGCCGCTCCGGCTGCCAGTGATGCCGCCCTGTGGAAGGTCCTTACGGACTGTGTCCTTGCGGATTTCCTAAAGAGCCAGGATGGGCTGGACACTGTCCTTCTGGAAAACGCCTCGAACCTTTCGGGCGGACAGAAGCAGCGCCTTGCCCTTGCCCGCGCGCTCCTGCACGATTCCCCCATCTATATCTTTGATGAGGCAACCTCAAACATCGACATCGAGAGCGAGGAGACCATCCTTTCCCTGATCCGCAAGCTGGCAAAGACGAAAACAGTGATCCTGATCACGCACCGCCTGGCTAACGTTGTGGATACCGACCGCGTGTATGTGCTGAAGGACGGCGCCGTAGCGGAAAGCGGGAAGCACGAAGAGCTCCTTGAGAACGATTCCGTCTACGCAAAGCTCTGGGCTGTCCAGTCGGCGCTGGAAACCTATGGAAAGGAGGCACTGTGATATGAAAAAACAGAGCAAGGCAAAAGTGCTTCTTCGCATGCTGAAACTGGTCCGGCCTCTTGCCGGTTTTATGCTGATGGCCATCCTCATGGGGACAGCCGGGTTCCTGTGCGCCCAGTTCATCCCGATCCTGGGAAGCTTTGCCGTCCTTTATGGCCTTGGGATGGACATCCCGTTTTCCATCACTGTTCTGTGGTTCCTGCTGATCGCCATCGCGCTCCTGCGGGCTGTCCTTAAGTACGCCGAGCAGCGGACCAACCACTACATCGCCTTTACCCTGCTGGCCATTATCCGCGACAGGGTATTTAAGGCGCTTCGCCGCCTGTGCCCGGCAAAGCTTGAGGGGCGGGACAAGGGCGACCTGATCGCGCTTATCACCTCAGATGTAGAGCTTCTGGAGGTTTTTTACGCGCATACGATCTCGCCGATCGCCATTGCATTTTTGGTGGAAGGCATTATGGTGCTCTTTATTGGATCCTACCACTGGAGCCTGGGGCTTTTGGCCCTTATCGCCTTCATATGCGTCGGGGTTTTCCTGCCGCTGGTGATCTCCAGGCGGAGCGGCACGCTGGGCGATGAGCTTAGGGCCGACAACGGCGCTCTGGCGTCCTATATGCTTGAGAGCATCCGCGGCCTTGATGAGACGGTCCAGTACGGCGGCGGGCAGGAGCGCCTTTCGGACCTTACCCAAAAAACCCTTGCGCTTTCCGAAAAGCAGGGGCGCCTGAATACGCTGACCGGCATCAATCTTGCCCTGGGGAATACGCTCATCCTTGTTTTTGACATCGCCATGCTCCTATCCGGCGCCTTCCTCTACAGCCGGGGAGCCGTCGGATTCGACGGCTTTCTTGTCCCACTCGTTGCGCTGATGTCCTCGTTTGGCCCGGTGACGGCTCTGGCCGGCCTCGGAACGACCCTTCAAGCTACCGTGGCCTCCGGCGCGCGCGTGCTCTCCGTGATCGACGAGGCTCCGGAGACAGAGGATGTGACCGGAAAGGAAGAGGTGAGCTTTCACGGCGCGTCCGCCGAGCATGTCACCTTTTCCTACGGCCAGGAGAGCGTGCTCAGGGACCTGACCCTTTCCTTCCCGGAAAACCGGATCATCGGCATCGTCGGTAAGAGCGGCTGCGGGAAGTCCACGCTTCTTAAGCTCCTTATGCGCTTCTGGCGCGTAAAGGAAGGGCGGGTGGCCATCTCGGGCAGGAGCGTGGAGGAGATAAATACCGGAAACCTGCGCGATATGGAAAGCTATCTCACTAATACCCACGGGCAAGCCCGTGGGGTTGCATAGCAACCCGGAGTGAGTAGCCTGAGTGAAGCCTTTTGGCTGAACTACGTTAAGAGAGAATATATAGTTACCTGCAGAC
>CAMNNO010000077.1 GCA_946545475.1 uncultured Blautia sp.
CCATTCATCCCACGGCCCAAGGGCACGTGGGTTTTCTGGCGGATTCTTATAAAGATATCTCCCGTCTTCTGCACATTGCGTTAGGAGTAAAAAGAGTTTTTTGTTTCTTTATTTTCTCAGATGTGGTATCATTTTATCGTCAGATTAAGGGCCGCCTATGCGGCCAATAACAGAAAGGAGAGAAACTCATGAAGAAATCTATTATGGCTCTGACAGCATTGCTGATCTTCGCCTCTTCTGTTTCTGCGGCAGAAGACTTCCACGAAGGCGAAGGCTTCCATGAGGATGTTGTCAGCATCGAGGGGAGCAGCTATGATATTCCGGCTACGGTCTGCCTTCCGGATGGCGATGGACCGTTTCCGGCTGTCGTCATGCTCCACGGCACGGGTTCGACCCGGGACGAGGCGGGGGATGGTTATAAGTACGCGGCCCCGGTTCTCGCCGAAAAATACGGCATTGCCACAATAAGGATCGATTTCCCCGGAAACGGAGACAGCACGGCTGACTATATGGAATACAATTTCCACTCTGCCGTGGCGGATGCCAAGGCCGCCGCATCTTATATGGCCGGCCTTAGCAGCATAGACGGAGACGCCATCGGCGTTATGGGCTGGAGCCAGGGCGGCACGGATGCGCTTCTGGCCTGCGCCTGGGAACCGGATGTCTTTAAATCGCTGGTCACATGGGCGGGCGCTCCGGACATGATGCTGGATGGTTTCTTCTCCGAGGAGGACTATGAAGAGGCCAAACAGAACGGCTTTTTCGTCATGGAATTTGACTGGCGGGACAGCCTGAATGTCAGCCTCGACTGGTGCGAGGATGTCGCCGGCACGGATGTCCTCGACGAATTTGCGAAAGGCTACGACGGCCCTGTCCTCGCCATCGCCGGAACCGATGACGATACGGTAGACCCCGAATGGAGCGAAAAAATAGCGGCGGCCAGCGCGAACGAACAGTCCGGCACGTATTTCATCGAGGGCATGGACCATACCTTTAATGTCTTTGCGGAAGAAGACCTGCATTCTCTCTACAATGCCGTGGATGCCACTGGACAGTTCTTTGCCGCTACGCTCTCTCATGCGGAAGAGGCATCTGTCCCGGCGGAGGAGCCCGGCGGGGAAGCCCTGCCTCTGGAAGGCGAAGGTCCTACCGAGGAGCAGATGGCTGCCTGGTGGGCCATGATGAACAATATCGAGATCCCCGGCGACTATGAGATCGAAGAGACCACCATCTCCATTCCCAGCCTCGGCCTTGCCCTGGAAGCTATCCTCACAGTCCCCCAGGCTGACCAGGAAACCTATCCGATGGTGATCCTCACCCATGGCTTTAACACGGACTTCCAGGACACCGCCCATCTGGGCGAAGCTCTGGGCAAAAACGGGATCGCGTCCATCCGCATCAATCTTCCGGGCAGCGGAAACAGTGAAGGCCTGTACGAGGATTGCGACTTTGACGCCCAGAGAGACCACATCCTTAACGCCCTCGCCTACGCTAAGACCCTGGATATCACGGATACGGACAACCTCTTCCTCTGCGGAAAGAGCCAGGGCGGCTTCGACAGCGGCCTGGCGGCGCTTGCGTGCGAGGACGAGATAAACGCCCTCTGCCTGTGGTTCCCGGCCTTCTGTATTCCGGACGATTTCCGGGAAGGACATGTCCAGTTTGTGGAATTTGACCTTAACAATATCCCCGACAAGGTTGAGATCCGTCCCGGCTTTGCCGTCGGCAGGACTATGATCGAGCAGGCCCTGGATATGGATATCTTTGAGGTATTTCCGGCATTCCAGAAGGATGTCCTCATCATTCAGGGCGATGAAGACCCCATTGTCGCCATGCACTACGCCGAGGACATGGCGCAGGCTTATCCCAGCTGTAATCTCATGATCATTCCCGGCGGCGGCCACGGCTTCTTTGGAGACATGGAACTTGAGGCCCTCAGCGCAACCGTCGATTTTATTAAAACCCATTTGAAATAATATTTCACACCCAATGGTCCGCTTCTCGGACAAGCAGGCGGGGCTTGAGCCCTCGCCTGACGCAAGGAAGTCCCCCGCCTACGCCTTGTCGGCTTAGAAGCGGGGGACTTTGTTATTGGATTAAAAAGTGTTATTTTTCTGCGCTCAAGATTATACTTTCCTAAACCTGTCTATATTTTTTACTGTTTCACACATCCGGAAACGATGAACAGGAGTGCGCCCAGCAACTGAAAGACCAGGCAGGCGATGCCGGTGTAGAAGGCATGCCAGGCATAGGTATCAAGACCGTTCCAGGTGAACAGATCTCCGGCGACAACCGCGCGGTCCATGAGCAGGATCCCGAGGGCCACCATCACAAGGAGAAGCGCAAGGATGCGTGAAACGGTAATGGCAATCTCATTAACGCCCTTTTTCTGCAGAAATGCGGAAAACACGCCGAGGATCACGCCCGCTGCCGTGCAGAGGATAGCGACACGGCTGTTCAGGATGCCGTATCCGACGGTTGCGTTGCTCACAAGGAAAAGCATCAGGGACACCAGCGCGCAAACGGAAGCCGCCAGGGCAAGGTAAAACGACGCTTTCTGATTCTTAAACATCTTAAGCATTCTCCTTTCTGTTTTTCTTCAGCACAGACAAAATATAGAGCAGCATCGAACCGGCAAACAGGAGGCCTGTCACCCATAATAAAATTCATGCCTGAGGGAAACTCATCAATGTCAAATGTCAGCGAATCTTCTTCCGAAAGCTGACCCAGACACATGCGGATGGCCTTTCTTTCTTCCGGATCGTCCTCTACAATCGCAATACGAAACATACGATAACCTCTTCAAAAAAGATCGGTGTTTTCACCGCACAAACGGAGCCCGATATTCTTCATTGATCTCTCTGATTTCTTTTTTGCCATCAATGTATGGCTGATATATGTCTTCCGTCCTTCCTCCTCCCCGGTTATCGCATCCGGAGCAGAACTCGCAGTCGATCCCGCATGTGCCCCACAAAGCCTGGTGAACGATCTTCTCTCGCTCTTCCCGTGTTGTATCTCTGATCAATATGGATTTCATAAATATACTCCTTTCGGTTATTGTAGGCGGAAACCCACTGCCCTTGGGCGGTGGGAGGAGCCTTGTAACTTGTTATCTCAAAACATATGTGTTATAATATACTCAACAGCAGGTTCTAAGAGAAAACCGTTAGGTGTGCTGTTCACCAAAGGCACTCTTTGCACATTGGCAAGTATATATGAGGTTGCCGTTATAAGTCTTGCAACGGCGTAAAATATACTCAAGCGTCCACATTTACTGTATGGCATGGGAATATACAGTCCGTGAGGTCTGTATACAGAGTACCTGATACAGTTGCAGACGGGTATATCCTGTTTGCAAAGGGTGTCGTCAATCACCCTATGATGCATCACCACGGAAGTCACACCGCTAAAATGTAGGAGTCTGAGACGAACTACAGGGTAGATGCAAGCCACGTACCTTTAGGTGCGTGGTAATTGACATCTCTTTGCACCTCACAATTCTCCGGATACCTCTCTCTTCTGAGTCAAAGGTAAGCCGCAATCCGCTTCGCGGACTGTCAGGCGGGGCCTCCCACCCCGCCTGACACAAGTAAGTCCCCTACCCTCGCCTACGCCTTGTCGGCTTAGAGGCGGGGGACTTCCTTGTTGGCTTAAGCTCCACAGGTTTTACGCCCATAGCCTGTTCTGTATTTCTCTTGAAAATCTTATCACAGAACCATGGTTCCTGCAACGGCTTATCATGGAGCCTGCCCCGGCGGCAAAGGGAATACCCGCGCCTGTCAGGCACTCCGGCAATATTCTTTGCCATTGCCAGGCTCAGGCGCCAGCAAAATTCAGCTATTGACTTTCTTTTCCTGAATAGATATAATTTTCATAATATAGCAAAAGGCATGCAGCAGTGCAGATTACGGTTACTTCGCACAGGGCGGGGTGATGAAGCTTTCATCGTATGGGTTCAAATCCCATCGGGCTGGCATCAGCCCGTGGCGGAAATGGGAGACGCGCCTCTTTATAGTCCGTAATCGCCCATTCTCTGCATGCCTGTTTTTTCTGTTTTTTAAAGGCTGTTATAAGTTCTGAAAGGCTGTTATGAAAAAAGGAATTTTATTTGACCTGGACGGGACATTGTGGGATTCTTCTAAAGAAGTCGCTGCGTCCTGGAATATCGTTCTTGAAAAGCTTGATCTGGATTACCGTGTGGACCTTCCCATGATGCACCGGATGATGGGACACACCATGGACGAGATCGCGTCCATGCTCTTTGTGCATGAGGAAAAAGAGCGGGGGATCGCCCTTCTCGCCATGTGCACGGACTACGAAAACGAATATCTGCGAAAATACGGCGCCCCTCTTTACGAAGGCCTTGCGGAAACTCTTGCTATCCTAAAAAAAGATCATTTCCTTGGCATCGTCAGCAACTGCCAGGCGGGATACATCGAGGCATTTCTGGATCATCATAACCTGCATGTCTTTTTCGATGATATCGAATGCTTTGGAAATAATCATCTCGAAAAAGGCGCCAACATCCGCCTCATGGTGCAGAGAAACCATCTTGACCAGGCGGTATATGTCGGGGATACCATGGGAGATTATATGGCCGCCAGGGATGCGGGCATCTCCTTCATCCATGCCGCCTATGGCTTTGGAACCGTCCCCGAGGGGACGCCCTTTATCCCAACTATAAGAGAGCTTCCAAAAGCCCTGCTCCTGTCAGCAACAGATATAGAAAACGAATAAAACACTTGCGTTTTCATTCGTTTCCTGCGCCGGATCTTCGCCGCTTTAGCGGCCGTTTCCGCTGAAAATCCGTGCGCACACTATAATATTTTTTGAGAAAACACCAAAACGGAGGTTTTGATATGGAATACCGTGAGATTGGAACAACCGGCCTTCGCGCCAGCGTGATCGGCATGGGGTGCGAGGGTTTTTCGGAGGAAGACTGCGCCATGGCCGGCCGCCTGTTCGACGCGGCGGAAGAGCTTGGCATCAACTACTTTGATCTCTACACGTCCAACCCGGATGTCCGGCGTGCCGTGGGGGAAGCCCTTAAGGGGCGGCGGGAGAAGTTTCTTATCCAGTCCCACATCTGCTCGATCTGGGAAAACGGCCAGTACTGCCGCACCCGCGACCTTGAGAGGGCAAAGGCCGGCTTCGAGGAAATGATGGCTCTCCTGGGCACGGATTATCTGGACGTTGGCATGATCCATTACTGCGACGCCATGAGCGACTGGGAGGCCATCGTGGATAACGGCATCCTCGACTATGCCCGCCAGCTGAAAAAAGAAGGCCGCATCCGCCATATCGGCCTGTCCAGCCACAATCCCCTGGTGGCCGAGCGCGCGGTCACGGAGGGCGGCATAGAAGTCCTGATGTTTTCCGTGAACCCCTGCTACGACCTGCAGCCCGCGGGCGAGGATGTGGAACAGCTCTGGAACGAAGACGCTTACGCCGGCCACCTGACCAACATGGACCCCGACCGCCAGAGGTTATATGAAACCTGCCAGAGGCTTGGGGTCGGCATCACCGTCATGAAGGCCTTCGGCGGCGGCGACCTCCTGGATGCCTCCCTGTCCCCCGCCGGGGCAGCGCTCACACCTGCTCAGTGCATCTCCTATGCCCTCTCCCGCCCGGGCGTCTGCGTGGTTCTGTCCGGCGCGCACAGCGTATCCCAGCTTCATGAAAGCGCGGCCTACTGCAGCTCTTCCGACGCCGAGCGGGACTATGCCTCGGCCCTCGCATCCTTCCCCAGGATCAGCTGGAGCGGGCACTGCATGTACTGCAGCCACTGCGCCCCCTGCCCGCAGGAGATCGATGTCGCCTCCGTGACCAAGTTCCTGAACCTGGCCAAGACCCAGAACGGCATTCCTGAAACCGTCAGAGAGCATTACAAGGTCCTTACGCGCCACGCCAGCGACTGCATCGGCTGCGGCGCCTGCGAGACGCGGTGCCCGTTCGGGGTTTCCATCCGCGAGAATATGAAGGAAGCGTCGGAGCTTTTCGGGTATTGATAGAATCCCCACAAAGGAACCGCCTGAAAGGGGGGGTGAGCGCATGATCAAGATCGGCATCCTGGAGGACGAAGAGGCCCAGAGCAATAAGCTCCAGCAGTTCCTGGCCCGGTATCAGGATACCCACCCGGAATTTTCTTACACGGCCACAGTCTTTGACACAGGCAGTAAACTGATCTTCGGCTATACCATGGACTATGACCTTCTCTTTATGGATATCCGCCTGCCCGATATGCTGGGCATTGATGCGGCCACGCGGATCCGGAGCATGGATGCCGGCGTGATGATCGTATTCGTGACCAACCTGACCCAGTACGCCATCGCCGGATATTCCGTCAACGCTTACGACTATATCCTAAAGCCTCTGCTTTACAGCGCTTTTGAGGTCAAGCTGGGCCGCATCCTGAATGTCCTGTCCCATCAGCACAACAAAAACTGGCTGACCCTCAAAACCAAGCAGACCACCTTCCGGGTGGAGAAAAGCTCTATCCTTTATGTGGAGGTGGACGGGCACGACCTGATCTTCCACACCGACCATGAGGATTACCATATCTGGGGCACCCTTTCCCGGTATGAGAAGGAGCTTGGCGAAGGGCTTTTTTCCCGATGCAATGCCTGCTATCTGGTCAATCTGAACTATGTGCAGTCTGTGCGGGGATACACCGTGATGGTAAAGGGCATCGAGCTCGCCATCAGCCGTCCGCGGCGAAAGGAATTCCTAAGCGACCTGGCCCGCTACAAAGGAGGGAGCGTCTAGTGTATCATACACCGGCATGGTATTCCAATCTGAGAGATGTCGGCATGCTCTGGCAGGCCCTCTCAGGCGTGGTCCTCTTCTGGGGAGCCCTGCCCAAGCGGGCCCATTACCGGGTCCTGGGCGCATCCTTCGCCCTTACAGGAGGGGCGTTCCTCTATTTCTCCCACCAGATGGGGCTGCTGTTTCTGGACCGCGGCTCCAATGTCTACCTGGTGTATCTCCTCTGTGTGGCCCTTGTGCAGCTCTGCTGCCCTGTCTCCCCCTGGACAGCCTGGATGATCGGGGCTATGGGCTACCTGGCCCAGCAGACCTGCGGAAGCCTGGAGCTGGCCTTCCGCGCCATTCCCGGGATCGACCATGTCCTGGGATTCCAAAACAGCATCGTCCTTCTGGACATAGCCTTCTATTCCCTGGGCTACCAGGTCCTGCTAAGGATCTTCCGGAACAATCACTACCGGGAGGAGATCGCGTTCTCTGCCCTGCAAAAGATCATGTTCTCCCTGCTGGCCACCCTTTTCAGCCTGGGCTTCTACACCATCAACCAGTATGTGCGGGGGTGGGAGATCCTGACCTGGACTGAGATCGTGATCAACGCCCTGTACGTCGCCATGGGCGGGATCTTCCTGCTGGCCGCCCAGTATGGGATGATCTGCAGCCAGCGCGTCGCCCATGAAAACCATGTCATGCAGACGCTCCTCTATGCCCAGGCCAGCCAGTGGGAGGCCAGCCGGGAGCACACCGAGCTGGTCAACGAGAAATACCACGACCTGAAAAAGCTTCTGGGGATCATCCGGGGCAAGGTTCCTCCTGCCCAGCTGGACGCCCTCAGCGAGGCGGTGGATGCCTATGATGACCATGTGTCCACGGGAAACCAGGTGCTGGATGTGGTGCTGACCGAGGGGCGGGAGATCTGCAGGAAATACGGCATTCAGCTCACATGCTATGTCAACGGCGAGGGCCTTGCCTTTTTGGAGGAAATGGATCTGTACGCCCTTCTGAAAAATGCCGTGGATAACGCCATAGAAGCGGTGCGCGCTCTTCCAAATGAGCGGGAAAAGTTCATCTCCCTGATCTTCCGGAAGGAGGACGGCCTGGTCATGCTCCACACCGAGAACCCCTGCGGGGATGTTCATTTTGTGGACGGCCTGCCCAGAACCCGGCAAAGCACGGACTACCACGGCTACGGCATGAAAAGCATGCTGCGGGTAGCCGAAAAATATGGCGGAACGCTGACCTGCCTGGCAAAGGACCAGGTTTTCTACCTGGATGTGGTGCTTTTTCCCGAAGAGCAGCCTGGGTGACAGAATAAGATGTAAAAACGCAATCTACGCTGTTTCTGTTGTACAGAAACAGCTTTTTTTATATCCTCTCCCTATAGGAGAGCTCCCTAACACGTGGAATCAGAATGAAGAGGAGAAATGATATGAAACCCAAAAGAAAGCTGCGCTATAAGATCATGACCGCCGTGTCCGCCATCCTGCTGGTGCTGTCGATCGTGGCCACCCCTATTGCCGGCCACTACGCCACAGTCATCAACTGGGCCCTTGGGGTGGTGCCCTACCGGACCATCAAGAGCGATGCCGTCGATGACGTTGTCTATTTTCCCAGTGAATTTGTGAAAACCGATGCCAGCGGCAAAACCATGCTGGATGCCTCGGGCAATGAGGTCTATGACGACGTGGCCCTGGTCAGGGCCGGGCAGGAGCTCTGCCGTGAGGTGACGGCCGAGGGTATTGCCCTTATCATGAATGACGGCCTTCTGCCTCTCAGCGCCGGCACTAAGGTGGGCCTGTTCAGCCAGTCCACCGTCAATCTGCTGACCTCGGGTACCGGCTCGGGCAGCACCGCCTCCACCGGGGAATACACCTTCTTCACATCCATGGCGCATGCCGGGCTGGTCCCGAACCAGGCCCTGTGGAACTTCTATTCTCAGGGAGCCGGGAAGGATTACAGGCGGAGCGGCCCCTCCATCACCCGTCCGGCCGATTACCTGATCAACGAGGTCAACTGGTCCGTCCTGGCATCCGACAGCGCCTATCCCCAGATGATCGACAACCAGGTTGCCATCTTCAACCTCTCCCGCGTGGCCGGCGAAGGCTATGATATTCCCAGCGGCCTGGACAACGCCCTGACTCAGTCTGACCTTGGCGCCATCAAGGCCACGGAATCCGGCATGGGCGGCAACGGCCTGACCCTGAATGACGATGAAAAAAGCGTCCTTGCCGGGCTGAAGGCCCTGAAGGACGCCGGGCAGCTTGAGGGCATCATCGTGACCATCAACGCCGCCAACATGCCCCAGGCTGACTTCCTGAAGGAAGACTACGGGGTGGATGCCGTTCTGGTCATTTCCACCACCGGCGAATGCGGCATTGACTCCCTGGGCGCTATTTTGACCGGCGCCATCAACCCTTCTGGCCACCTGGTGGATACCATCTGCTACGACAACACGGCCAACCCCGCCATGATGAATTTCGGCGAGCATCAGTACATCAACTATGTGGCCGACTATCTGGAGAAGGTAAAGGGCAGCGATGTAGCCGAAGCCTTCATGAACCAGATGAACTACGAGGTCTATCAGGAGGGCATTTACATCGGTTACCGCTACTATGAGACACGGTATGAGGATTATGTCATGCAGGCCGGCAACCCCGGCGAATTTGTCTACGGCGATGTGGTCGCCTTCCCCTTCGGCCTTGGCCTGTCCTACACCGATTTCTCCTACAGCGGCTATCAGCTGACTGAGGACCAGGACGCCATCACCGTGGCCGTCACGGTAACCAACACGGGTTCTGCCGCCGGCAAAGAGGTGGTGGAAGTCTACTTCCAGTCCCCCTACACCGATTATGACAAAGAAAACGGGGTGGAAAAGTCGGCTGTAGAACTCTGCGGCTATGACAAGACTGCTCTTCTCTCCCCCGGCCAGAGCGAGAAGGTGACCATCCGCATCAGCAAGGAAGAGCTGGCCGCCTATGACGCCAACAAGGCTAAGACGTATATTCTGGATGCCGGCGATTACTACTTTACGGTTGCCAACGGCGCACACCAGGCGGTGAACAATATTCTTGCCGCTAAGGGCTACACGCCCGGGAACACCCAGGACCGCATGGATGGAGAAGGAAACCAGGATCTGGTCAGGACCTGGAACGTGGCCAGCTTCGATGACAAGACCTTTGCCGCCTCTCCCGTGACCGGGGCCGCTATCACCAATCAGTTTGACTCTGTTGACCTGAACAAATACGACAACGGCTCCCAGAGCATTGTCTACCTGACCAGGAACGACTGGACCGGCACCTATCCCAAGGCCAGCGTAGAGCTTACGATGACCGAACGGATGTTCACCGAGGTCCAGAGCGATTACTTCCCCGAGCTGGACGAGGTGAACATGGCCGACTATGCCATGCCCACCTTCGGCGCCAATTACGGCCTGAAGCTGATCACCCTCCGCGGCGAGGAATACGATAACCCCATGTGGGATAAGCTTCTGGACCAGATGACCTACACCGAAATGAAGGACCTGCTGATCCGCGGCGGCCATACCACTGCTGCCGTCAACTCCATCTCCAAGCCCGCCACCTCCGACCAGAACGGCCCCACGGGCTTCGGCACCACCTTCGTAGGCGGCGGCAAGGGTACCTCCTATCCTTCGGCCAGCATGCGCGCCCAGACCTATAATGACGAGCTGGTCAGGCGGGTGGGTGAGCTCATCGGTGAGGATGGCCTCCACTCCCACATCTCCGGCCTGTACGGCTTCGGCATCAACACCCACCGTACCCCCTACTCCGGCCGTAACTATGAGTACTACTCCGAAGACCCCTTTATCGCAGGCTCCATCGGCACCCAGGAATGCATCGGCCTCCAGTCCAAGGGCGTCATCGTCTATGAAAAGCACTGCTTCCTGAACGACCAGGAAACCCACCGCGAGGGCGTCAATACCTGGTGTAACGAACAGGCCATCCGTGAGATCTACCTGAACGCCTTCTCCAAGGTGCTCCGCTCCGATATGGGCAACGCCCAGGCTATCATGACCGGCTTCAACCGCCTGGGCACCACCTGGAACGGCGTCCACTCCTATATCAACAACGTGCTCCGCGGCGAGTTCGGGTTTGAGGGCTTCACCATCACCGACGCCGACAGCGACAACAAGGGGATCATCTGTGTCAGCTATATGTACGCGCCCCGGGCTGTCTCTACCGGAACCGATATGTATGACGGCCTTTACGACAATCATGGCCGTACCGGGCAGCTGGACAAGTACAGGGACAACCCCTATGTCATGACCAAGCTCCGCGAGGCCTGCCACCGTGTCTGCTACGTGATCGTCAACTGTTCGGCCATGAACGGCATTTCCTCCAACGACATCGTCGTCGCCGTAATGCCCTGGTGGCAGAAGACCCTGTACGCCCTGATCGCCGTGTTTGCCCTGCTCCTGGCCCTGTCCGTCTTCCTGCTTGCCAGGAAGCCAAAGGAAAAAGCCGTGAAGGCCGATGACGCGGCTGCTGCCGGTAAGAAAAAGTGCGTCATCATTATTGCCATAGCCGCCATCCTCCTGGTGGCCTGCGCGGCCGTTTTCCTGCTGACCAGGGGCGGCTCGGGCGCCAGGGTCAAAGATTTCCGGCTGCAGCCCAACGGCGACTTCACCTTCACCGCCGGGAACAGCAGCTATCTCATCAAGGTCTACAAAGACGCCGATGTCAAGGACGGAAAGCCTGTAGACGGGGCAGAAGTGCTGGGCTCCCAGACAGCCAACGGCGGCAGCGGAAACCTCAGCTGCGTGCCCTTCGGAGAAGGCTACTCGGTACTGCTTTACAGCCTGGATTCCAGCTACAGGGAGACTCTTGCCTCCCAGGTCACCGGTTTTGAGAAATACGGCAAGCTCTCCGGCCCCAAAGCCACCTATCAGCCCGGCATTGTCTGGATCCACACCGTAGACCGGATCGAGATTGACCTGAATGAAGCCCTGAAAAGCGAGGCCATTACCAGCTATGAGGTGGAAACCTATCTGGATGAAGGCCTGACCCAAAAGGTAGAGGCCGGCTGCGGCACGGTGACGCCCTCCTTCGAGGAAGGGCAGCTGGTGAATAATTACCTGGAGTTCACTCCTGACACCGGCAATACCTATTACTTCCGGATCAAAGCTCTGGCCGACCCGTCCATAAAAGCCGAGGAATCGGACTGGGGCGAGGTCACCAGCTTCATGGCCATGGAAGGCTGATGACTCTCCGCCATAGAGTGCCCATGACTAGTCCCCGGCATAAGCCGGAATACTGTCCGGCGGGGCGCCCGTCACCGTCAGGTAACTATTTCCGATTGGCGCCCTGCCATAAAATCGAGCATGAGGGAATTTCCCCCATGCTCGATTTTGTTATTCTGCCATGCGGTACCCCACGCCGACTTCAGTGAAGATGTAGCGGGGTTCGCTGGGATCGGGTTCTATTTTCCGGCGGATGCTGGCCATGTGGACGCGCAGGATCTTGTTGTCCATGCCGTTCTGCGGACCCCAGAGCTCGCGCAGGATAGCTTTGTAGGTCATCACGCGGCCGGCGTGGCGGCCGAGGAAAGCAACCAGGCGAAACTCCTGCGGGGTCAGGCACACATCCCGGCCGGCGAGAAAAACCCGGTTTTTCCGGTAATCAATGCACAGCTCGCCCACATGGTAGCTTCCATTCAGGCTGATCTCGTCGTTTTCGGCCGTGGTGCAGGTGTGGCGCAGGGCCGCACGGATGCGGGCCAGGAGTTCTATAGTCCCGAAAGGCTTGGTGATGTAGTCGTCCGCGCCCGCGTCCAGCGCCCGGGCCTTATCTTCCTCCATGTTGCGGGCGGAAACGATCACAATGGGGGTCTGGGTCCAGGTGCGGACCTTTTCTATGATCTCTCCTCCGTCCATGTCGGGAAGCCCGAGGTCCAGGAGAATGACATCCGGGCAATGGGAGGAGATAAGGGTAAGGGCATCCCGGCCTGTGCCGGCCAGGATGGGCTCGTATCCTTCGGATTTCAGGGTGGTTTTGAGAACGGTGGCAATGCCGGGGTCGTCCTCTATAATCACGATCTTATTGCGTATGGGGGTTGATTTTTTTTCCATTGTTGATTTATACGGCTGATCTATAGCAGGGGAAGAAATGGGAAGAATTTTTGAATACTGCTATATATGCGATAGGACAAACATGAGGCGGCACGGCATATGCCCCTGCCGTCCCCCTCATTCTGTTGACAGGGGAAGGAAAAATTTTACGGCGGCGCCGCCGTGCCGGGAGCTTCGTCCAAAGGAGATGGGGCTGCCATGGGCTTTCAGGATGGCTTCGCATACGGAAAGGCCAAGGCCCATGTGGCGCCTCCCGTCGGAGGCGCTTCCCTGGACATGCGTTTTCAGGGGATCCGACAGGGCTCCAAAGCGCCAGTCCCGTGGAAAGCCCCCTCCGTCGTCTTCCACGGACAGGAGCACCCTCTCCCCTTCCTGCCGGATATGCAACCACACGAGCGTCGCCCCCGAGGCATGCATGGATACGTTGTCAAACAGGTTTATGAGCACCTGGCGGATCAGGATGGCATCCACATGGACCATCAGGATCTCCTCCGGCTGGTCGGCTTTTACGGGGAGCGCGCCCTGGCTCTTCCGGTAGGTGAGGATAGCGCTCCCGATGATCTCCTCCAGGACCTCGT
>CAMNNO010000078.1 GCA_946545475.1 uncultured Blautia sp.
TACAGGGGCGCTTCCAGCGTTATCCGGCCAAGGCGCCCGCTGCGGAAGTCGTCAAGAAGTATGGCGGCGGCTTTTTCCGTATCCACAAGATCGCCCTTCTTAAGGCATCCTCTCTGGCGCCCGATATTTTCCAGGATGGACAGCTCGCTGCCCTCCGTCTCAAGCTGATAGCGGCCGGTGAGGGCATCGGGATAAGCTTCGCGAAGAAAAGCGATAAGCTTAAGGCAGAGCTCGTCCCCGCTCAGGATCTCATCGCGGATAGAGCCGATAAAAGCCAGCCGCTCGCCAACCTCGCGGGAGTCGAACTTCGGCCAGAGAATGCCGGGCGTGTCCAGAAGCTCAACATTCCTGTCCAGGCGTATCCACTGCTTTCCCTTGGTCACGCCGGGCTTATTGCCGGTTTTGGTACAGGCCTTCTGGCAGAAGGTGTTGATGAATGTCGATTTTCCGACATTCGGGATGCCGGCCACCATGGCCCGCAGCGGACGGTTCTTGATCCCGCGCCGCAGATCTCGCTCCCGCTTTTCCCGTCCGGCTTCCGCGATGGCCGCCGATACGGCCTTCATGCCCTGGCGCTGCCGGGCGTCCAGCGTCACGCACAGAAAGCCCTGCTCCTTAAAGCGGGCCTCCCATGCCTTATTGGCCCTTTCATCCGCCAGGTCACTTTTGTTCAGGATCATCAGCCTGGCTTTTCCCCTGCCGAGATTATCAATCTCAGGATTCCGACTGGAGGACGGCACTCTGGCATCCACGACCTCTATGATCAGGTCGATCAGGCGGATATCTTCCTGCATCTGCCGGACGGCTTTTGTCATATGTCCGGGGAACCATTGAATTTCGTTCATTTTTACCTCTCTTATATAACCATAAGCCGCTCAATAGCGTATAAGGCCAAGATCTTCCGTAGGAAACAGCTTAAACCAGAGCTTCCCGACGATATAGCGCTTGTTTACCAGGCCGATGTCCCCGTATCGGCTGTCCTCGCTGTTGTTGCGGTTATCGCCCAGGACAAAATACTCTCCGCTGCCAAGCGTCAGGGGGCGTTCCGCCTGCCCGGCGCTGATCATGGAGGGATAGTTTCCGGTTTCCTTAAGTGTGGCGCCGTTTATGAGCACACGGCCGTCAACGATCTGCACCGTCTCCCCCGGAAGGCCCACAATGCGCCGGATATGGAGGGCAGCCGAATCGCTGCCGTTGTTCTTAAAAACTATGATATCGCCCCGCTCGGGGTCTAATACGCGGTAAACCACCCGGTTCATATAAAAACGGTCTCCCACGGAAATGGTGGGCTCCATGGAGCTTTCCTGCATGGTCACCGATTGGAACATGAGAACGGCTGTCAGGGCGCCGAAAAGAAGGGCAACCACGATCTCAAAAGCCCAGCGTATGGTGTTTCGCACCTTGTCATTCTCCAGCTTTTCCCTGGCTTCCCGGATGGCCTTTATTTCTTTCCAATTTTTCCGGGCCATAATAAATCCCTTTATTTGTAAATCCCTTTAGTATTCAGAGAAGGGGCTGCCTCTTAAAGCCTGTAAGCTATAAGAAGCGGCCCCTTTCATCTTTCGTTCACGATTCAGCGCAGCTTTTTAACGAAGCCAGCGCAGTTTTTCTGAATAAATCAGCGCAGCTTTTCTTTAACCTTAGCGGACTTGCCGACGCGGTCTCTCAGATAGTTGAGCTTAGCGCGGCGGACCTTGCCGTGACGGATAACTTCTACTTTGACAACATGGGGGGAGTGAAGCGGCCAGGTCTTCTCAACGCCAACGCCGTTGGAGCTCTTGCGGACGGTGAAGGTCTCGCGGTTGCTGCCGCCCTGTCTCTTGAGGACAGTGCCTTCGAAGATCTGGATCCTCTCGCGGGTGCCTTCCTTGATCATAGCGTGTACGCGGACGGTATCGCCTACGCTAAACTGCGGCACTTCTTCCTTAAGCTGGGCCTGTTCGATAGATTTGATGATGTCGTTCATGTCTTTGGTTCTCCTTTAAATAGATTGGGATGTTCTTAATACCACAAAGAGGGTAACAGCGGACCATCATATTTCTAGTGCAGTGAAAATGCTTGCTTGCAAGGGCATTTTCACAAACGGCTATGAAAAAACGAAGTTTTTTCATACTTTTGCGTGACGAACCCCTGTTTACGCCGGGGGCGCTCACGGAGTGTTATTATACTTGATATTGCCGGATAATGCAAGAAAAATTTTATCATGAAGATTAAAAAATGTTACTATTCACGGTCCGGCAGCATAAGTCTCAGGGAAGAGGGGAAGATCTGATAGCGGGCGGTATCCTCCTTAAAAAGCTCGCCGTCAATGTTGATGATCATGCCGGGACATCGGACGGTCAGCTCCCGGCAGCGGCTCTCGTGGACCACAGGGAGAGAGGTGTGCTTCCCGGAGATAAATTTGCTGAGGAGGCGGAGGATCGAAAGCCGCCCAAGCTTATCGGCGATCACCACGTCAAAAAGGCCGTCATCGAGCTCGGCATGGGGAACGGCCATCATGCCGCCGCCGAAATAGCGCCCGTTACCTACGGAGAAGATGGTGACTTCCTTTTTCACGGTCTTTCCGTTCATCGTCATCTCGACGGGCAGGGGACGGAACCGGAACAGGGCGGCAAATATGCCGAGGAGATACGGCAGGATGCCCTTTCCAAGCTTTTTAAAATGCGCGGCCTGGTTCAGGACCTCCGTATCAAAACCGCCACCGGATATGTTGAGGAAAAAGTGGTCATTGACGCGGCCCACATCAATCAGATACGGCTTCCCGGAAAGCTGGGCTTTCAGGGCCAGAACCGGATCCTTTGGAAGATCAAGGCACCGGACAAAATCGTTCCCTGTGCCGCAGGGAACCAGATAGAGCGTGACAAGCCTCCCGGCAAAGCCGTTTACCACCTCCGATATCGTCCCATCGCCGCCGATACATACGAACTCCGTCTCCCCCCGCCGGATCGCCTCATCCGCCAGAAGGCTGGCATGGCCGGGATATTCCGTGATATTCAGCTGATAGTCAAGGCCAAGGTCGTCCAGCAGTTTTTCAACGTCTTTCAGTGCCCTGGCGCAGGAACCGTTTCCTGAGGTTTCATTGGCAATGATCTGGAGCATAATAAGTATCTCCTTTCCCTACAATGGGGTCAGGCCTCCAATAGGGAAGCCTGACCCCCTGTGTCAGATATTTTTCCTGCCTTCATCATGATATACCAGTTACACTTAATAATTGCCGTAGGCAATTATTTTAGTGTAACTGCATATACCGCGGCATAAAATTACAATCGGCAGTTAAATTCGCTCGCGAGTATAATATCCGGCGTACCACTGCGCGAAGGCCCGCAGGCCCTCCCGAATGCCGATCTTAGGCGTGAAGCCGTAGTCGGCTTCCAGGGCGGAGGCATCCGCGTATGTCACCGGCACATCGCCGGGCTGCATGCCCACAAGCTCCCTGTGGCCTTCAAAATCGTAATCGGCGGGAAGCACCTTTGCGCGGACAAGCTCTTCCTGCAGGGTGGAAATGTAATCCAGCAGGTTTTCCGGCTGCCCGCCGCCAATGTTATAAATAGCGTAGGGCGGAACGGGCAGGCCGTCCTCTCCGGTCGCCCTCTCCGGGGCTCCCTTCATCACGCGGAAGACGCCTTCCACAATATCGTCAATGTAGGTAAAGTCGCGGCGCATATCGCCATAATTAAAGATCTTGATGGTGCCGTTTTTCGCCAGCGTGTTCGTGGCGGAAAAATAAAACATGTCCGGACGGCCAGCCGGCCCGTACACGGTAAAGAACCGAAGCCCCGTGGCCGGGATATCGTAGAGCTTGCAGTAGCTGTGGGCCAGAAGCTCGTTGCTCTTCTTCGTCGCGGCATAGAGGGAGACCGGATTATCCACCTTATCTTCCACCGAGAAGGGCACCTTTTTGTTCCCGCCATATACGCTGCTGCTGGAGGCATAGACAAGGTGCTCCACCGGGTTATGCCGACAGGCTTCAAGAATATTGTAAAACCCGATCAGGTTGCTTTCAATATAGACATCCGGGTGGTCGATCGAATAGCGGACGCCTGCCTGGGCGGCCAGATTGACGACCACGGAAAAATGGTATTCCGAAAACAGACGGTCGACCAGGGCCTTGTCCGCGATGCTGCCACTGACAAACACATGGCTGACCGGGGAATTGGCCGCCGCCTCTTCGATGAGCGAGAGCCGGTATTCTTTTAAGGCCGGGTCGTAATAGTCATTCATGTTATCAAGAGACACCACCGTACCGCCGGTCATTTCCTTCAAAAGCCGGAGGACCAGATTGGCGCCGACAAATCCCGGAGATCCGGTCACAAGAATGGATTTACCGTTCAGATCTATTTTTCGCTTCAAAGCCTTAACCTCCTAAAAAAGATTGCTCTTATCGGGGAGCCCCCAAATTCCTTGACTTTTGTCCCGTTTCGTTCTACATTATATCTCTGTCGGTTATGTTTCATACTGGAAGTACTTGAAAATTACCACCGGTAATTTTCAAGTACTTCTGCATATACCGCGGCACAAAATTAAAAAGTATTGTTTATTGTGTTCGCGAGTATACTCACAGAGGGGAGATTTTAAGATGTTGTATAAATGGCGTGACAATAAAACCACCGGCGCTATCCTCTTTCATATGTTTCTGGCAGCCGTAAGCCTTTTTGTGAACGGCTTCGGGGTCTACCTGACCATACAGGCCAACCTGGGCGCCGGCCCATGGGATGTCCTTAGCCTTGGCGTGTCAAAAACCCTGGGGATCCTGTATGGCAATGCCTCCATCGCCATATCGGTGACGATCCTGGTCATTGACATTCTGCTAAAGGAGCCCATCGGGATCGCCATGTTTATAGACGCTGTCGTGGTCGGCAAGGCGGTCGACTTTTTCAACTATATCAACGCCGTCCCCAAAAGAGATTCCCTGGCCGGCGGGATACTGACCATGGTGATCGGCCTTTTTATCATGGCCTATACCCAATATACCTATATGATCGCCTCCTTAGGCTGCGGTCCCAGGGATACGCTCCTTGTGGGGCTCTCAAAGCGCCTTCGGAAGTTTCCCATCGGAGCCGTCAGCATCGGCCTTCTGGCCCTGGCTACGCTGATCGGGTGGCTCCTTGGCGGGCCGGTCGGCATCGGCACCCTCATCTGCGCTTTCGCCACCGGCCCCATCATGCAGATGGCCTTCCAGAGCGTGCGCTTTGACGCCACCACCATAAAACACCAGCGCCTTGGCGATTCGTTCCGGGTGCTCAGCCGGAAAGCCAGGCATGCCTGAAACAGTCATTCACCGTCGCGGCAGGCCTTTGCCGGCAGGATCTCGGCGTCGGCAGGATACAGCGCCTGCATATAGGTCGTCTGCAGGTCGCCGCGGTTTTTGCAGCCCGTCTTCTTGAGGATGTTTTTGACATGGTACTTGACCGTGTTCTCCGAGATAAATAGGGCTTCGCTGATCTGGCCGTTTGCCTGTCCGGCGAGCAGGAGCCGGAGCACTTCCTGTTCACGGAAGGACAGGTCATTGTGCATGCAGAATAGGCCAAAGACCTCCTTTTCGCTCCTGCGCGGCGCGGCTTTCGGCATGAAGCAGCGCTCGTACAGGCGGTAAAGGACAAAGACAGCCAGGATGAACAGGGCCGCGCACAGAGCGATCAGGGTGATGTGGTGCCCGGAAAGAGCCAGGCCGATCCCGGAGCCGGCGGCATCGCCGATCCTCCCGAACAGAAGACCGAGCGGGGCGAGATACCATAAGGGTGCCTGCCTCTCGCCATCCAGGTCCGCAATATCCATAATGATAACGACACGGAAAACCGAGAAAAAGGCATAGAAAATATAGTTCAGCCCCCAGAAGACCATGCTGGAGATGGGCTCATCCATGAGGCCGAGCATGAGAAAGGGAATGATCAGCGCTGCGGCCGAGCAGATGAACCCGTTCCTGCGGCTCCTGTCGTTGATGAAGCCCGCCGCTAGAAGGCCGGCGGCGTAGGGAATCCTGGCGATCTCCGGGACCAGGCCGGCCTGGATGTCCGCCGTGGGAAAATTAAAGCCAAGATTCTTGACAAGGCTGATCAGCACAATGGCCAGGCAGGCCAGTGACAGGAGCGGCATTTCTTTCCCGCCGCGGGCAGCGGCGGGAGAGAGAAATGCCGCTTTTTCCGTCTGTCCATCCGGCAGGCAAAAAACATCGAAGATGCGGGTTGTCCACAGCAGGGCGCCGGCCAGGAGAAGGCAGACCAGGACAGCGATCCCCCCTCGCATAAGATGGGCGGCCGCCAGAAGAGCGGCGCCGACCGTCGCTATGGCATAGCCCCCGCCAAAGACCGTGCTCCTCTTCCCGGCAGGCGTTCCCCGGCAGATAACAGCGAGATAGAACCCGGCGATCACACCGCACAGGAGGTTCATCAGGAGTCCGAAAATGATAACGGCGGGAACGGAGCGCGTCAGCAGGGTGGGTACGGCCAGGACGGCAAAAAGGATGACGCACAGGCAAAAGCTCTGCCGGCAGACGGCCAGGGGGGCGGCCAGAGCGCTGTCCGGCAGGCCAACGCGCGATAAGCCGCTCCTCTTGAAGACGGCGTAAGTGATGAAAAGCCCGGCGGCCTGGAACAGATACCCGGCGATAAGGCTTACACGTTCCGCTTCATCCGGCCCGGCCAGCAGGACCAGGCGGTCCAGCCAGACAAGGTAAACGGCGGAAGTCAGCCCAAAAGCCAGGGCTATCCACAGGATGAGCCGGAAATTTTGGGTTCCGAAAAGAGAGGCTGCTTGTTTCATGCTCACCACTGCAAGTGTTATCTTCCCTCCAGCATCGCGGCTGCCTGTTTCAGATAGTCCGTGATCGGCAGGTGCTGCGGGCAGGCCCTTTCGCACTGGCGGCACGCTATGCAGTCCGAGGCCATGTGGCCCTCGCCTGTCGCTTCCCGGTAGGCGTTGGCCGCTTCCCCGGCCTGTCCGTTCCCCAGCTGCTTATTCATGGCGGAAAAGATATCCGGGATGCGGATCTGCTTCGGACATCCTTCCAGGCAGTAGTGGCAGGCCGTACACGGGATCGTGGAGGAATGGCCCATGATGCGCTGCGCTTTCTGGATGATCTTCTGCTCCTCCTCGTCAAGCGGCTTAAAGCTCCTCATGTAGGACAGGTTGTCCTCCATCTGTTCCAGGTTTGACATGCCCGAAAGGACCGTGATGATGCCGTCGAGCGAGGCGACAAAGCGGATCGCCCAGGAAGCATAGGACATATCCGGGTGGCACTCCTTAAAGAGTTCCTTAACCGCTTTCGGCGGGTTAGCCAGGGTACCGCCCTTCACAGGCTCCATGACCGTGATGGACTTGCCATGTTTTCTTGCCACCTCGTAGTTGGCCCGGGAGGTTACAGACGGGTTTTCCCAGTCGGCGTAGTTGATCTGGAGCTGGATAAAATCCACCTCCGGGTGTTCGGTGAGGAGCTGGTCCAGAAGAGCCGGGCCGGCGTGGAAGGAAAAGCCGATGTGCTTTATCAGCCCCTTCTCCTTCTGCTCCTTCACAAAATCCCACAGATGAAACTTATCGTACTTGGTATAGTTGTTCTCCATAAGCGCATGGAGCAGGTAATAATCAAAATATCCGGCTCCCGTGCGCTCCAGGCTGGTATAAAACTGCTTTTTGGCCGCCTTTTCCGTCGGAGCCAGCATAAACGCGTTCAGCTTTGTCGCCAGCGTATAGGACTCCCTGGGGTACCTGTCGACCAGCGCCTTTTTGGTGGCCGCCTCGGACCCCGTATAGACATAGGCCGTGTCAAAGTAGGTAAAGCCCGCCTCCATGAACAGATCCACCATCTTCTTGACCTGCTCGATATCCGTGACAAGCCCTTTTTTGGGCAGCCTCATCAGGCCGAAGCCAAGCTTCGGGACTTCTTTTCCAAAGTATTCGGACATATTTCCCTCCTAAATTATAAATAGTTTCCCGCGCCGGATCTTCGCCGCCGCAGGCGGACACGTTTCCGCTGAAAATTCGTGCGCATACTATAAAAACTTATACTCGCGAACGAATTTAGCTGCCGATTGCAATTCTGTGCCGCGGTATATGCAGTTACACTAGAATAATTGCCTCCGGCAATTATTAAGTGTAACTAGTATAATAAGCGATATAGGGCAGCCCATTTCTCTTGGCATATTCCATAGAAAAACTCCCCGCCTCGCAGAGCACCACAGCCCCCGAAAAGCTGTTTTCCCCGATCTCCGTCACGGAAAGAGGCATTTCAATAAACCGGAGATTCGGGCATGGTTCAAAGGCCCGGTCCCCTACGCAGGCAACTCCCTCCGGAAGGGAAAGAAATCCAGACAGGGGCATTCCGGAAAAAGCCTCATCTTCCAGGCTCACAAGTTCTTCGGGAAGATGTATGGAGGCGGAGGGGGCGGCTGCCTCCACCAAAACTTCAAACACAGCATCCGCAAAACCTGTACACCTTGCGGTTATATAGGCCGTTCCTTCCTGATGGGCCATGAGAACGCCGTCAGGTGCCGCCGCAATATCCGGGTCGGACGAGGTATAGGAAACCGTTTCCATAGATGACGCAGGCAGGGCCAGAACAGGCAGAGCAAGGGTCTCCCCGGCTGCAAGGCGCAGGCTGCTGAGCCTGAACCCTTCTTCTGTGGGAATCATCCCGGCAAGGTCTGGGACACGGATATCTCCATATTCTACGGCGGATGCCCGTATCCGCTCCTCGATATCCCCGGGCGTGAGATCGGGATGGATGAGTGTCAGAAGAGCGCCCAGAGCGCTCATGTGGGGAGCGGCCATGGAGGTCCCCGTATTGGTCACATACCCTCCGCTCCGGCTGCAGCTTATGATATCGGTCCCAAAGGCGTAGATGTCCACGCTCTCGCCGTAATTGGAATAGTCGGCTTTGACGCAGGTATCCCCGCTCTTCTCTGCCGCTCCCACGACCAGAACACCCATGTCGGGCATATGGGCGGGATAGATATCCCGGGTATCACAATTGCTGTTTCCGGCCGAGACAACCACCAGTATGCCGGCGCTGAGGGCATCCCGTATAGCCGTATCCAGGGCATCCGAGACACGGCGGGACTCTATGGACAGGTTTATGACATCAACGTCCTGCCGGATGGCTTCGCGGACAGCGTTGATGACGTTCGACATGCTTCCCCCGCCTCCGGCGTGCAGGACCCGGATGGGATACAGATATACCGGGCACCCTTGGGTGCAGTCCGCGACGATGCCGGCCACGTGGGTGCCATGGCCGAACAGGTCGTTGGAGGGGTCGTCGTCGCTGTCCACGTAGTCATAGCCGTAGGACAGTATCCTGGGGACGAGGGCGCTGTGCATACAGACGCCGGAATCTATAATGGCGATGGTGGCGCTCCCGCTCCCAAAGGCGCGGGCATAGGGGAGGTACTGCAAAAAACCTGTGGCCTCGGCGCCCCAGGACCTAAAGGAAAGTGCATCCGGCTCTTCGCCTTCGCCCTCCAGAGAGCAGGCCGTAACCATGCTGTCGCACTCGGCATAACAGATGCCGGGGCGGCCAAAAAGAGCGGCCGCGGCGGCCCTGGCCGCTTCCAGGGAGCTGTAGTAGAGCATGCCGCAGTTATCCGGGCCGTTGACCTGATAGAGCAGCTCTTCCGGATAGACAGCTGTTTCGGGAACGCCTGACGGCAATGAGGAAGGGGACAAAGGAGCGCCGGATGTTTTAAACAGGACAGCGGAAAAAAGTTCTTCTTCTGCCTCACCCCCGGAACCGACATCCGGGACAGAAGGAATGTCCCCGTCTCCATTTGCCGGATCGCCTGTGGGGGAGCCCGCCGACGCGGCCGGCCCTCCTGCCTCAGAGACCCGGTTAAGAGCCGCAACCGTCCGGCCATAGGAGGCCTGGTCCGAAGAACAGTCCATCACCTGAAAAAAGCGTTCGTTTTGCCCTGCCCCCTCTCCATCGGCGCTTGCAGTAACCGTAAAGGAACAGAGGAAAAAAAATAGCCATGCGGATAGTAACTTTTTCATTATACAAATTCTCTCATGATACAAATTCTCTCATGATACAAATTCTCATGATGGATAAGCAGTTGACTTGTGCTGTTTGAAAATTACTCTTGGTAAAAACGTTAAAGCGCATACAAACCACCCAGTTGATAAAAAGTTTAAAACCTGACGGCTGAAAAGTCAATATATTCTACATTTGCCATTCCGACAAACGTTCTATCCGTTTCCGATAAAAACATGCACATTGACAAATTCAGGAAGAGCGCATATCATAAGTGTAACATATCGATCAATCTCTAGCATATTTCTGCCGGCGCCGCACCGGCGTGAGGATTTTTATGAAAGCAAGTAAAGGTTATGTTCGCCGGTCTTTCGCGAATATCTTTTTCCCTCTGATCCTGTCCCTGTTTTTCGTTGTCCCGCCATCTCCCGCCCTTGCGGGCACTGGGGATGTTAACGGCGATGGCGTATCCGATATCCGCGACAGTACGGCTCTCAGGAATTATCTCGTGGGAAATCCCGGGGGGATCCATACTTCCAATGCGGATATCAATGCCGATAGCCGGGTTGATATGAAGGATATCGTTTTGCTTGAGCGCCTGCTGGAAACCGTGCCGGATGATCCTCCCACAGAACCCGCCGATGAAAGCGTCAGCACTCGGGACATCGTGTATGGACGATCGGAAACTGGCCGCGACCTGGTCTGCACTATCATTGAGCCCAGGCAGTATAGCCGCACGATCCTGGCCGTCTTCGCCATTCACGGCTTCGAGGACTGGTATCCCCACGATGGGCAGGAGCTTGTTGAAACGGCCCGGCTTGTCATCGAACATTTTCAGGACCCGGATGTCCTGTCGGATTGCAGGCTCATGATCGTCGCGCCCGCGAACCCCGATGGTCTGTATGACGGCTCGACAAACAACGGCTTTGGGCGGTGCAATGCGAATGGCATCGATCTGAACCGCGATTTCGATGCCGCGCACGTTGCCATGACGAGCGAGCGCAACAAGACCCCCTATCCGTTTTCCGCCTCGGAAAGCCGGGCGCTTGGCGATCTGGTCAGCGCCTATGCCCCTGACATCGTGCTGGACTGCCACGGCTGGGAGGATTGTACTATCGGAGACAGCGAGCTCGCCCAAGTGTTCCGTGAGGAGATGGGCCTTACTCATCGTGTGACCTTTAGCGACAACGCCCACGGCTATTTTTCCTACTGGGCCCACAAACAAGGCGCGTTGGCCCTGCTCGTGGAATTTACCAGCCCGGATTTTGACCGGCAGGGTTTCATAAACGCCATGGACCGGCTGGCCAGAGGCGATTATGACGATGGAACGGGCGTGTATGAAACGGACGGAGCGTTTGACGGTTTTGACAGCGTAAAGGCTTATACATTGTCAACGGGCAACGTCGCCACCTATCTGGATTTTGACGGAAACCAGGCGGGCACGATCTATGGCAGCGAAGACCTGTGTACCATACAGAAGTTTTATAAAAACGGCTACGTTCGCGTCAGCTATCCCATTTCGGCAGGCCAGAAAGAGGCGTATTGCCCACTGGATGCTTTTATTGTTCCGGAGCAGCGCATCGACCCCTGCCCCGTTTCCTTTCACGCAAACCAGACCGTCTACAGGCGAATGAGCCTCGATGAAAGCATCGGCACCGTATATGATACGGATATCGCCTATGGCGTCGCCAGAGCGGATGGCGCGGTCCAGATCATCTATCCTCTGGATGCGGGCGGCTGGAAAATGGGCTGGGTCCCTGCCGGCGCGGCATTCTTCGCGCCAAGCGAGGCAGGCGTCATGGCCGCCCAGGTTGATGGGAAGAGCGGTGAAGGCGTGCTCGAAGCCGCGCCCGTTCAGACCGCCGCGGGAAAGACATTCGCCCCTGTGATATCGGCACGGTCCGAGGATATCATCGCGGCGCGCATATGGCTGATCTATGACACCTCGGTCCTGACACTGGAAGGCGTGGAGAATGGCGATTGCCTGGAAAATATAACGCTGAGCACAGATAAAACAACAGGCCTGTATTGTATTCTGTGGGCGGACAGCCTGAAATACGATCCCCAGGCCGTAAACGGGAGCCTGGCAATCCCCGAATTTCGTGTCCGGGAAGGCGCCTCTCCCCAAAATGTCACTGTTGACGTGATGATCCCCCCCGGCAACGCGCTGGACAGCGCGCTGAACGAGGTCACGCTGGATCATCTCTCCATCCCGATCATCATAAAGGATCAGGATGAGCGTGCGCTCTACCTGCCGGACGATATCGCCGTGATCGAAACAGAGGCCTTTGCCGGAAGCTCCTTTGATACGGCATACCTGGTATCCCCATGCCTCTCTACATTAAAATCCCGGGCCTTTGCAAACTGCCGGGAGCTGCGTTCCGTATACATAGGGCCAGGCGTTGTCCATATTGACGACGATGCCTTTTGGGGATGCAGCAACATAACGATATTTGGCGAGAGCGCAAGCGCAGCCGAGGCCTTTGCCTCGAGGGCGGGGATAGCCTTTATCCCTTATGATCTTCAATAGTCGAAGTCGGCAGTAATTCAGCATAAAGGAGAAAGTTATGTCAAAAAAAATCAGGTTTCTTTGTTCTGTATTGGTGTCCATGCTTTTGGCATGCGGACTGCTCATCGCTATGCCGCAAAAAGCTAAGGCCATGGACATGAGCGCGTTCAACGCTAAATTAGCGGATCTGAAAAAAATCTTTATCGAGGGACAATATTGGCACTATCCCGGCAACAGCGGATACACGCTTTTGCAGACGGTGAATTACAAGAACTACTGCAGCGGCGCCTGTTCTACGACCTGCGCGGATAAGTGCGGCGGATATTACCGCAGCGGCGCCCGGATCGCCGGCCAATGCCATGGCTATGCCTATACGCTGGCGGAACAGATCTTCGGTTCCGCGCCCGGAGCCGCGGGCTGGGAGCAGCATTACAATATTGATAATCTCGCACCGGGCGACATTGTGCGATATACCTCCACGTCAGGCGGTGAGCATACGCTTTTCATTACCGCCGTCAACGGCAATGACATCACCTTTACGGAATGCAATCACTGGGGCCCCTGCGAGGTGCATTGGGATATCACGACCGCCAATGACAGGGATGAGGTGAAACGCTCCAAGAGCATGCTGCGCTCGCGGCTGCTCTATATCTATCACAATACAAACGGCATCATCCCGCCCGATCCCGTACCCACTCCGGAACCGACACAGGCTCCGTCCTCAAGGACTGTGAACACCACGTACTCCGCCTATGTTCCTTTCAGCACCTATGCGCTTTCCACCGGCAAGGTGACGGTATATAATGAAAACGGGACTGCCTACAGCCAGAGTGTACGCTATATCGACGGCAATTCCGATCTCTGCGTGATCCAGGAGGTCTATACGGATG
>CAMNNO010000079.1 GCA_946545475.1 uncultured Blautia sp.
TGAGCGGCCCCCCCTCCCCTGGCACCTACCGGCAGGTAAGAGTAGAATAGAAAAGACAAAACGAAACATGGCGCACCCAGACCTCACCGGTAGGTAAGCGTAAAATAGAAAAGGCAAAACGAAACATGACGCACCCAGCCCCCACCGGCAGGTAAACATAAACCCAAATGAGCTGCAGGGGGCCGATGGGGTCTCCCCATAAATCTGCACTTATCGTTTCTGGAATCGGTATTTTTTGCTGCTCTCTTCCTGGTTCATTCTCCTCAGGCTTTTCTTGCTCTCCCTGTGTTCCCGTATCCGCTCTTGCACCGTCCTTGTAGCTACCTTAAGCTCCTTTTCAAAATAGGTATTGATGAGAGCCCCGTACAGCATGGTATTCATTAAAAAATAAAGCCATACCATAATGATCAGCACCGCCGTAAGATTCCCATAAGCGCTTTTGGCATTGGGAAAGAGGTTGAAATACAGCGAGAAAAAAACGGAAAAGATCGCCCATCCGAAGCTGGTGATCAGCGCTCCCGGGATCTGGCTGCGGAACGAGGCCCTCCGGTTAGGCAGGAATCGATACAGGATCAGGAAGATAACAAAAAATGTCGGAAAATACAGCAGCCATTTCAGAACATTCCTTAGCTGCAGCACCATGGAAAGGACAGGGCTCACCGAGGCCAGGGCTCTGCCGATCTGCTTGCCGAGGAGCATGAAGATCAGGCTGAATATCAGCGCGATGAGCAGCAGGACCATATAGCCAACGGAAATAATGCGGTTTGCCAGCCAGTTGCGGGTCTCTTTGACATGATAGATGGTGTTCAGCCCGTTTGTGATGGCTTGAAGCCCCTTTCCCGAGGACCACAGAGCCATCAGGGCCGACAGCGGGACAACGGCCGCGCTGCGGCTGTAAAGGTCCTGGATGATGTCCATGAGAATGCCCTGGATATTTTCCGGCACAGTGGCCGCGATAAGCTCCTGTAAAAACTCGACGGTCAGCGGCGTATAGCGCAGAAGCGTGACCACCAGCAGCACAAAGGGGATAAAGGACATAATGAGGAAAAATGCCGCGCTCGCCGCATACGCCCCCACATGATCCTGGAATATCCGCAGAATAAACCCCAGTATTTTCGCTTTAACCGTCTTTTTGCCCCCATCCCCATCCAGGCTGTCGGCAGCGGGGGAGAGCCTGTCCGCCGGCGCAAAAAACTTTCCGATATGGTCAGCAGCTGTCAATGGCAGAGCATCGCCAGAGGCTTTGATATGGTCAGCTGCTGTCAACGCATGAGCATCGCCAGAATCCTTGATATGGTCAGCTGCTGTCAACGCCTGAGCATCGCCAGAGCCTTGCGGCAGGCCGCTCTCTAAATCCACTCTCCTTTTCCTTCGCAGGAAGGATAACAGGCCCTTCATCTGACAAAGAACTGATAAGATGCCTTCTGCCGATATGTCTCGCCCTTTTTCAGGACAGAGGAGACAATGTTTGCCTTGTGGACAGCGTCCGGTTCCAGGTGGGCTTCAAAGGCAAAGCCCTGGCGGTCCGTGTAAACATGCCCGTTTTTGCCCTCTTCCCGGCCGATAAAATTGCCGGTGTAAAGATGCAGGCACGGACAGGTCGTGGATACCTTAAGGCCGATCCCGTTTTCCGGGCAATAGGCTTCCGCGGCCAGGGCCATGGCGCCGGGGCGGTAGTCCGACAGGAAGAAATTGTGGTCATAGCCGCCGGCAACCTTTAAGAGCGGGCTGTCCTGTCCGATATCCCTTCCGATCTCCTTTTCGGTCCGGAAGTCAAGCGGAGTGCCCTCGACAGGAAGCATCTTACCTGTCGGGATAAGGCCGGGGACAACTTCGCTGAAATGATCGGCATAGATGCGCACCTGCTGGGAAAGGATATCTCCGTTGCCCTCGCCCCTGAGATTGTAGTAATTGTGATTGGTCAAGTTGACAAGCGTGTCCTGGTCGGCAGCAGCCTCGTAGCTTATGGTAAGGGTCTTGTCCTTATCAAAGGTATAGGTCGTCTTAACATCCAGGTTCCCGGGAAAGCCGCTGTCGCCGTCCGGGCTTCTGTAAAGAAGCGTGATAGACGCCGCATCCTCCCCTTCATGCTGGCCGATAAGCGTCCAGGTCTTTCTTTCAAACCCGTCCGGGCCGCTGTGGAGATTGTTCTCGCCATCATTTTTCGCCAGGGTATATTCCCTGCCGTTAAGCGTAAAGCACGCCCCGGCAATGCGGTTGGCGTTCCGCCCGAGAACGGCGCCAAAATAATCGGGGTTGCTCTCGTATTTCCCGATGTCCTCATATCCCAGCGAAACATCCGTAAGGTTCCCGTTCCTGTCCGGAACCACCAGCTTCCTTATGGCAGCGCCAAGAGAAATGATCTCCACATAAGAGCCATCCTCCGACATGAGAGTATATGCATGCACATCTTCTCCCGATGGTCTTTTTCCCAATAATGCTGTCTTTATAAACACCTTCTGCACCTCCACAAAAAAAGCAGGACCTCAAAAGGCCCTGCAATGTTGAATGCTAATTAAGCAAATCCCAGAATGCCGTTCCCTTATTTTGACACCTAGCCGAAGCCAGGTGGGTGTCCGCATCGGGTCCTTCTGCCTTCCACGACGAGAGGCCTGACATCCAGCCCGAAATATAGGATTCCCATAATGTCAATGCAGGTTCAAAATAAGAAGGGGCCTCGAACATCCCAGGATTTGCTTTCTAAAATGTATTATACAACTTTCTTTTCAGATTGTAAAGATGCAATTCAATCCGCAGTCGATAATTTCACGGAGCCTGACATGTCAGGTTATCACTGACTGTTGCTTGCCTCATGTCAGTAGGGGATACCGATTTCTCTCCGCCCACCACTGACACTCTATAGCATTGTTCAAAAATGCTATAGTTTCCTGTTTTGCAATTCGTCTCACTACCTATAGAGACAGAAGGATCCTTGCTAATAAATAAGAAAGTATCTCGGCTTACGCCGAATGCCGCCCCGCGGGCAAGCAGGAGGGGAAGCTTCCCCTCCTACTCGATTCCATTCATCTATCGCCAGGCTTTCAGCCCGGCGCATTATTATTCGGCCTTGGGACCGGCGGCTACGAGGGCCTTGCCCGCGGCGTTGCCTTCATACTTCTTGAAGTTCTTGACGAAGCGGCCGGCCAGATCCTTGGCCTTGGCTTCCCATTCGGAAGCGTCGGCATAGGTGTCGCGCGGATCCAGGATGGCGGGATCAACGCCCGGAAGAGAGGTGGGAACCTCGAAATCGAAGATCGGGATCTTCTTGGTGGGAGCGTTGTTGACATCGCCGTCAAGGATGGCGTCGATGATGCCGCGGGTATCCTTAATGGAGATACGCTTGCCGGTGCCGTTCCAGCCGGTGTTCACAAGGTAAGCCTTGGCGCCGCTCTGCTGCATGCGCTTTACCAGCTCCTCACCGTACTTGGTGGGATGCAGCTCCAGGAAAGCCTGGCCGAAGCATGCAGAGAAGGTGGGGGTGGGCTCGGTGATGCCGCGCTCGGTGCCGGCCAGCTTTGCGGTAAAGCCGGACAGGAAGTAATACTGGGTCTGCTCCGGAGTCAGGATGGAAACAGGAGGCAGAACGCCAAAGGCGTCGGCGGACAGGAAGATGACATTCTTGGCGGCCGGGCCGGAGGAGGTCTCGCGGACCTTCAGCACGATGTTGTCAATGTGGTTGATCGGGTAGGACACGCGGGTGTTCTCGGTAACGCTCTTGTCGGCGAAATCAATCTTGCCTTCGCCGTCCACGGTCACGTTCTCAAGAAGGGCATCGCGGCGGATAGCGTTGTAGATATCCGGCTCGGATTCCTTGTCGAGGTTGATGACCTTGGCATAGCAGCCGCCCTCGAAGTTGAAGACGCCGTTGTCGTCCCAGCCGTGCTCGTCATCGCCGATGAGGAGGCGCTTGGGATCGGTGGAAAGGGTGGTCTTGCCGGTGCCGGAAAGGCCGAAGAAGATGGCGGTGTTCTCGCCGTTAAGGTCGGTGTTGGCGGAGCAGTGCATGGAAGCAATGCCCTTAAGAGGCAGATAGTAGTTCATCATGGAGAACATACCCTTCTTCATCTCGCCGCCGTACCAGGTGTTGATGATGACCTGCTCGCGGGAAGTGATGTTGAAGGCTACGCATGTCTCGGAATTGAGGCCCAGCTCGGCAAAATTCTCGACCTTAGCCTTGGAAGCGTTGTAAACGACAAAATCCGGCTCAAAGCTCTCAAGCTCGGCTTCGCTCGGCTGGATGAACATGTTCTTGATGAAGTGGGCCTGCCAGGCAACTTCCACGATGAAGCGGACGGCCATGCGGGTATCCTTGTTGGCGCCGCAGAACGCGTCGACAACGAAAAGCCTCTTGTTGCAGAGCTCTTTCTTGGCAATTTCCTTGACGGTTGCCCAGACTTCCTCGCTCATGACATGGTTATCGTTTTTATATTCTTCGGAGGTCCACCACACGGTGTCCTTGGAGTTCTCGTCCATGACGATATATTTGTCCTTGGGGGAACGGCCGGTGTAGATACCTGTCATAACGTTGACGGCATTAAGCTCGGTAAGCACGCCCTTGTCAAAGCCTGTCAGCTCGGGCTTCATCTCCTCTTCATACAGGAACTCGTATGAGGGATTGTGGATGATTTCGGTAGTGCCGGTAATGCCGTATTTGGTGAGATCGAGTGCCATTGTTTTACCTCTCTTTTAAAAAATGTGTGTTGCCATAATGGCCGTGAGTTAATATCGGTTTGTCGTTATTATGGCATCTTTTGTTTTCAATGTCAAGACTTTCACAAAGAAAGAATAAAGAAGTTTCTCACACGCCGAGAATATCACTTACCGCTTCCTTTATGCCATCCCTGGAAACCACGCGCGTATGCCGCACCGGCGCGGTCCGGACTTCCTCAACAGCCTGCGGAACGCTCATGCCGCTGATGGCCGAGAGGCGGTCGATAAGGGCAAAATCATCTTTTCCTTCAAAGTTTTCCTCCGGAAGGATAGCCGCAAGGACGCTGCGGGCAAACTTGAAGGGGCTGGCTGTGGACGCGATCACCGTGGGAAGGGTGCTGCCGGTTTCTTCCTTAAATTTCCGGCAGGCGCCTGCGGCCACGGCCGTGTGCGTGTCGATGACATAGTGATACCTGTCAAATATAGAGCGGATCGTCTCCCATGTCTCTTCCTCGGTGCAGTAGTAGCCCGTGATATCCTTAAGGACCTTTTCCATATCCTCTGTCACTTCATAAGTGCCGTCCTTTGAGAGCTGCGAAAACAGGGCCGCGCATTTTTCGGCGTCATCGCCCGCTGCCCGGTAGATCAGCCTTTCCAGGTTGCTGGAGATCAGGATGTCCATGGACGGCGAACTCGTCACCACGAACGGACGGTTCCGGTCATATTTTCCGGTGCGGAAGAAATCAAAGAGAACTTTATTCTCGTTGGAGGCGCAGATCAGGTTCGCGATCGGGAAACCCATCTCCTTCGCGTAATAGGCGGCCAGGATGTTGCCGAAGTTGCCGGTGGGCACCACAACATTGATGGGATCGCCGGCCTTAATGGCCCCGGTGCGCATAAGGCTGACGTAGGCATACACGTAATAGACGATCTGCGGGACCAGGCGCCCGATGTTGATGGAGTTCGCCGAAGAAAACTGGAAGCCGGCCTTTCCTATCCTTTCCGCCATCTCCGGATCGTTAAAGATCTGCTTCACCGCCGTCTGGGCGTCGTCAAAGTTCCCCTCGATCCCGACAACATAGGTATTGTCCCCCTTCTGGGTGATCATCTGCCTTTCCTGGAAGGGGCTCACGCCATGCTTGGGGTAAAAAACAATGATCCGCGTGCCCGGGACATCCATAAAGCCGGCCAGGGCCGCCTTGCCCGTATCCCCCGAGGTCGCCGTCAGGATAACGATCTCGTTCTTCACCTGGTTCTTTTTCGCCGCGCAGGTCATAAGATGGGGGAGAATGGACAGGGCCATATCCTTGAAGGCGATGGTCTTTCCATGATAAAGCTCAAGGAAGAATGTGCTGGTGCCTTCCAGCTGGCATACGGGGGCGATATAGGGCGTATCGAACTTGGCATCATACGCCTTCTGAATGCAGTCCTTAAGCTCCTCATCCGTAAAATCCGTCAGGAACTCCCGCATAATGGCAAAGGCAAGCTCCTGATAGCTCATATTCATCAGCTCTTCGTAGTTCCAGTCCGGTTTTGGAATCTCTGTCGGGACAAAAAGCCCGCCGTCGTTTGCAAGCCCCTTCAGGATAGCCATGGAAGCCGTCACCGGGGCAGCATCGCTTCTGGTGCTTTTATACATAAGTGCCATAAGATGGTCCGCCTTTCTGCTGTGCTTATTTTTTTCCCGATTATATCATCTGTTCCTGAAAAAAACTACTGCCTATTTGCAAAATCTCATTTTCAAATCCACAAAACATGTGTAAAATATATTCTATACTCGCAGACACAATAAAATAACACTTTTTAATTCTGTGCCGCGGTATATGCAGAAGTACTAAGAAAATTACCGGTGGTAATTTTCAAGTACTTCTAGTATACCTGTGCGGTTGGCGCACATTCGTGCTCCAACCCCCTCCACATACATTCGCAAAACCCGCGCTGCGCGCGTCTGCGTTTTGCGAATGTACGGGGTGGGTTGCTCATGAGATATCTTCATTTCGCTTCGATAAATCGAGCGAAATGAAGATATCTCATGGCAACCGCACAGGTAGAATATATTATCGAAAACGCTCCGCGAGTATCGTTCGCAGGTATCATATCAGGGGGGATATCCTATGTTTCGAATGTGGGGAAAGATTTTTAAAGACAATAACATGATAAACAGCTTTATCGCCGAGAGCAGCGAGCCGGATACCCGCACCCACAAAGTCTTCAAAGCGCTCACCGCGATCTGCTACGCCTTCGACCTGGCCGAGCCCATCTGGCTGGATAAAAACATCCGGGAATTTAAAAAGCATTCCAAGACCCGTTTTTCCAAAGACAGCTTTATCGAATCCATCAGCTTTGACTATCTGGAGATCGAGATCATCGAAGAGGAGGCTTCCTACCTCTGAATCAGGCAAAAAGGGCACTCAGGGAAGAAATGAGAAGAAATGGGGACGGTTCTGTTTTCTTGTGATTCGCAAGAAAACAGAACCGTCCCCATTTCTTCTCAGACGCTGCTTATTCTGCTGCCTTTACCACAGTGATGTGGGGGTTCGGGCCCTGATACCAGTAGAGGAAGCCTTCCATGTCGATGACATCGCCGACATTCAGCGCTTCAACAGCCTTGTAGACCTCGCTGTCCTTATCGCAGAGGTAGGATTCCACGGTGAAGGTATAGGTCTGGCCGTCAATGGAGGCGTCAAAGTACAGATCGTCGCCCTGCTCGCCGGAATTGTTGTACTTGTAGAAGAAGGCATGGCCTTCGCCGTTCTCGTCCTTTTTCTCTTCCACGGTCATGCCCTTGAAAGCCACCAGCGCGTTCTGGTGGTCGATCAGCTCATCCTTGCCCAGGAGGGCGGTGACATCCACAGCTTCGGCGATAAACTCGCCTTCCAGGATTTCGATCTCCTGGACATCAGCGATCTCGATCTCACCTTCCCAGGTGGCCTTGTAGCCGGTCACGCGGATCTTCTGGCCGGGGACAAGCTTTTCGTAGTCTTCCTCGGAACAGGCGGCGTTGTAGATGAATATGGCGCCGTCCTCGTTCTGGGTGTACAGGGTCGCCTTGTTGTCCCACCAGGACTGCTTGGCCTGGACATAGGTTTCGACCGTCACTTCCGTGTCATCCTCGGCCTCAATATACTCGGCATAAGAGGTGAGGGCCGGCGCTTCGTCCGCGGCATAAGCGGTCAGCGTGCCAAGAGCCAGGGCGAGGGCCAGGGCAAAAATACCGGATTTTTTCATGGATACAGACTCCTTTCTTTATTGAATCACTTTTAAAAAGTATTGGAACGCTTGTATTATAGCACAAGCGGGAGGCAAATTCTACATTTACTGTTTTTTTCTTGCCTGGCGGCAGGCGTAGGGTGCGATATGTTTCTTAATGCTCTTTATTTTTCTCTTACCTGGCGGCAGGCAAGGTGCGGTATGTTTCCTATTACTTTTTCTATCTTTCTCTTACCTGCCGGTAGGTGCAGGGGAGGGGGCTTTAGGTCGGTTCTAGCGAAGACGAGATCCAGTCCCTACGGAGACTAAGCCGCGAGGGCTCTTCCCGAGCGGCTTAGTCGTAGTTGGGACTTAGCTCGGCTGAGCGGGCCCTTGTCCCCCCTGACATGCCATACTCGATGCCGGCCGTCCGTAAAGGCACAAAGCCGATATTAGCGGTCATTGTCCGGCCATGCCGTGCTTTCTTTTGTTTAGGCTTGTCCAGACATAGTACGCCGCGATCAGGAGCCATACCACGGCCAGTGTGGCTAGCAGCGCCTTTGAGGCTGCGGGCAGGGGGCCCAAGTCTTTTTTGATGCCGGAGGAGGTCCCCATGTCGCCCTGGTCCAGGTGGTAAAGGGCTGTTACCTCTTTGAAGAGATTATCAAGGTAAGCGTCATCCACCACTTTTTTTCTCCGGACGGATTTCGCGGCGTTTTCGATCAGGGAGCCGGCCGCGTCGCGGAGGGATGTGGAGCCGTTGAATACCGGCGTGACGAAGGTATCCTCAACGTGGGAGATCAGGAGAGCGGAGGCTTTGAGTTTGATATCATAATGCTCGGCATTATCCTCCCCGGCCCGGGACACATAATCCCTGTATTCCGGCGAATCCTGGGCCTTTAGTGTCACGGGCACATATCCTTCCGTTTTCGCGTAGTTTACCTGAACATCATTGGTCAGAAGGAACTGGGCAAACAGCCATGAGGCCAGGACCACCTGCGGGTCATCCTTATTAAAGATGCAGACGGACGGTCCCTGGGAGATCATCTTCACATTATCCGGATCCAGCTGGGGAACTGTCATGACGGCCGTCTCAAAATCCACCCGCTTATCCTCGGGGATGTCAAGAAGCGGCGCTTTTGCGCCCATCCAGGTCGCGCCGGCGGTGGAATCTATGGCAAAAATGCACTGACCGGCATTCAGGAAATTTCCCGGATACCCCGATATCTTGAAGGTGGAAAAAGTCCCCTCCTGCACATGCCCCGCCAGGTCTTTGAGAAGATCCCGGGTGGTATCGGTAAACAGCCTTACCTCCCCCATGTCCGTGGAATAGGGCTCGCCCTTCTGCCACAGGAGCTGGATCATCATGTTATCCGTGGACTTATAGATGCAGGGGATCATGACCGTCTGACCATTGACGGCATAGAGCCCGTTTTCGTCCTTTTTAAGGGCCGCCTGCGACACCTCCCAGACAAAGTCCCAGGTGAGCACCTCGGGAAGGGTATAGCCCAGCTTTTCCACATAGGTTTTGTTCACATAACAGGCCTCCGTGGAGCGCATAAAGGGAATGGCGTAATACTTTTCTCCCAGGCGGCACTCGGAGAGGAACCTCTCTGCGATCTCATCCCGGGCCGGCCCGTCAAAGGCAAGGGCCTCTCCGCCAAGCCCGTAGGCGGCATTGTCGAAGAGCTCATCCAGCGGCACCACCTCGTTCTGTCCAGTCAGGTATGTCGCGATATGGTCCGGATACGTCACGCACACATTCGGCGTCGTGCCGGGCGCGATATTCGTGATCACGTCATTATAGATCTCCCCGTAATCCCCGTAAAGGCGCATGGTGACGGTAATGTTGGGATACAGCGCCTCAAAATCCTCGATCGCCTTTTCGTAGATCCGGCGCTGGGTGACATTGCTGTCGTTTTTCGCCCAGAAGGTCAGCTCATAATCCCGGGACGTGTCGAAAACCTCCGGCACCACAAAGGCATTTTTCTCCTCGGCCCCGTGGCAGCCCGAAAGCAGAAGCACTCCCATAACAACAGCGCACAGAAGGATGCGGAAAAAAGCCCCTCTTTCGGCCGCAGGACCAGTCTGAGACGCGCATCCCAAAGGGATATTTCCATAAACGCCTTCCTTATATCCTGTCTTTCTCATCCCTTTGTCCCCCCTCTCGAAACGCCCTCCATGATCTTTTTATGGAAGATGAGGAACAGGATCACCAGCGGCACCGAGATGATGACCACCGCCGCCATCATCGCCGGGGTGTTCTGCCGGCCGAAGCCGTTCTCGCGGATCTCCTGGATGCCGTTTGAAACCAGGTAATATTCCTCCTTCGTGGTGATAAGCCTCGGCCAGACATACGCGTTCCAGCACTCGATCACCTTGAGGATAACGATGGTGATGACCGTCGGCCGGCAGATGGGGATCATAACCTTAAAAAGGTACTTAAGATCCGATGTCCCGTCCACCTTGGCCGCCTTGTAAAGCTCCTCCGGCACCTGCTCGAAATTTTCCTTCAAAAGATAGATATAGAAAACAGATGTCACCGATGGGAGGATAAGGCCGGTAAAGGTATTGGTCAGGCCCAGCTTTGTAATGGTAATAAAATTGGTGATGATCACAAGCTCGTTCGGGATCATCATGAGCGAGAGGAAGAGCGTAAAGGTGATTCCCTTTCCGGCAAAGGAAAGGCGGGCAAAGGCATAGGCCGCCAGCACGATGACGATCAGCATAAGGGCCGTCGTCGCCACAGTGAAGATGAAGGTATTAAGGAAATACCTGGCCAGAGGCACCGCCGTAAAAGCCTCGCGGTAATTTTCCAGAGTCGGGGAAAGGGTGTAGAAGGCCGGCGTGCTCTCGGAGCTGTAAGCGCTGAAGCTCTTAACCGAGGTCAGAACCATCCAATAAAACGGAAATAAAACCACCACAGCCCAGAAAGCCAGAAAGAGATAGATAAAAGCCTTCTTAACCGTGCCGGACAGGCTGCCATCGCTTTTTCTTCGCATTTTCCTGTTTTCCATAGACACTTTCTCTCCTTTCTCAGACATAGTGCACGTTTTTGCGGCTGATCAGGAGGTTGATGCAGGTGATGGTCAGCACGATGACGAACAGGATAAGGGCAGCCGCCGAGGCATAGGACGGATACCCTCCGCCTTCCCCGTACAGGCGGTCGTAGATATAGCCGACGATGGTATTCATGCCGGCTTCGTTCAGGTTGGTGCCGAAAATAGCCACCTCGTCGCTGTAAGCCTTGAACGCCCCGATAAAACCCGTGATCACAAGGTAAAAGATCATGGGGGAGATCATGGGAAGCGTGATCTTCCAGAAGATCCGGAAAGAAGAGGTGCCGTCCACCCTGGCCGCTTTATAGTACATGGGGTTTACGGAGGCAAGGGCGCTGGTCAGGATCAGGATCTTAAAGGGAAGCACCACCCAGATGGTATAGATGCACATGACCAGCATTTTCGCCGCATAGGTGCCCTCAAGGAACTCCACCGGCGACATGCCAAAGGCCTTAAGCAGCATATTGACTAGGCCGTCGGAATAGGGGGTCTTCTGAAACAGGATCATAAAGACCAGGCCGACCGCCAGGGTATTGGTGACATAAGGCAGAAAATAGATGGTCTGAAACAGCTCCTTAAGCGGCTTTATCGCGCTGAGAGCCAAAGAGATCAGAAGAGCCAGGATCGTGGAAAGCGGCACTGTTATAATAACCAGGATAAATGTGTTCTTTATGGCGCGCAGAAAATAGGGGTCCCGCAGAACATAGCCAAAGTTATAGGTCCCGTATCCGAAAAAGGTCTGTGAGGCCGAATTATAGCCCTCCTCCACGGAATAAATGCAAACGTCAATAAGAGGATAGACCATAAAAGCGCCCAGGAAAGCCAGGGCCGGCAGAAGGTAAAGCCAGCCTTTCATGCCCTTTTTGCCCATCACTGTCACCCCCGTTCTCCGGCAACGCTAAAGTAAAGCCGCCTGCCCTCTTTGTCGAAAATATGAACCTTGGAGGGCCTGACCGAAAAGCCGACATCTCCCTCCGCAAGCCCCTCGCGGCTCTCCGAGCTTATAATGGCGCGGAAAGTGAGGCCCTGGCAGGCAGGATGGTCGGCCACAATGCTGGTATCCCGCCCCATGACCTCTATGGAGCGGAGCGTGCAGCGAAGAGGCCCGGCCGCGTCGACAATAAAGCCCTCCGGCCGGATGCCGACTGTCACAGATCCCGCCCTATCCAGGGCGAGCGCCTGCCCGTCGGCGCCACTAAGGCCGGCCAGGGACAGTATCCGGTCGTTCCCGACATAAAGTGCGCCCTGGCGGACCTGCCCCTCAAAGACATTGATGGGCGGTGTTCCGAGGAATTTGGCTACAAAAAGATTTTTGGGATCGTCATAGACCTCCTGGGGACGGCCGGTCTGGTTCTCCTCCCCATCCTTCATGACCACAATGGCATCTGAAATGCTCATGGCCTCTTCCTGGTCGTGGGTCACAAAGATGGTGGTAATGCCGGTTTCCCTCTGGATCCGCCGGATCTCCTCCCGGGTCTGGAGGCGCAGCCGGGCATCCAGGTTGGAGAGGGGTTCGTCGAGCAGCAGGACCCTCGGGCGCTTGACAAGAGCCCGGGCAATAGAGACGCGCTGCTGCTGCCCGCCCGACATCTCGCCGGGCCGCCGGTTCATAAGAGCTTCGATCTGGACGAGCCGGGCCGCCTCCTCCGCCTTGGCCTCCATCTCCTCTTTGGAAAGGCGGTCCTTTCCTTTCAGGTTTTCCAGGGGAAACATGATGTTCTGGCGCACCGTCAGGTGAGGGTAGAGGGCATAGCTCTGAAAGACCATGCCCACGCCCCGCTTTTCCGGAGGAAGGGCTGTGACATCCTCGTTGTCAAAAAAAATGCGGCCGGAGGTTGGTACCTCAAGGCCGCAGATCATGTTAAGAACTGTACTTTTTCCGCAGCCGGAAGGGCCAAGAAGAGCGACAAGCCTGCCATCCGTCACCTCATAGTCAAAATCCTTGACGGCCACGACCGGGGTCTTATCCTTTTTGTCCCGGCTGGGGAATATTTTTGTCAGGTTTTCCAGTTTGATCTTCATAGTATTTTCTCCCTGGGGAAGCACCCCCGGTACCCCCCTGATGTTTTTTTGCTATTCTTGCCTGGCGGCAGGTTCTGGTTTTGGGGTCTGGGTGCGCTATGGGTCCTATTACAGCTTCTATTTTTCTCTTACCTGGCGGTGGGGTCTGGGGCGCTGGGATTCTTTCTAGCTTGCCTATTTTACTCTTACCTACCGGTAGGTGCCAGGGGCGCTGGGATTCTTTCTAGCTTACCTATTTTACTCTTATCTACCGTAGGTGCCAGGGGCGCTGAGCTTCTTTCTAGCTTACCTATTTTACTCTTATCTACCGTAGGTGCCAGGAGCGTTGGGCTTCTTTCTACCTTACCTATTTTACTCTTACCTACCGGTAGGTGCCAGGGGAGGGGGGGCCGCTCAGAGTTGCGAAGCC
>CAMNNO010000080.1 GCA_946545475.1 uncultured Blautia sp.
CTCCAACTCACCTATCCTTTGGGTTCTAGTCGGAAGTTCACAGGAAAGTAAGGATGAAGCAGAGTAGAAACAAAAGAGCAGTCATCATGTCACAAATTCCCGCAGAAGGGCATTTTCCAGCAGGAGCAGCTCGCCCTCCGGGTCTGTTTCATCCTCAGGGACATACAGCAGCCCGATAGCGTACCGGGTTACCGCGGCCAACATGATGTGAAAGGTGCTGGAAAACATAGCAGTTTCCGTAATACCTGTCCGGAGGGTCCCGTCCTTCCGGCCTTTTTCATAAAGCGCACGAAAACCGACCTCAAGGTCGCTGACCATGTCCATATAGGGCTGCATCAGCTCGGGTGCTACCGCCTCGCTGCGGATAAAGCTGTTGAAATAATAATTGAAGCGGAGGATCTCTCTGTAGTTGCGGTACACGTCAATGAAGGAATCCATATACCACCGCAGCTGTTCGGCGGCGGTCATCTCTCTTTGACGCTCTTCCGGAGTGGCAGCCTGATAGGTATCAATATAGTCCTTCCACTTCCATAAAGCGATGGCAATGACCAGCTCCGTCTTTGTGGAAAAATAGCGGTACAGGGTCGTTCGTCCCAGGCCGCTGGCTTCCGCAATATCCGGCATGGTGACAAGGTCAATGCCCCTCCCGGAGAAAAGCTCGAAGCCGGCCTCCAGGATCCTCTGGCGCCTCTCCGCCATCTGAACAATATCTTTCCCCTTTCCTCTCATGGCGTGCGTCTCCCTGGTCAAGTTGTTCTAAGTGGTACGTTGCGTCCCTTATTAAATATATTATACAACAGTTGAGGTCAAAAATCAATATATACAATTGAGAAAAAGCAAAATTCTCCAACCGTTTTTTTCAGATCCTTTTGCTTGGTTTACAGAAAACATTTTTCAATCACGCATTCGTGCCCGCGGGAATTTTTCCTGTTATCGCGATCATAATTGATGCCGACTAATAAGATTTCTCCACCGTAATCTTTCAGAGCTTCCACGTATCGCTTATTTTTTATCTGTGCGATGGCGCCCTCTGCGGTTTTGTTCCATTTCAGTTCGATCACCAAGGCAGGGCAGTGGGAGGTCCGCTTGGGGAGAAAGACCATGTCCGCGTATCCGTCGCCTGTCGGCAGTTCTTCAAATTTTACATAGTCGTCAACGTAGGCGTAATAGGCAATAGCAATGGTGCTCCGCAAGGCCTGTTCGTTATTATAATGCGTGGGAGCCGAGATCATCGCGTGGACGCGCTCGATCTCGTTTGCCACTTTTTCAGCATCCATGGCGATGGTATCCGCGATCAGCTGCCGGCTTTCCATCAGGCGCTTTGTGGATTCCCTGTTATTGATCTCCCTTACGGAACGCCTAAATTCCATACGGATTTCTTCATTGGGTATCCGCACCGTTCCCAGGTTTTCATTGTAAGAGAGGTATCCCAGATGGATCAGCATGGTTAAAACATCGTCTTTTGATCGGACATCTTTGATGTCGTTGTTGAAGCCACTAGTGTCTACCGTTATATCGAGCCCGCTGCAAAGCTCCAGTACGGTGCCAAATAGCCCGTCAAAATCGGCTTTGATGTAATCCTCCAGGGCATCTGCGGAGGACGATCTTCGCCAGTAGGACTGATATTTTTTCCTTTTCATGGCCTGCATGATGGAGTAAGGGTTATAGATGGCGGCCGTGCGCTCAAAGGAATATCCGTCGTACCATTTTTCGGCCTCTTCAAAGCTCATGCCGTTTTCCGCGCATAAGCTTTTGACTTCCGCTTCCGTAAAGCCGATATATTCCTGAAAGTCCTGCGGGTCAAGCATGGTATATTCTTCAAAGTCCGATATGGCGGATTCCGATCCGTCTTTTTTTATGGGAAGGATACCTGTCATATAAGCCGCGGCAAAGATTCCGGCTGTCGTGGCGCTGCTTTTAAACAGTGTGCGGAGGAACAGCAGATATTCCCGCTCTGCCTCCGGCCTTTCGCGGATGGGGGCATCCCATTCGTCTATGATCATGACAAATTTACTGCCGGAATGCCGCACGGCGTTCAGTAGGGTTTCGTCCAGAGCCCTTCCCTCCCGGACATCCGGATACGCATCCAGCACCTCGTCCGTGATCGCTTTTTCCATAAAGCGGACCATATCTGATGACGCTGTCTTTCCTATGATATTGGACATGTCCAGGTAGATGACATCGTAGGCGTTGAGGTGAAGCGGAAAGGTCGGCTCTTTTGCGATAGACAGGTCCCGAAAGAGAGCCTCAGAGCAGCAGCTCTTATCATAATATGCGCAGAGCATCTCGGCAGCATAGGATTTTCCAAAGCGTCTGGGGCGGCTGACGCATATCAGCTTCTGCTTTGTGCCGATGGCCCCGTTTATCAAGGCTATCATTTTTGTCTTGTCAACGTATCGGCTTTTCCGAATCTCTGCGAATCCTTCATTTCCCGGATTCACATACATGCCCATGCTGTCACCTCCCTCTCAGAGTGCCTGACCCCATTAAAATTCTATTAGCTTATGCCTTTACTATTTTACAGGTATGGTGCTTAAAGTCACTGCTTGTATTTTTGGCATCTTTGTTATAGCTCACGCCTATCAGAAGCATATTGCCCTTATAGTGCGCCAGTTTGTCCGGATAGTTCTGCTTCAGGATCTGGTTTATGGCTGTGTCGGCGTCCTTTTCGTATTTCAGTTCGATAAGGAGAAGCGGCTTATCCGGGTATCTGGGCGATGGCAGATAGGCGATATCGATAAAGCCTTTTCCGCTGTCCACCTCAAGAATACTGGTATAGTATTTCCGGGCGGCATAATAGGCGAGCTGTACACCGTAGCTTAGGGCGGCCTCGCTGTTGTAGGTCTGATTGCCGGCCTGGTCGTGGGCTCTTTCAAGAAGTCGCGCGACTTTTTCCTCGTCCATAGCCCAGGTTGCCTTCAAAAGCTCATCAGACTCCCGCAGGGCTTTGAATACCGGATTCCAGTCCTCTGTGTCTGTGGATATCCGGAACTCGTCCAGGATCTCGCGGTTCGGGATGAAGACTTCGCCTGCCTCGGCATCATAGCTTAAGTATCCCAGATGTACAAGCAATGTCAGGACATCGTCCTTATTATAGAACGTGGTCATATCATTCTGGTATTTTGAAATATCCACCTTGACCCGTCCGCCGTCCATCATGAGGGCTACCTCGCTCTTCATGCCGTCAAAGTCCATCCGGATATAGTCAGCAAGCGCTTCGTAGGTCTCGGTCCGGTTCCAGTAGTTTCTGATCTCACCTGACAGCATGGCTTCCACCACGGAAAGGGGATTGTAGATGGAAAATGCCTGATCCGTATATTCTTTTCTGCGATAGCTGTCACGTTTGTCTATGGGGATATCTTCGCTGACGAGATAGCCATCATACCAGTCTGAAATCTCATCGTAGCTCATGTTGTAAGCCTGGCAGAGTTCTTTTACTTCCCGCTCGGTAAAGCCTGTGTAGGATGCCAGCTGCTTCTGGTGGGTCATCGCATATTCCGAAAACATGTTAAGAGCCGAGTGCTGGCCATATTTTTTGATCGGAAGGATACCCGTCATATAAGCCAGGGCAACAGAGTTCTTGTCTTTCAGCCAATCCCGGAGAAAGTCCAGATATTCTCTCTGGCCATCTCTGTCTTCTTTCCGGATGCGAAAGATGGCATCCCATTCATCAATAATAATGACAAAAGGTATTTTGGTCTTCTGGTAAAACTTTTCGAAGCTGAAAATGAAGTCGTCTTCGTCAGGCTCCATTTCCGGACAGGTTTCCTTAAGTTCTCCAAGCAGACGCTTTGACAACAAGCTAAGGGATTCTGCCACTGTTTTGTTTCGCTTTATGAAATCGGTCATGACAAGACGGATAACATTAAATTTTCCAAGATATGCGTCCCAGCTTAATGAAAGCCCCTCTTTTGCCGCAATCTTAAGTTTTTCAAAAAGAGGCCTTTCGCAAACTTCCCGGCAGTAATATGCCGAAATCATATCTGCCGCCATCGTTTTTCCAAAACGACGCGGCCGGGATACACTGACATATTTCTGTTTTGTATGGACAAGCGTGTTGAGAAAGGTGATCATCTCGGTTTTGTCTATATAGATAGGTGAATGGATGGCTTCCTCGAAAGCTGTTACCTCAGGGTTTAAATACAATCCCGTAGTATCACTCCTTTCCACTGGGGTACCTGACCTCAGTCAAAGGTAAGCCGCAATCCGCTTCGCTACTTGCGGCTAACCCAATAGTCCGCTTCGCGGACTGCCAGGCGGGGCTTGAATCCCCGCCTGACACAAGTAAGTCCCCTACCCCCGCCTACGCCTTGTCGGCTTAGAGGCGGGGGACTTCCTTGTTGGGTTAAATTTTCATGACCTGAATATCGCAGTATCCGTTTCTGAATACTTAGTCTGGTGATCCATTTAACAGAAACCACAGACCTTTACGGTCTGTGGTAGTTCACGTATACTTCTCAAAGCATCGGTTATATGTTTCCTTTAGCTTTCTGTCAAAGCCTTTTGGCGAGAGTCTCCGAGTTTACCGCATGGGAGAGGGCGGTATCGCGGGTGATGCGGCCGTCGCGGACGAGGGAGAAAAGGCCGCTGTCCATCGAGAGCATGGTCTGGCCGTGGGCGCCGACGATGGCGTTTTCGATCTGCGGGGTGCGGCCGTCGCGGATCATGTTCTGGATGGCGGTGTTGACCACCATGAGCTCAAAGACCGGGACGCGCCAGCCGTCCTGCGTTGGCAGAAGGCGCTGGGATACCACGGCCTTCAGCACCATGGAGAGCTGCAGCCGCATCTGGGCCTGCTGCTCGGCCGGATAGCTGTCGATGATGCGGTCGATGGTCTTGGCGGCTCCTATGGTATGGAGGGAGGACAGGAGCAGGTGGCCGGTCTCGGCGGCGGTGATGGCGGTGCTGATGGTCTCGGTGTCGCGCATCTCGCCCAGCATGACTACGTCCGGGGCCTGCCGGAGGGCCGCCCTGAGGGCGCTCGGAAACGTCACCGCGTCGTTCGGCACTTCCCTCTGGCTGACCAGGGATTTTTTATGCTTGTGAAGGTATTCGATGGGGTCCTCGATGGTCACAATATGCCCGCTGCGGGTGGAGTTGATGCGGTCGATGAGGCAGGCCAGGGTGGTGCTCTTTCCGGAGCCGGCCGGGCCTGTGACCAGTATCATGCCGTTCTGGTAACGGGCAAGATCCATGACGAGCTTCGGAATCCCCAGCTCGTCCGGATCCGGCAGGCCGAACGAGATCACGCGGCACGCCGCCGCCAGCGACCCTCTCTGCTTGTAGGCGTTGCAGCGGAAGCGGCTGACATCTGTCAGGGCAAAGGAAAAGTCGTCGTCCCCGTTGATGTTTATGAGATCGGGATCCCGCCCCGCCAGCCGGTACATATCTTCGACCAGGCCATGGGCCTCCTCCGGCGTCATGGCGTGGTCGGCGAGAGGATACATAATGCCGTGTGTCTTGATGGTGGGACATGACCCCGGGATGATGAAAAGATCCGATCCGCTCATTTCCAGGGTCTGTGTCAGCAGCTCTTTCAGGTCCATAGATCGTCCTCCATCCCGGTCACATAGAGGTTGTGCTGTATCCACTTAAGGCGGGGCGTGCTTTCCGATGGAAGGATCTCCACGCAAAGCTCCAGGGCCCGGCCGCCGCCTTCCATGGTCCAGGCCACAAAATTATCTTCTATATAGAAATCCGTGATGGCCACATTTCCGGACAGGAGATCTTTAACGTCCTGATAGGGCTCGGTACTGCCCGCGTTTCCGGACAGGGACTCTTCGCTCTCCTCTATGCCCGTATCATCGTCCAGCGCATCCGCCATATCTTCCAGGCGCCTGGATGCCAGGGCATAGTAAGCATTTTCATCAGCTGCCTCTGCCTCGCACCCGGCAAGGACCCCGTCAATGCACCCGTAAATATATTCCGCTTCACTGTTCAGCTGATAAATATCCTCAATAACAAGGGCACTCCTCTCCCCCAGCCGCCGTTCGTTCCGGCTGGTCAATAAAGAGAGCATACCCAGCACGCTTATCGTCAGCATAACAAAGACCAGTGTCAAAGACGCCGCTCCCGGTCCCATGCTGATACTGCTTTTTCTGTTCATGGCCTTTCCGACCTTTCTATATTCACAATAAAATGGGGTCAGGCCCCTCTCCGGGGGCCTGACCCCATTTGCAGGAAAGAGACCGATAACAAATATATAATATCTGATTTTTACATACTTTCAGAAAAAAATTTTCCTTCTATAAGTGCCCCACCCTCACAACCAATTGGCGTGCCCCTGGGGGGAGGGATGCAGGGGAGAGGGACGCGGGAAGCGCAACTCTGAGCGGCCCCCTCCCCTGCGCCTACCGGCAGGTAAGAGTAAAATGGACAGGGTATAAGAAACATACCGCACTACCCCCCTCATTTCTCAAACTCCCCCATTATCCTCTTCCGCAGTAAAGCCGGCATAGTGAGTAACAGGAAGCTCAAACATTTTCTCTTCCTGATAGTAAGCCTGAATAAAAGCCCTCTGAAAGCTCATAGTCCCATAGGAGAAGGAAAAAACATCCGGCTGCACTCCGACAACGAGCCGGTAGCCCTCCCCCTCCCTCATAAAGAAGGTTTGCCCATCGGAAGGCTCTCCTGCCTGGCCGGCGCCTTCACAAGGCATGAACCCCATGTCCAAAAGCTCTTTTTCAAAGCCTTCTAAATCAGCCTCTTCCGTCCCAGTATTTACGGCCGAATACAGTCGATCCGCCACGGACTGTGCCTCACTTAAGGCCTGTGTCTGGGCTTTCGAGCGGTCGCCCTCAAGATAAGCCTTCTGGTACACGCGCATGAGGATGATCGCCCCGAGCATGAAGAACAGGATGACGATCAGGATCTCCAGCAGGAGGGCATTCGCTTTTTTTTCGCTGCTCATGAGTAATCCCTCCCTTCACCCCGGGCATAAAGGTTGATGTCAGAACGGATGGCCTGCCCGGCAGCGCTTTCAAGCTCTACCGAAAGAAGACTCCCGTTTATGGCTGCCCGGAACGCGCCTGCCTCGCAGATCTCGTCGCCCTGGGCGGGATTGAAGGCGTAGGCTTCTTCGGAAAACCATTCCCGGAGGAAGCCGTCGTAGACATAAATGCGGGTGAGATAGACATCCCCGTCAAAGTCTTCTTCGAAAACGAGGACATCCGACCCGTCGGCTATTCCGTTTTCGCTTCCGCTCTCTACCCGGATGTCCGCCAGGCCGTCTTCCGAGCGGACCATGCTGCGCACATACGAGGAGAGCAGCCGGGTGATATTGTTTTCGTCCGCCCGCTCTCCCATGGAGCGGTAGGCCCGGACGCCCAGCAGCACCATGACCATGGAAAATACGGCGAAAACACCCAGCAAAACAAAGATAAACACATTCTCGATGGAATGCTCTTGGCGCACCTTTTCTTTCAACGCGTCATTGCCCCCCTCTCAAGAACATAGATGTCCGGAATACGGTTAAACGCGAACGCGTCATAGGAAACAATGAACCTGTCCTCGTTATAGGACAGATGATAATTTTCTCTTAAATAGTCGAGGTCATCCGGGAAGGCGCCTTCCACCGCGTAGCAGGTGAGGGCCGCCCGCCGCACCGCGTCCCGGACAATCCGCGCCTCCTCGCTGCTCTGCATGCGGCCCGTCCAGGAGGCTGCGCCGATAAAAATGAGGAGCAGGGCGGCTACGGCTGCCAGCTTTAAAACATCTTTTCTATTCAACCCATTCTACTCCTTTCACAGGTAACTGCTGTATTCTTGCCATGCCTTTGGCTCGGGGCTTCTTTTGAAGAAGCCCGCATGGCTCCGCGCTTCGCGCTCACGCCATGCTCAAAACATTCGCAATCCGCGCTATCGCGCTACTTGCTCATGTTTTGGCGGTCTCGCCTGCCGGCTCGGTCGGTGCTAAGCGCTTGCCGCTGGCAAGCAGCACCGCCAAGGTCATAGAACTGCTCAAGCCCTAAAGTACTAGCTTCGCGTCGCAAGCTTGGCAGTTCTATGACCTTGGCTCGCTGCTTCTTCACATGCTGGAAAGAATGCCTGCCATGGGCAGCATGACGGACAGGAGGACGGCTCCGACGACAACCGAAAGGAGAGCGACCAGTGTGGGCTCTATGATGGATACCAGCCGGGTGATGCCATTTTCGACGTTTTCTTCGTAGAGGACGGCTATCTTCCCCAGCACCTGGTCGTCGCGGCCGGTGGCGGCGCCCATGCGAATCATGCGCATTTCCAGCTCGTCGAAGAGATGGGTCTCCTCAATGGCATCCGCATAGAGCTTGCCGGCTGCCATGCCCTCGGAGATCTGGAGGACCTTGGCGGCGGCTGTTTTATCGTTCAGGACATTGGCCGTCATTTCCAGTGCCTCGTTGGTGGTGAAGCCGGAGCCCAGCATCATGGACAGAACGCCGGCCACGCGGGAGGCGGATAAGTGCCGGGTGAGCTCCCCGGCCGGCGGGAAGATCTTCTGGAGGAAGGCCATAACCTGTTCCCGCCTGCCGGTACGCATAAGCAGGGCAAGGACGAGGGCGGCCAGGATGACGACCCCGACCACGGCCAGCACGACCCAGCCCACAACGGCGCCCGCGCGCATAAGCATGGTGCCGACAGAGCTGTCGCCCACGCCCATGCTTCCCAGGACCTGCCGGAAGATGGGCAGCACCCGCCACAGCATGATGAGAACAATGAGGAAAAGCATGATGCCCAGCGTAATGGGATAGGTAACGGCGCTCTTTATGGTGCTCCGGATGCGCTCCTCGCGGGCATAGTAGCTTTCCAGCCCCCGAAGGACCTGCTCCAGGTGCCCCGACCGCTCGCCGATGCCCACCATCTCCACCAGATAAGAGGGCCACCGCTCGTCCTGCTTAAGGGCCTCGTAGAGCGTACCCATGGCGGTCACGCCTTCGCTTGCCTTTTTATACATATCCAGGTTGTCGCTTTTTTTATCAGCTCCAACAAGAGTTTCCATCCCGTCATAGAGGGGAAGGCCCGACTCCAGGATGAGCGCCACCTGGCCGCAGAACGTGCTGAGCTCTGCGCTGGATATACCTTTATTCTGCCTATTCTTCATACAATCTCCTCCATCAAAATCCTCCATTATGACGCCTATAGCAATTCATAATAATACTAAAGCAGAGTAAACATAAAATTCCCTTACCCTCACAACCAACTGGCGTGCCCCTGGGGAGGGGGACAGGGGAGGGAATACGTTTTACTGTTCAAAGATATGCCGCAAGGCCGCCTTCAATAATAGCGTTCCAGCGTATAATCCTTCGGTTTTGCAATGGCGTTTAAAGCCGCCGTGGGATCGAAAAAGATCTCCTCGCCATCCACGGTAGCCGTTGTCCAGGCGTGATAATTGTTGTCCGCATAGCCGATCATCAGCCTGGCCGGGACGCCTCTCTGGCGCAGCATGGCCACCATGACAGCCGAAAGGTCCTGGCAGATGCCCATGCGCTTTTCGCAGCACCCTTCAATATCCGGCAGGGCCCCGCCGGCCACGGTCACGGACTTGATGTAATCGTAAAGGAAGTCCGTCTGCATATAGCTCTGTACCGCGTCGTAATACCCACGGGCGCTGCTCTGCCCTGCCGCGAGCTCATCCGCCATGGCGGTGACCAGGGATCTCAGGCTATAGTTAACATACTGGTTAGGATAAAGAAAAGCAATATCCTCGCGGTTTAAGCTGACCCACAGGTCAACCCGCCCTTCCTGGGCATATTTTTTGCCGGAGACGTTCTCGTAAAGGGATACCTGGTAGCTGCCGCTGCCAAGCTGGAGAGGGAATAGTTCGCTGTTCCCCTCCCCGGAGAGGTCATACGTCAATGTGGTGCCGTCCTTGGCGACCCGGAGCTTTAGCTTGTGCCGGCTGCCGCTGGGAACGGATGCGTAAAAATAGCCATCGCCGGTATGGCTGGCGTCCACCTGGAGCTTGCCGTCATAATAGACGGTGTAGAGTGAGTTCTCGGGCCAGAGGGCCCCGGTGAGATCCTGGGCCAGCGATATGTCCGGCGGCATGATGAGAAAAACGGCCAGGAGCAGGGAATAAAATGGTAGAATTAGATTTTTTTTGACTTTCATCGCTTTTTCCTGAATATCAGTTCCGTGCAATGCCTGCGCCATCCGCCTCCCGCCAGGGCCAAAACCGGTGCTTTTGCGGGAAGAGATGCACGTGGAGTGTCTTTTATTTTTGTTCAATTGTACCATAAGTGCGTATAATAATCAATTGAATATCATCGGATTTTATCCTTTGCTCTGCACATATCCAATTCCAGACGTGCCCCAAGGAGTGACGACTGACATACAGGGCTACTATTCACGGCTCAGCCGCAAGCGGCTGGGTCTGATCCTGGCATTTTATCTACTCTTAACAGATTTGTTTCTGTAAATACTATTTCCCCTGTGAAAAATATACTGTCGATTCTTGCGTCTCTCCCCGCCATCTGGTATAATTTTTTACGGTAATCATCTCACTGGCCCGAAGCCATTTCTCAGGCCGTGTAACCCTGCTGCGTGTTCTCACTTCACACGCGCAGCAAACTTCTACACCCACATTAAAGGAGGAGCTTCTATGAAGAAATCAGATCTTGTCAGGAAATCTCTGATCCTCGCCTCTGCTCTCTGCCTTATGGCAGCAGCCCCTGTTTTTGCGCAGGCGGCTGAGGAGCCGGCCGTCCCGGCGGTGTCCACCACTTCCCCCAACGGGAACGCCTACTGCTGGCAGCCGGCAGCTATCTTCTACACCGAGAACGCGGACCGCGTCCTTCTGGACTACTATGCCTACATGCTGGAAACCCCGCTTGTCACCACGGACGGCGTCACCTTCATCTCCCTGAACGACCTTGCCATGCTCTATGCCCCGGATTTTGCCGTGATCAATGAAGACGGCAAGCTCACCCTCACCCACGCCGGCGTCAGCGCCGAGATCGCGCTCGGCGAGACGGCTGCCACCTTCTACACCGGAGAGGGCGAGCTGGAAGCCGCTCCCTACGAAGAAGGCGGAATGATCTATGTTCCCATTAAAAGCCTTCTGACCCAGGGCTTTGGCAAGACCTATGGCGAGAGGAACGGCTTCTTCGGCCTTGGCAACGCGCCCGAGTTTGAAGTGACCTCTGCCGATGTCTACAACCTTAAGATGTTCTTCCGCGGCAAGCCTGTCGGCAAGAGCTACTGGGCTTACTATAACGAAGAGGTCAACCGCCTCGAATCCGTGATCGTTTACATCCCCTCCACCTATGACGAGAACGTGCCCAACAAGATGGTCGTCCAGCTTCACGGCGCTTCCGGCAACTCTGCTTCCATCCCGGATGGCGCTAACGGTCCGGCCCTCATGAAAGCCGCCGAAGAGTATGGATACATCTTTATGTGGCCGGAAGCCTACTGCCGTCTCTGCAACTTCGGCATGTGGGTACAGCCCGCCGGCCAGCTGCCCATCACGGATGAGACCGACCCCCAGAACCCCGCCGGCCATTCCCCCGAGAAGCTTGAAGACATCCGCCTTTCCGGCGACAATGTCCAGATTGCCATGGACTTTGTAGAGAGCAAGTGGAACATTGATGAGAAGAACGTGTTCATCATGGGCATCTCCATGGGCGGCTGCGGCACCTGGTACCAGGCGGCCACCTATCCGGAGCGCTTCTCTGCGGCCAGCCCCTCCGGCGCCTTTGTGGAGCCCGAGTTCTTTGACTGGAGCACCATTACCATCCCGACCCTGTATGTGGGCGGCACCGAGGACCGCAACGGCTTCGACCTGATGCTGCGCGCCTACGATATCGCCATGAGCCAGGGCGCCAACATTGTCGACTTCATCGTTGTCGGTGGAGCCCCCCACGGCGGCGAATGGCCCCAGGTCATCAATGAAACGCTGGATTTCTTTGAAGGCTATCTGGAATAAGTAAAAAACGGGACGGCTCTCTTTTCTTATAAACACAAGAAAAGAGGGCCGTCCCCGTTTCTTCCAAAAATCATTTGACAGCATAACCAGCCTGTGCTATATTAATAACAGAAAAGGTGCCGGCGTAAAACGGTCAGCCTTGGTTTTTGGTTACGGAAAAGCAACCGTTATTCCTTTGGCGTAGGGCGGTTGCTTTTTTGTTTTCTTTTTTTCAGCCCCCAACCTGCGCCTTTAAGCCATAGGATTCCACAAGGGCCTTAAGCTCCTGCATATAGGCGTCGGTGGGAATGTCGATGGAGAGGTCCATCTCATGCCCCAGGCTTTCGTTTTTCGATTCCCCCAGCCTGTGGTACGGAAGCAGGCAGACCTTCACGTCGGTCCCCAGCTCGTCCCGGATAAATTTGGCGGTGGCGGCGATGTTTACCTTGTCGTCGTTGTAGCCGGTGATGCAGGGCACACGGGCCCAGATCTCCTTCTTGAGGTCGTGGTAAATGTGCTTGATATTGTCCAGGATCGGCTCGTTGGGCACGCCCGTGTAGAGCTTGTGCTTGTGGGAATCCATGTGCTTAAAGTCACACATGGCCAGGTCCACATGCGGGTAGATCCGGTCGATCACCTGGCGGGAGGCGAACACGCTGCTCTCCACGGCGGTGTGAAGTCCTTCCTCCTTGGCGGCCATGAGAAGGTTCTCGGAAAAGTCCGGGCAGAACAGCATCTCGCCGCCGCTTAAGGTCATGCCGCCGCCGGAGGCATCCAGGAAGAGCTTGTCCTTTAGCACCTTTTTTATGACCTCGTCCACCGTCATGGTCTCCCCGGCGATCTCCCGGGCCTCGTTCACGCAGACGGAAGTGCAGGCGCCGCAGTTGACGCACTTTTCCCGGTCTGTAATGGCCTTCATCTTATCACCCACCTGCCCGATGCTGATGGCCTGCTTCGGACATGCCGCCACGCACCGGCCGCAGGCCGTGCATTTATCTTTATAAAACAGAAGCTGCGGATAGCTCTCGTTGGACTCCGGGTTGGCGCACCAGGCGCAGCGCAGCGGACATCCCTTGACAAAAACCGTCACCCGGATGCCCGGGCCATCGTGAATGCAGTAAGTCTGAACATTAAAAACTGTCGTTGACACGCTTCGATCAGCTGGCATGTTATTTCCCTCTTTTCTGTAAAAAAACGAACTGCGCGGTCACTAAAGCGACCGCTGCCAACGCCATTCGAAAAAACAGGGCCAGGCCCCCACCCGCGGGGACTGGCCCTATCTGTTTTTATCGCAGGGGCGCCCATAGGAAACTGTCACCTGGCGGTGACGGGCGCCCCGCG
>CAMNNO010000081.1 GCA_946545475.1 uncultured Blautia sp.
CCCCCTCCCCTGGCACCTACCGGCAGGTAAGAGTAAAATATAAAAATAAAAAAACATAGCGCCCCCTAACAGCCTACCGCCAGGTAAGAGTAAAATAGTAAAGATAAAAAAACATAGCGCCCCCCCACACCCTACCGCCAGGTAAGCGTAAACGGAAGAAAGTAGGACTTCCCCTGTTGAAAACTCTTTTCCCCTATGCTATAATAGAGTGATAAACCAAAAAGGTTTGAAAGGGCTTTCGCCCTTTCGCATATTTAAAATGAAGGAGGTAACTAAAATGATCAACCAACTTAAGAAAACGACGGCTCTGGCAATGGCCGCCGCTATGGCACTTAGCCTTGGCGCTTCTGCTGCCGAAGCTGACCGCCTGGCCGCCGAGGCCTATCCGGAGACTTTCAGTGCCGAGACCTGGAGTGATGAGTCCACCGCTCTCTACGAGGCCAACCTGGGCGAGTACCTGGAGTACTATACCGAAGCCAAGGAAGCTGAAAACCTTTCCGAGCGCTTTGCCCTCATGGCCATTTCCGAAGCCAAGATGCTCGAAGCTGCCCTTATGATCCCGCTGACCACCCGTGGCGGCAACTATGCCATCAGCTGCGTGGCTCCCTACACCATCAACACCACCCTCTGGGGCAATGACAGCGACCGCTTCCACAACGCGGTGGTCTGCGACAAGCCCATCATCCCCGAGGACCGCGATGTCATCAAGGCCACCTGGGCCGAGATGAAGGGCACCGGCGAGTTTGAAGCCTGGGTCAAGGATTTCCTGACCGAAAAAGGCTATAAGATCAAAGATACCTACAACTACGGCTATCCGTCCGACCCGGTTACCTGGGATGCCCTTAACACCTCCCGCTCCGCGGACTCCGAAGCCATTGTCAACACCTACGACGGCCTGATGGAGTACGACATGGAGAACGTCCAGCAGCCCGCCCTGGCCACCGGCTATACCGTATCCGAAGATGGCCTGACCTACACCTTCACCATCCGCGAGGGCGCTGTCTGGGTCGACTCCCAGGGACGTACCGTTGCCGATGTCAAGGCCGACGACTTTGTGGCCGGCATGCAGCACATGATGGACGCCCAGGGCGGCCTTGAGTACCTGGTGGGCGGCGACGGCTGCGGCATCCTCAATGCCGATGCCTACATCTACGGCGATACCACCGATTTCTCCCAGGTCGGCGTCAAGGCTATTGACGACCATACCCTGCAGTACACCCTGGAAGCTCCCTGCAGCTTCTTCCTGACCATGCTCGGCTACAACTGCTTCGCTCCCATGAGCCGCGACTACTATGTCTCCCAGGGCGGCAAGTTCGGCGCCGACTTCTCCAAGGACGATCCCTCCTACCTGTACGGCAAGGACCCCGACCACATTGCCTACTGCGGCCCGTACCTCGTCACCAACGCCACCGAGAAGAACACCATCGTCTTCAAGGCCAACGAATCCTACTGGAACAAGGACAACATCAACATCAAGACCCTGACCTGGCTGTACAACGACGGCACCGATGCCACCAAGGCCTATAACGACCAGAAGAACGGCGTCCTTGACGGCGCCGGCCTCAACACCGCCGCTGTGGAAGCCGCCAAGAAGGACGGCCGTTTCGACCAGTACGCCTATGTCTCCGGTACCGACGGCACCTCCTACATGGGCTTCTTCAACATCAACCGCAAGGCTTTTGCCAACTACAACGACCCCAACACCGCCATCTCCGGCAAGACCGTTGCCGAGGCCGAGCGCACCGCTGCCGCCATGCAGAACGTACACTTCCGCCGCGCCCTTATGTGCTCCCTGGACCGCGGTTCCTACAACGCCCAGTCCATCGGCGAGGATCTGAAGCTCAACAACCTTCGCAACACCTACACCCCCGGCACCTTTGTTTCCCTTCCCGAGGATGTGACCGTTGCCATTAACGGCGAGGATGTCACCTTCCCGGCCGGCACCTTCTACGGCGCCATCCTTCAGGCCCAGATCGATGCCGACGGCATGCCCATCACCGCATTTGACGCCGAGGCTGACGGCGGTATCGGCTCCAGCGACGGCTTTGACGGCTGGTTCAACCCCGACTACGCGGTAGAAGAGCTGGCTATTGCCGCCGATGAGCTCGCCGCTGCCGGTGTCACCTTTGATACCGACAACCCCATCCAGATCGATATCCCCTACTTCGCCGGAAGCGAAGTGTACACCAACCGCGCCAACGTCTTCAAGCAGTCCCTTGAGGGTACCCTGACCGGCTATGTCAAGGTCAACCTTATCAAGTGCGATGCTATTGCTGACTGGTACTATGCCGGCTACTATCCGGAATTCGGCTATGAAATGAACGCCGATATCATGGATGTTTCCGGCTGGGGCCCCGACTACGGCGATCCCCAGACCTACCTGGATACCATGCTTCCCGACTATGCCGGCTACATGGTCAAGTCCATGGGTATGTTCTAATTATCCTTTGATCTGATGAGCCTGGGAAACGGCTGAACAGTTCTGGCTGTACGGTTAGGTTTTATGCGATGAAACCGTACAGCCGGAAGCGCTGCCATGCTTTCCCCGGGCTCTCCCAGGACAGGAGAAGCTGTGTCCCGGAGCATGCCGGGGCTTCCTTCTCCTGTCTTTTCCGTCCGGGATTCCCATAAGTGTACCCCATCCGATCCCGGAAGAACCTGCATTTACCGTCCCCTCCTGACTTTCTGACCTCATTAAGAGAGGGAAAATACCATGACCAAATATTTAATACGGAGAATTCTGCATGGTCTGGTCTCGGTCTTCATCGTGGTAGGCATCGTCATGATCATGATCTACTCCCTGATGAACCGCGACCTCATCTTTGCTGCCGATAATGTATACCGGAACCTGGGCAACAACCAGAAAACGGTGTACAAATACCGCATGTGGCAGGAATTTGGCTATATGACCTATGTCACCTATGCGGACTACATCAACATGCTCTATAACAACGGCGAGATCGACGACGCCACGCGCTCATCGGTCATCTCCATCGGCCGCACCAGCGAAAACGACTCCCCGGAAACGGCCGAATACGTGGCGAAGTTCCGGGAATACTATGAGTCCCAGGGCTACGCGGTCCAGCGCCTGAACGCCATCATGGCCTCGGCCCGGAAGGTGGCCACCGGCGGCCAGCAGCAGTACTTTGCCTACAAGGACAAGCCGCTCTACACCCGCCTTGTTAACTACGTCACCGGCCTGTTCACCGTGGACAACATCCACGCGGTGAAGGAGGATGTGGGCGAAAGGGGCCTTACCTTTACGCTCCACGACCCGGTGTACGGCGGAAAGACCTTTGCCCCGGCCATCATCGGCAACGGCACCACGCACAAGTATCTGTTCTATGTGGACAGGACCTTCCCCTATGTCCACCAGAACCTGCTGACCATCAACCTCGGCAAGTCCTATACCGTTAACGCGGGCGTTGATGTCTTTACCACCATGACAAGGGCGCAGGGGTCCTACACGCCCTCCGTCATCACCTACCCCTCCGGCCTTACGGAGAGCTCGGCGGACGACCTGCACAGCGCGGTCTATGTCCCCGGCTCCCGTGAGACCAGCCGGGTGCTCTCTGACCGCTACACGGACGACTACACCAGCGTCCAGACCATCAAGGCCGGCTTTTCCAAGATGGGCTACTCCTTTGTCATCGGCATCATCGCCGTGTTCCTGGCTTACCTGCTCGGCGTGCCGCTCGGCATCGCCATGGCCAGGCACAAGGACAAGCTCATCGACAAGCTGGGCACCATCTACATCGTGTTCATCATCGCCGTGCCCTCCCTGGCCTATATCTTCCTGTTCAAGGCCATCGGCGGCCGGCTCGGGCTTCCCACCACCTTCGACATGGAGTCCACCGGGAAGCTGATGTATGTGCTGCCCATCGTGTCCCTCGCCCTGCCCTCCATCGGAAACCTGATGAAGTGGCTGCGCCGCTACATGATCGACCAGATGAACGCGGACTATGTCAAGTTCGCCCGCTCCGGCGGCCTCTCGGAGGGCGAGATCTTCTCCAGGCACATTCTTAAGAACGCGGCCATCCCCATCATCCACGGCATCCCGGCCAGCGTCCTGGGAGCCCTTGTCGGCGCCATCATCACGGAAAGGGTTTATGTCATTCCCGGCGCCGGCAACCTTCTCACCATAGCCATCAACTCCTACGACAATGGCGTTATTGTCGGCGTAACCCTGTTTTATGCCCTCCTTTCTGTCACCGCCGTGATACTGGGGGATGTGCTGATGTCCATGGTCGACCCGAGAATATCCTTCTCGTCCAAAGCACGGTAAAGGAAAGGAGACGCTTATGAACACGACTCTGTCCGCGGACGACCTCGCCCGCATTGAGGGAATGAGCGACGCTGAGCTCTTTTCCCACATCAGCCACGATGACCTGGAATCCGAAAAGATCACGGCTCCCCGCTACTCCTACTGGCGGTCCGTTTTCCGGGTCTTTTTCCGGAAAAAGATCAACATCATCATCCTGGCCATCCTTTTGTTTGTCATCCTGTTCACCTATATTTATCCGGCCGTCAGCCACTACGACCGCTTTGCCAACCTGATGGACGCCTCCGCCAAGCACCTGGGACCCACAAAGGCCATGGAAAAGTTCGGCGCCAACATCCACTGGATCCTGGGAAGCGGCGCCTCCGGCCAGTCCACCTTTGACGCCATATGGAACGGCGCCCGCATTTCCATCTCGCTGGCCCTGGTCTGCGCGGCCATCAACATGACCCTCGGCGTCCTCATCGGCGCCGTGTGGGGCTTTTCCAAAAAGGTCGACATGGTCATGACCGAGGTGTACAACATTGTGGGCAATGTGCCCTACATCCTCCTGATCTCGGTGCTGGTGCTCATCTTCTCGCCCAGCTTCTGGACCATGGTCTTTGCCCTTACAGTTACCGGGTGGATCGCCATCGCCTACTTCATAAGGACCCAGGTCATCATCATCCGCGACCGCGACTATAACCTGGTCTCCCGCTGCCTTGGCACCCCCATTACCCGGATCGCCACCAAGAACATCCTGCCCTTTATGACCTCCGTCATTGTGACCTACATCGCCGTGGAGATCCCGTCCTATATCTCCTACGAGGTCTTCCTGGCCTACATCGGCATGGGCCTTTCGGATATGTCGCTGGGCCGCCTCATTTACGAGGCTGAGAGCGCCATGGTGACGCCGGGCTGGGGCTTTGAGTTCTGGAGCCCGGTCGTCCTGGCTTCCATCATCACCGTCGCCTTGTACGTGACCGGGCAGAACCTGGGCGATGCCTCGGACCCCCGGACCCATATGTAAAGGAGGCGCCCTGTGGAAAAAAGAAAAGTGTTACTCTCTGTCAAGGACCTGCACGTTAAGTTCCGGGTCCGCGGCCGCATCCTGACGGCCATCCGGGGCATCTCCCTGGATATCTACGAAAACGAGTCCATCGCCATCGTGGGCGAGTCGGGCTCGGGAAAATCCGTCTTTACCAAGACCTTCGCCGGCATGCTGGACAGCAACGGTTTCATCTCGAACGGCGAGATCCTGTTTAACGATGAAGAGCTCTCGAAGGCTTCCCTTCCCCTGTCCTCTAAGGCCACAGCCATAAAGACCATGGCCGAGGAAGCTCTCCTCAAGAACATTCCGCTGACCTACGGCGCCGAAACCTACGGAAAGATACGCGCCCTCCAGGATGAAAAGGAAAAGCGCGGCTCCCTCTCCGAGGAGGAAGAGGCCCGCTTTACCCGGGAGCTTAATGACCTTGTCTACCAGCGCACGGAGAACGCCAACTTAAAGCAGACCTTCGACCCGCATAAGGAAAAGGATAAGATCAGGGAGACCGAGGCCCTCATCCAGAGCCTGGAGAAGGCCATCAAGGCCAAGCAGGAGGAGAAGCGCCTTCTGGTGGACGAGAGGCGCAAGTCCCTTTTAAAGGACGCCTCTTACCTTAAGGATTTCCAGGAGAAGCAGAACGCCCTGAAAGCGGCCTATGCGAAGGAGATTTCTTCCCCCGCCACAGAGGAGATGCAGTCGCTTTGCGCGCGCATCGCCAGGGAGATCACCCTCTCCGCCTTCCAGGGCAGGAAGCGGAAGGAAAAGGCCCTGGCCCAGAAGCTGATCGCCGATTACACCGAGGCCTTCCGCGAGGGGAAGGATGTTTCCGATCCGAATGTGCGCCGCCATATTGCCGGCAAGAGCACGCTCTTTGTGGAGTTCCAGGAAGAAAAGGACGGCGTCCTTTACGGTAAGCGCGTCATGGATGTGTCCAAGATCACGAACCCGGCCGACTGGAGCCTGATCCGCGGCCGCCGGATCGCCACGGTCTTCCAGGACCCCATGACGAGCCTCAACCCCATCATCACCATCGGGGAGCAGATCACCTCCATTATCCTAAAGCACCAGGACTGCACCTACGGGGAGGCCAGGAAGCGGGCGCTGCGGCTTATGCAGCAGGTCGGCATTCCCAATGCGGAGAACCGCTTTGACGACTATCCCTTCCAGTATTCCGGCGGCATGCGCCAGCGCATCGTTATCGCCATCGCCCTGTCCTGCCAGCCGGAGATCCTGATCTGCGACGAGCCGACCACGGCCCTCGACGTGACCATCCAGGCGCAGATCCTTAAGCTCCTCAAGGACCTGCAGAAGGAATATGGCTTTACCATCGTCTTCATCACCCACGACCTGGGCGTTGTGGCCAATGTGGCCGACCGGGTGGCTGTCCTTTATGCGGGACAGATCGTGGAGCTCGGCACGGTGGAGGAGGTCTTTTATGACCCCAGGCACCCGTATACCTGGGCCCTTCTCTCCTCGCTTCCGCAGCTGGCCGAGCGCGGGCAGAAGCTCTACTCCATCACCGGCACGCCGCCGTCGCTCTATAATAAGATCACGGGCGATGCCTTTGCGCCGCGCAACCCCTACTGCATGAAGATCGACACACTGGCGGAGCCGCCTTTCTTTAAGGTCACGGATACCCATTACGCCAAGACATGGCTCCTTGACCCCCGTTCGCCCCATGTCGATAAGCCGGCGGCTATTGAAAACATTCACGAGAAGCTGCTGAAATCTTTGAATATGTAGAAGGGAGTGTGCCCGTTTGAGTAATAAGAATAAGATAAAGAGCGAGACGCAGTCCCATTTCCCCGAAAAGGGTCCCATCGATGACACGGGGCGCGAGGTCCTGCTCTCCATTAAGAATGTGGATATCACCTTCGGCAAGGGTGATTCGGCCGTTAAGGCTGTTACGAATGCCAGTTTTGATATTTATAAGGGGGAGACCTTCTCCCTGGTGGGCGAGTCCGGCTCCGGCAAGACGACCATCGGGCGGGCCGTCATCCGGGTCAACCCCTGCTCGGGCGGCGAGATCCTCTATAAGGGCGTCCGGATCTCCGGCAAGATCCCCAGGTCCCTGGACCGGGAGGTCATCCGCAATATCCAGATGGTCTTCCAGGACCCGGCGGCTTCGCTAAATGAGAGGGCCACGGTGGATTATATCATCTCCGAGGGCCTGTATAACTTCCGCCTGTTTGACAGCGAGGCGGACAGGGTGCAGAAGGTGGAGCATATGGTGGAGGAGGTCGGCCTCCTTCCCGAACACCTGACCCGCTATCCGCACGAGTTTTCCGGCGGGCAGAGGCAGAGGATCGGCCTTGCCCGGGCCATGGTCATGGAGCCTGAGCTGGTCATCGCGGACGAGCCGATCTCGGCCCTCGATGTGTCCATCCGCGCGCAGGTCCTTAACCTGATGAAAAAGTTCCAGGCGGAGCGGAACATCACCTACCTCTTCATCGCCCACGACCTGTCCATCGTCCGCTATATTTCGGACCGTATCGGGGTTATCTATAAGGGAAATATCGTGGAGGTAGCCGAGGCGGAGGAGCTTTTCAACTTCCCGCTGCACCCCTACACCCACTCCCTGATCTCCGCCGTGCCCATCCCGGACCCGCAGCTGGAGAAGAACAAGGTGCTATATACCTATGATCCCTCGATCCACGACTACAGCACGGACAAGCCTTCCCTTGTCGATATCGGGCATAACCATTTTGTGTACGGCAATAAGAAAGAGATTGAGGAATATAAGGCTCTTAGGGAGAAGAACGTGCCCATCAAGACGGTAACGATCCTTTCCCCCGGGGGCGCCGCCGGCGCCCCCGCATCAGCCTCTCCGGCGGCCGGAGAGGCCGAGAAGGCGGCCCTTGCGAGCGCCTCAGCGGGCAGCAACTATATCCTGGACCCTCCCGCCCACGACACCGGCAGCATATGGCTCGCCGTCCTGTCCTTCTTCCTGCCCATCCCCGGGCTCATTGCCGCCTTTATCTTCCTTAAGAAGAATTACATCCGCAACTTCAAAATGTGCCGCAAGGGAGCCGTCATCGGACTTATCGTGCTGGCCGTCATCATCGTGCTGTTCCTGCTGCTTCTGTGGATGGCTACCCTGTAAAGAATATTATTTTTCCCGACAAAAAACCTGCAATATATTATTGCAGGTTTTTTGTCGGAAGAAACGGGGACGGTTCTTTTTTCTTACGGATCACAAGAAAAAAGAACCGTCCCCGTTTCTCACCTTACTCTACGGTGGTGTATCCGCCCACGCGGATGATGGCATTAAAGGCATTCTCAGCGCTGCGTTCCAGCTCGCCGAGGGAGACATCTCCGGTGACATAGCCGGTGATGAGGCCGGTGCTGTCGAGGATCCAGGAGGAGTATAGCAGTGTTCAAAAATGCTGAGAAGAAATACTTCCCCTGGTTTTATTATCATTTTTGAATCCGCGCCCAGGCGGCGCATGAATGAGGCACCATGGCTTGGCACGGATGCGCTCTCACGACCACTTGGCGTGGCTGCCGCGTTCGTCCCTGGTGACGCAGAGCTGCTCTTCGATCTCCTGCTTAAGCTCGGTCACATGGGAGATGATGCCGATGAGGCGTTCGCTTCCGGCCATCTCCTTGAGGACGCGCACGGCCTGGGTCCTGGCGTGCTCGTCCAGAGATCCGAAGCCTTCGTCGATGAACATCATGTCCAGGTTAAGGGCGCTCCTGTTTGCCTGGATCTCATCGGCAAGGCCCAGGGCCATGGAGAGGGCCGCCATGAAGGATTCGCCGCCCGAGAGGGTCCGCACCTCCCGCTCCTTGCCGGTCAGGGCGCTGTAGACCATAAGGTCCAGGCCGTGGTTTTTGCCCTCGCCGGCCTGGGAAAGTTCCACCATGCGAAGCTCAAACTGCCCGGCGGACATCTCCCGGAAGCGCTTGTTGGCGGCGACGAGGATGTGCTTAAGGTACGTCCGCTGGGCGTATGTCTCGATATCCATGCGGGCCCCCGTCGCCTGCCCGGCCAGCCGGTTGTAGAGATCGTCCAGGCGCTGGGTAATAAGGATCGCCTCGCCCCGCTCGGCCAGCTTATCGGCAAGGGAAGTGCAGAGCGAGGAATCCTCCTTTAGGCGCTCCCTGACCTCATGCCAGGTCTTCTCCACCTCTTTGAGGGCGGCCGCAAGGCACTCTCTCTCAGAAAGAAGAACCTCTGTATCCGGCTCCTGCCTTTCCCCGATGGCCTTAAGGGCCGCCTCCTTTGCGGCCTTTGCCCGGATGATGCGGCTCTGGTAGTCCTCGAGGCTTTTTTTCAGCTTTTCCTCCTCGCGGGGAGAAAGACTCTTCACGACGGCCAGGTATTCTTCCTCTGTCATCGCCTTATCGTTAAGGGCGGCCGTATAGTCTGCCTTTTTCTTTTCTTTGTCTTTTTCCTGCTCCGGAAGGTCTCCCTGGCAGCGGGAGATGAGGGCCTCGCACTGCACGCGGGAGGAATGGGCTTTTTCGTAGGAGACGACGGCTTCTCTTTCCGCCTTTTCCTTGCTGTCCCTTTGCTTTGCCGCGTTAGCCAGAAAACCCTCAGCCTCGGCGGCGTTTTCAAAGGAAAGGGTCCTTTTAAGGGCCTCATCCTCAGTACGGCGCGCGATGAGAGAAGAGGCCGTCTCCCGGAAGATGGCCTCCGCCTTTTCAATCCGCTCGCGGCAGGCTTTTTTAAGGTCGTCGGCATTTTTCAAAAATTCCTGAGCCCTTGAAAGGATCTCCGCCTGCTCCTTAAGGCGCTCTCCGCGGGAGGCGTGGGCATTTTTCATGTCCTTTAAAGCGGCTTTGATCTCTTTGACGGGAAGATGAAGTGTTTCCGCACCCAAGGTTTCCCTGACAAGAGAGGCCAGGGCGCTCATCCTGTCATCCGTAAGGTCTTCCGCCCGGGCCCTGACGACAGTGTCCGGCAGTGTACCGGCTGCCCCCGCTGCGGTCTTTGGCCGTATCCCATCTAAACCTTCCGCGATCTCCGGCCGCATCCCGGCTGCACCTTCTGCAATCTCCGGCCGCGTCCCGGCTGCACCTTCTGCAATCTCCGGCCGCGTCCCGGCTACCCTTTCTGCAATCTCCGGCCACGTCCCGGCTGCACCTTCTGCAATCTCCGGCCGCATCCCGGCTGCCCCTTCTGCAATCTCCGGCCGCGTCCCGGCTGCACCTTCTGCAATCTCCGGCTCACTCTCTTCTCTGCTGCCGAAGGCTTCGCCAAGGCGGCATACGGCTTCCCGGAAGGCCTCCTGTCGGGACAGAAGACGCTCGTTCTCGGTGTGGGCCTTTTCGGCCGCCTTTTCCTGGGCTTCGGAAAGAGCCCTCACCTCCTTAAGGCTCTCTTCCACGTCTTCTCTCCGAAGAGAGCGGACATCCTCAGCCAGAACGCAGGGGCGGGGATGGGTGAGGGAACCGCACACGGGGCAGGGCTCGCCCTCGCGCAGCTCCTCCCTGGCCAGGAGCCCGGCCTGGGCGTTAAAAAAGGCCCGGCGCAGCTCCTCCGCGGCCGCGTTCCGCTTCTCGTAGACCTCCCGGGCAGCGCGGTAGGCCGCCGTCGCTTCCTCGGAGCGCTTTTCCTGGAGGGAAGCCTCCCTGCCGGCCTTCTCAGCCTCGGAAAGGCTCTTTTCGAGATTTTTCAGCCTTTCTCCTGTCCTCTCCCACCGCTCGATGGCAACAGGGGCGTCCCGGAAGACCTCCTCCTTCTCCTTCCATGCCGCCTCCTGTTCTTCGAGGGCCGACAGGCTCTCCTTCTCCTTCTTAAGAGACGCCATCGCCTGAGTCTGCTCCTTTTCAAGGCCCACGATCACCTGCTTTAGGGCTTCCGCTTTCTTAAGGGCTCCAAGGGCCGCCTCCACCTGCTGCTCTGCCCTGGCGTAGGCATCCAGGGCTTTTGCTTTCTCGTCGCCCGCACTTCGCCTGCGGCTTTCCTCCTTTTCTTCTTCCTCAAGAAGGCCTGGAAGGGAGGCTTTAAGGTCCGCCAGGGTTTCTTTCGTCTTATCGAGTGCGCGCGCGCTTTCCTCAAACTGGCGGAAAAAGGCCTGTATCTCCTTTGCCGCCTGAATGGCGGCAAGGCGCTTTTTGGCTTCCTCATTCGCCCCGGCTTCCTCCTCCAAGGCCTTCTGGTCCGCTTCCGCCTCCCGCATCGCCTGATACTGCCGGGCCATGTGAAGGCCGTCTGTGTAGGCGTCGCGGGCCTTAAGGTACGCCTCCTCGGCCGCCTTATGGCGCGAGGACAGCTCTTCTTCCCGGACGGCGAGGCCTTCGCAGAGCTTTTGCAGGGAGGATGTCAGGCCTTCCAGGTCCGTCACGGCAAGGCGGTCGGATGAGATGAGCCGCTTTTGCCAGTAGGCGACCTCCCCGGCGGATGCGTCCTCCGGCTGGACGCGGATGCGGGCGGCATCCCCCTGGCAGAGGGTCCTGATCTCGGCCAGTTTTACGCGGCTCTCTTTTCTCAGGCGCCCCGTTTCCCCTATGATATCCTGATAGATGCCGGTGCCGAAGAGGCGGCGGAAGATCGCCTTCTTCTCGTCCGACTTCGCCCGGAGAAGCTCCATAAATTCCCCCTGGGCGATCATGGCCACCTGCATGAACTGGGCCTTGGTGAGGCCGATGATCTCCTCGAGCTTCCCGTCCGTCTCCTTCGGCGGATATTCCGATCCGTCCGGCATGGTGAGGGATACCTTCTCCACCACGTCGATAAAGCCCTCGCCCCGTATCTTCGGGCGAGTGTGGCGTGGGGAGCGGCGGACGGTATACACCTCTTCCGCGCCGCCCCGCCTTTCCGTAAAGCAGAGCTCCGCATAGGGCTCGACATCCGGAGCCGCAAACTGGCTTTGCAGCTCGGCGCCTTCCTTTTTGTTGGCGCTTGAGCTGGCCTCGCCGTAGAGGGCAAAGACCATGGCGTCAAAGATGGTGGTCTTGCCGGCACCCGTGTCGCCGGTGATGAGGAACAGGTTCTGGGAGGGGGATGTGAAATCGATGACGGTCTTTTTCCCGTAGGAGCCAAAGGCCTGGATGGTTAGAGTTATGGGACGCATGAGGATGACCTCCATAAACAAAACGCCCCAGTCCGGCATGGGGATTGGGGCTTTCGGATGACAAATATCGGGGATTTTCCGGCATGGGCCGAAGTGAATACGATCTACAGTGTGAAGATAAAGGCCACGGCAACGCCGATGAGGCAGCCGAAGCCGACCTGCAGGGGCGTGTGCCCGACGAATTCCTTCAAGGTTTCCTCGAAGGTCAGTGTGTTTCCGTTTGCTTCAAAGAAATGTGCGATCTCCTTCAACATGGCGGTCTGTTTGCCGGTCTCGCGGCGGACGCCGTGAGCATCATGCATGACAACGGCAGCCAGGATAAAGGCTACGCCAAAGATGGCGCTGTCGAAGCCGTAGAGGAAACCGCTGGCAGCAGCAGCGCCGCTGACGGTAGCGGAGTGGGCACTGGGCATGCCGCCATCTCCCCAGAGACGGGTGATGTCAAACTGCCTGGTAACCAGAAAATGGATGAATACTTTGACCAGCTGCGCCGTCAGCCAGGATATGACCGCGCAGATGAGGATGCGATTCTGGAATATGCCCAAAATTCCAATTTCACGTCCATAAAACATCGCGGGAACTCCCCCCCTTTCACGCGTTGAATAGTGATGCCTATATTATATCTAAAGGGAAGATAAGCTGTCAAGAATTTATCGTGTCAAGGCCAGGGGTAAACACACGTTTTTTGGGGAGACCCCAGCGCCCCCTGTAGAGCATTTGGGGTTATGCTTACCTGACGGTAGGTTTCGGGTGCGCCATGCGCCCTTTAAGGCTTCTATTTTACGCTTACCTGGCGGTAGGCGCAGGGGAGGGGGGGC
>CAMNNO010000082.1 GCA_946545475.1 uncultured Blautia sp.
GCCGGGGGTAGAGGCGAGGCAAGCCTCCCTCTACCCTATTATCGCAGGGGCGGCGAGCAGGAGGGGAGATTACTTCCTGCGCCCTACTGTACATTATGTGAAGGAGGAGAAAATATCTATATGCCAAAAAGAACAGAAAAGACAGGAGCCACCATTCTGGAGGCTCTTAAGGGAATCCGTCCCGTCAACTTTTTGTTTTTTACGATAGCCGGCATTATCAACGCCATCGGAGTTACGCTTTTCCTGTTCCCGGTCAAGCTGTATGACAGCGGGATATCGGGCCTTTCCATGCTGCTGGACCAGGTAACGCCCCGGTATCTCACGCTCTCATTGTTCCTGATCCTTCTGAATGTGCCGGTCTTTCTGTTTGGCTTAAAGCGCCAGGGGCTGGTTTTCACCATCTATTCGCTGTTTACTATCGGCATCTATTCACTCGCATCCTTTCTCATTATGAACGTGCTGCCCATCGATGTTTCCTTCGTCTCGCCCCTGGCCGGATCGGACCTTCTGCTCTGTGCGATCTTCGGCGGCGTGATCTCCGGCGTGGGGAGCGGCCTGACTATCCGCTTTGGCGGGGCTATTGACGGCATCGATGTGCTTTCGGTGATCTTTGCCCGTCAGATCGGCATTTCTATCGGCAGCTTTGTGATGGTCTTCAACACCATCCTGTATGTGACATGCGGCATCGTCATCCAAAGCTGGATACTTCCGCTGTACTCGATCGTCACCTATTTTGTCGGCTCAAAAACCGTCGATTATATCGTGGAAGGCTTCGACCGCTCCAAGTGCGCGATGATCGTCACAACTAAAGCATCGGAAATTTCCGAAGCCCTGGCTCAGAACTTCCAGGCCAGCGGAACCATCGTCGATGCCATAGGAGGCTATACCAGGGAGAGCAAGCAGATCCTGTATTTCATCGTCAACCATTTCCAGATAAGCCGCCTGAAAAGTATCGTTCACGATATCGATGAAGATGCCTTCATCTCCCTGCAGGATGTGTCCGATATCATTAAAAAACACGATTGAGGAAAATGCAGGGGATGGGTGCGCCATGTCTCTTTATTGCTCTTTTTGTTTTACTCTTACCTACCGGTAGATGCCAGGGGAGGGGGGACGCTCAAAGCTTTCGAAGCCCGCGTCTCCCATCCCCTGCGCGGTTTTTGTCGAACTATTTTTCTTGACGAAGCCATAAAAATTGAGTATAATACTCATAGTTCAAAAACAAATCTAAATATTTCGAACGTTCAAACCAATCAGGCAACTTCGGCCTAAATTCACAAAAGAAAAAATATTAGCATTAAAAAAGAAAAAATAGCAGAAAGTAACTCGCTGATATCAGATAACTATGCCTTTTTGCGCTCAAAATCGCCCCTGGGCATAGAGTATCTTCCGTCAAGGCATCCTTATGCCCTGAGATGCCATCTTTTTTACAAAAAGGAGTTGATCGCTGACATGTATAGCCGGATCAGGGGAGGGCGTTCCCCGCCCCCAAAAGGGGGGAAAAAACGCCGCCCGGCCGGGACAAGCCCTTAAAACCCAGGTTTATCCCCGGGCGGAGCATCCACAATAACGCTAAGAATATCTAAAGGTGCCTATCTGATTTCTGAATGCCTCTGTTCATTATTCGACTCTGTGCGCCGAAGGCATGGCTGCCCTCACGGGAAGCGGCCGGATGCGCCTGACACGGCAGGCATTTTACAGAAAATCCAAACTCACCAAAAGGAACTTTATCTTAAGGAACCTTATCTTAAGGAACCTTATCTTAAGGAACCTTATCTTATGGAACTTTATCTTAAGGAACTTTATCTTATGGAACCTTATCTTAAAGAACCTTATCTTATGGAAGCTTACCTTATCCCGCACGCGCAGCCGCTCCCCAGTAAGCTGCCGCAGCCGGAACGGTAAGCCTCTGTCAGAGCCTGTATCAGGCAAAAAACAAACAAACAACATTCCTGTCAAACCGCTGACACATTGTTCTCTATCCATACTAACGTTTCAATACTTACCAGCAAGGCTCCTCCTGCCTCTATAGGCAGTGAGAGGAATTGCAAAACGGGAAACCGCGAAGTCATTATAACAATCTGCAAAAGCCTTAAGGCAGGCAAAAGCCCGCATATCCGAGTGCGACGGACAGGGCCTTTTGCCCTGCCTGGCCGGGAAGCGCCCAAGATCAGTTCCGTTTTCCTCCTGTCCTGGTTCCGGGCGCCTCGGCCAACAGGCCTATATTTGCCACAGCCGCAAATGTGAAGGGGGCATAAGATGAAGAAGCACAGATCACCTGCCGATGGGCTGACGATATTACTTATCCTCGTGGCCCTGGCCGGGGGATTCATATTTATCCTGGGCATACGCCCCTATGTTGTGCTGTCCGGGTCCATGGAGCCGGGCATCCCCACCGGCAGCATGGTATTTGCCGATACCCGGAAAACCAGTCCCCAGGCGGGAAGCGTTATCATCTATCGCCTGGGCGGGACTCTTGTTACCCACCGGGTCGTGGAACGGCATGAAGGTTATTCCATAACCAAAGGGGACGCCAATGATCATGAAGACCCCAGCCCGGTAGATGATACTCAGATCGTCGGTGAAGTTCTGTATGTCATTCCCCTGATCGGATATATCTGCCAGACGATGCGCCACCCTCTCGTCCTGTGCTTCCTTCTCATGGCGGTTCTTTGCCTTTACCTCTTATACTCGCGGACACAATAAAATAACACTCTTTATAGGAAACGAATAAAACGCTTGCGTTTTCATTCGTTTCCCGCGCCGAATTTTCGCCGCTGCAAGCGGCATTATTCCGCTGAAAATTCGTGCGCATACTATATTTCTGTGCCGCGGTATATGCAGAAGTACTAAGAAAATTACCGTTGGTAATTTTCAAGTGCTTCTAGTATAAAAACAGTATGCACGAAAAAACTTCACCGCAGTAAAAATATACCCGCGAACGGAATTGAATTCTCATCCTCAGTCCGGCCCGCGGCATATGCGGCTGAGCTAAGGCTTTTCGGGCGGACACAAACCTGCGCTTCGGAAAAACCTGAGCTTAACCACTGTAAAACAGAAAGGAAGGACTCATATGAATATTTCCAGGAAAGCCCTGGCAGCCATCCTTTGCTCCGCCATGGGAGGGGTTGCCCTGATCGGCGGAACCGTGGCCTATCTTACGGACTATGACGTGGCCGCCAATGAATTTACCGTAGGCAAAGTAGATATTGACCTTCTGGAGCCGAAGTGGGACCCCGAGGAGCATAAGGACCTGGTGCCCACGGAAGAGATCGAAAAAGACCCCCAGATCAAAAATGTGGGTGTCAACGATGCTTTTGTCTATCTGGAGGTTTCGGTGCCCGTCCGCAATGTCCTGACAAGCGACAAGGACGGAAACCGCAGGGAAGCCGCCGACACCGAGCTCTTCACCTTTGAGGCCGGCGAAGGCTGGACGCTTATGCAGAGCTTTTTAAAAGACGGCTACCAGGTCTACCAGTATTCCTTTAACGATATCCTGAAACCCCAGGATACCACGGCTCCTTTGTTTGAAACTATGACCTTTGCCAACCTCATCGAGGGGCAGCTTGACGGGGCACAGCTGACTGTCCCGGTCAGGGCTTACGCCATCCAGACGGTCCACACCGGTGATGAGGGCAGCACCATTCCCGAAAAAGCCAAAGAAGCCTTTGACAAATATATGAACCAGAATACCGCACAGCCAGGAGCCGCGGCTGTAAAGGCGTAAGATGGCTGCCATAAAAAGGGCAAGGAGGGATGAATTTTGGAAAAAAAGCTGCTATTTCTGCTCTTATTCGCCGCAGCGGCCCTAATGCCCGTAAATGCCTTATACGGCTATCTCAGCGATTATGCCGAAGTTAAAAACCCGGCGACAGTGGGATACCAGGAAACCACGATCACGGAAGAATTTCCGCCCGTCACGCCCGTTTTGCCGGAAGAAGACCCGACCTATCCCAAGACCGCGTGGATAAGCAATCCGGCAGCCGCTAATAATGCCAACTGCGATGCCTATGTGCGCATGCGCATTTCCTTTTCCCACTCGGATATTGCACAGGCCGTAACCCTTGAGGGACTGTCGTCTTCCGGATGGATATGGGGGGACGATGGCTATTACTATTATCCCGAGATTCTGAGGGAAGGGGAAAACACGCCTCCCCTGTTTCAGGCTGTCCATGTTTCCGGGGATCAGTTGACAGAAGCGGCAGAAAAATATCTTGCGGATTTTCGCCTGGTCCTTTACGAGGAATCCGTGCAGGCCAAGGGCTTTTCATCATACCGCGAGGCCTGGGATTTCTTTCTGAGGAGGCGGGCGGCATGAAGCGGAAAAAAATCTGTGGAGCCCTGCTTGTCCTCGCCGGCTTCTTATGTCTGGCCTCCGGCGCTGCCTATGGCACCTTTATCGACACGGTTTCCGTTTTGAACCATATAGAAACCGGCGATGTCGATATAAGCCTTGCAGAATACTCACTAAAGGATGGCGAGGAGGTCCCCTACCAGGACCCCAAAGTCGTTTTGCCGGGAGAGACCATATCCAAGATCCCGAAGATACAAAACCGGGCCGCAGCGGCATGGGTGAGGGCCAGCGTCAACGTAAGACCGAAAGGCGAGGAGCCTTCCCCCCTTGATCTGGATGACGTACAGGTCACAGGCATACCGGAGGAATGGGTAAAGCGGGGGGACTATTACTATTACACCAGGCCTATAAAGGCAAAAGAATCCGTCACGCTGTTCCGGGAGGTGCTCATCCCTGCGGCGTGGAGCGAAACGGTTTCCGGGAAGGCGTTTATGGTCGAGATACGGGCCGATGCCATACAGGAAGCCAACTTCCAGCCGGACTTTGACGCCATGTCGCCCTGGGGCAACGAGGAGATCGAGCAGTGTGTCCATGAAGCGGATAACCGCATCCTGAAAACAGAAAGCCATGTGACGCTCGGCGTAGAATTTTCCGGGACCTCCCACCGCCTGGTGGCTATCCCCCAGGACTTTTTTGCCAACCTTCCGGCCATGATGCCGGGGGATACCGTATCCGACAAGATCATCATTTCCAATACCACCAGTGACACGGCGGAGATCCTGTTTGGCACGCAGATACCCGTCCAGTCCCAGGAGGGGAAAGACCTGATCGCGAACCTTAACCTTGTGATCCGAAACAGCAGCGGCCGGGTGATCTATGAAGGCAGGCTCAGCGCGGAGCCCTTAAATGTCCCGGTCTCGCTCGGCACCTTCCGTCCCGGGCAGCAGGATGAGCTGTCCTTTTCCATTTCCATGCCGCCGGAGCTTAAAAATGCTTATGCCCTGCGAAAGGGAGACGTGAAATGGATATTTTCGGTGCGCGGAGAAGAGACGGTTCCCACCTCCTACAAAGGAAGCACCCCGACGATTCCCGTCCGGACAGGCGATGATACAAAACTCCTGCCTTACCTTCTGATGGCGGCAGGCGCCCTGCTCACCGTTGCCGGCCTGGCAGTTTATAAAAAAAAGGAGGAAAGGACATGAAGCGTAAAATAAGCGCCATCTTTGTGGCAGCGTCCCTCTTCTTCTCTGCCATAACCGTGCCCGGGAGCAACTTGGGGGGCAGCAGGGACATCGGCCTGGAAAAAAGCATAAGGGAAGTGACAGGTCCGGAGGACATTCTCGTTTCACTTCCGGACGCGCCCCGGGAAGATGCTCCTCAGCCCACACTGCTCCGCCAGACGGGAGAGTGGAGCCTGGAAGAAGCTCCAGGCATGGTCATCAGGGAAAACAGCCAGAATGCCGCTATGTCCGGAAGGCATATCTCCGGAGAAAATGTTTATGATGTGAGCGCTTCCGGGGAGGACAGCTTTGAAGCCGGCGGCTTTGAAGAAGTCGGCTTTAAAGAAATTGGTTTCGAAGAAATCGGTTTCGAAGAAATCGGTTTCGAAGAGAACGATTTTAGCGAGAACGATTTTGGCGAGAGCGATTTTGAAGAGATCAGCTTCGAAGAGGGGCCTTATGACGGCGTGAGCGTCCATGCCATAGAAGATGATGGGCAGGGCGGACAAGCTGGCTCTGCCGGAGAGCAGGAAAACGAGACCGGTTTATGGGACATACATTTCGAGGAGGACGATGAGGGAACCCTCTGGGCCGAATCCTTCGGGCCCGATACAGGAGAAGCCGTTTGGGGCGACCTGACGGATGACCCCTTCTCAGAGGAGAGAAGCCCTCAAAGCCCCCGCCTTGTTTTTGCCGGCTATCTGGAAGACGGAACGCCCAATTATATCTGGGACCTGCCGGAAGGCGCTGCAGCCCCCGTGGGCTTTGGCGGCGCGTCCCTATACCTGTCGGATGGCGAGAGCCTGACGGATGGCGCCTATGTGCCGGAGATCGATATATCGGACCCGCTCTCATCCGGCGTGGCTACCGTTTTTGCGGGAGAGGGGAGCGCCAACTATTTTGCGACTCTGCCGAGGCGCGAATCCTGGCACGCCAGCCGCGGCATGTCTTCCGAGAAGGAAGAGGGCATCCCGGACGGCCTTACCCTCCTGCCGGATGGAAGGGCGCGGATCTATAAGGACGGCTATTACTTCCTGGATGGGAGCGTGGCTCTTGACGGCGTCCGCTACTATGCGGATGTGGACGGGTACCTGGTCTCCGGATGGATGAAAACAAAAGTAACCGGCAGCGACTATCCCATGGATTCCATGCGGGGCGATGCCTTTTCGTACCGCTACTGCGACCCGGAGACTTTTCAGCTCCTGTCGGGCTATCAGGTTATCGACGGGATACCCCATCACTTTGACCGGACCAGCTATTTCCTGAACTTTGATACCAGCGTCATGGTGGACGGCAGCTATTACTACTGCGACCTGTACGGCATCTGTTCGCCGGTCCGGCTGTCATACGGAAATATGATCGACGGCCCATTGGATACCTGCAACGACGCCTTCCTGGCCAGAAACCAGGTGATGGCTGTAGACCCGGATACCTATGAAGGGCAGGACGGAGAGTATTCTTTCCACCCCAGGTTCCTGAAAGGGACTTCTTTTGTCAACGTCTTTGGCTTTGAACCCCTGATCGCCTCCAACGGCTGGTACTATCCCCTTCTTGACGAGAACGAAAAGGGAAAGATCGGCTGCATTTACCGGCGTGTGGGCAAGTATAAGGGCCGGACGGTTGATCTTAAGATGACGGTCATGGATTACGAAGGCTTTGACTTTGACGGAGAAGAGGAAGTCGGCTATTTTTATGTCTTCAAGACCCGGATCGGCGTCAACTGTACGAATCTTCGGTCGATCACCGTCAATGTGGAGTTTCTGGACAATGAGACGCGGAAAAAAATACCGGTTAAGGGCTATGCCACCTTTACCGATATCGATATCGGCCAGTCCGTGGAGATATTAAGCCCGGTGGACGCGGTCTATGTATCCGACGATTGCGTGCTGCTTAAGGACCCGGAGAGGCTGCGTTTCAGCGCGCCTTTTATCCATCCCAGGATCGGCAGCGTGGTGAACGATGAGGATATGCCCTATTGGGTGCAGGTCAATTACGATTCCGATCATCTGATGTATAAATTCAGCTGCGGCTACGACGCCTATGTCTTCGCGGATACCAACCGCGCTGTCAACGGCGAGTCCCGCCAGGTGTTTAAAAGTTCTTACACCGGAAATGTTTACGATTACATGCTCGGAACCGAGAACGGCACGCTTCTCCAGACCTGGCTGGGCATGTACTATTTAAGGCTTGGGCGCGTATCGCTTCCGCCCATTTTCAAATACGTCTCCGATGGCGATGAAAAGCTGACGGATTTCAATACCCTGACAAGCCGTGAGGAAGCCTTTACCTATACGCTGTTCCACAATGTTCCCGGCGAATCGCCCGGCTACTATTATGAACGCTATGAGGTCTCGGATATGGTCCCGGATGATCTGGCTGTCGACCCGGATAGCCTGTCTGTTTTCCTGGACGACGGAACCGATGTGACCGACCGCTTCCAGGTGACGCTGGACGGGCAGAGGGTGTCCTTTAGCGCGCGGCCTTCCTATCTTTCTTCGGAAGACTTCTATGACCAGAATTACAGCTATCAGATCGGCGTGTCCATAAAACCGGACGCTGACATCACGCCTCCTCCCGGCGGACGCTATGAGATCGTGAACACCTGCCAGGTGGAAATAGACCGCCTGGGAAGCACCGAGCGGAAGGAGAGCACGCCCGTCGTAACGACGGTGGCCGAGGACATCCCGGGCGAGCTCTGGATAACCAAGAGGATACGGGAGGAAGATATCGTATACGCGCACGGGAATCCCACCTTCCTGTTTGCCGCTGAGGGGCAGGACAGTGCCGGCGCCTATCACCGGTTTGAAACCTTTATTATCTTTACCCCGGACAATCACACCGTGGACGCGGAAGGCTTCGCCTCCCTGTCGGCCGTGATATCCGGTGTTCCTCTGGGAAGCTATGACATACTGGAGCTTCCCGTCAACGACTACTATCTCTATATGGTGACGGCAGACACGGATAATGCCTCGGTGATCGCGGAAAGCGAGCCAGGACGCGGTTTGTTCGAGCGGGAGAGCGTTTACGCCCGCGCTTCCCTGACCCGGGAATATCCTGTGGCAGCGGCCACCTTCTATAATCAGAAAGGCGATTACTTTGGGTGGAAACACACCAGCATCGCCGTCAACAACATTCCTCTAGAATAATCATCTCTATCTCTCTTTCTTAGAAAAAACAAAAACCGCCGGAGGTACTTTTGGCTTGTGATCAAGAACGCCAAAAGAACTCCGGCGGTTTTTGTTTGACAGAAATGCCTTGGTTTTGTATAGTATATGGTTGAGTAAGCCGGCGAAGCCAACAAGAGCCTTAAGCCGCGGCAATACATTTTGAAAGGACAGGACAGGATGGAAAACATTTACCAGCCGTTTCAGATAGATGGTTCCGGCAGCACATCTGCCGCCGAAGAAGCCTTAAAGCAGGAAGCCTATGCCGAAAAATGCCGGGAGATCCTCTCGGCCGGCCACAGTGCCTACCAGAAATATTTTATCCAGAACGAGGGCTGCCAGATGAACGCCCTGCAGACGGAAACCGTGGCCGGCATGGTGCGGGATATGGGGCTTATAAAGACACAGCAGGAAGACGAGGCGGATGTGGTCATCTATAATACCTGCACCGTGCGCGAAAATGCCAACCAGAAGATCTATGGGCACCTTGGCATGTTAAAGAGCATCAAGAGAAGCCGCCCCCATATGAAGATCGTCTTTTTTGGCTGCATGATGCAGGAGCCCCATGTCATCCGGACCATCCAGGAAAGGTATCCCTTTGTGGATGTGGTGTTCGGCACGCATAACATCCACCGCTTCCCGGAGCTGTTTTTTACCTCTCTCACCCAGGAGGGCCAGATCATCGATATCTGGAAGGACACGGACCTCATTGTGGAAGGGCTTCCCACGGACCGCAAGTATCCCTTTAAGACCGGCGTCAACATCATGTTCGGCTGCAACAATTTCTGCAGCTACTGCATAGTCCCCTATGTCCGTGGCCGGGAAAAGAGCCGCGAGCCCCAGGCCATTATCCGGGAGATGGAGACGCTTGCGCGTGACGGCGTGTCGGAGGTCATGCTGCTGGGACAGAATGTCAATTCCTACGGGAAAACCCTCCCGTTCCCGGTCAGCTTTGCCCAGCTTCTTAAGGAGGCGGAGAAGGTGGACGGGATCCGGCGGATACGTTTTATGACCTCCCATCCCAAGGACCTGGGGGACGACCTTATTGAAGCCATGGCCTCCGGCACGAAGATCTGCCGGCACCTTCACCTTCCGGTCCAGTCCGGGAGCTCCCGCATCCTCTCGGCCATGAACCGCCATTATGACAAGGAAAAGTATCTTACCCTGGTGAAGAAGCTCCGCTCTGCGATGCCGGATATCTCCCTGACCACGGACATCATTGTGGGCTTCCCCGGCGAGACGGAGGAGGATTTCCAGGATACCCTGTCCGTCGTCGAGGAAGCCGGCTACGACACCGCCTTCACCTTCATCTATTCCAAGCGCACCGGCACGCCGGCGGCTTCTTATGACAACCAGGTGCCGCAGGAGGTCATCAAGGACCGCTTTGACCGCCTCCTCAGTCTCGTGCAGGAGAAAGGGCGGGAGCGCTCCTCCCGCTTTGCCGGAACCGTACAGGAGATCCTGGTGGAGGAAGAAAACCGCGAGAAGGGCCTTCTCACCGGCCGCACCTCCCACAACCTCCTGGTGCATTTCCCCGGCGATGCCTCCCTCATCGGGCAGTACGTCAGTGTCCGGCTGGATACCTGCAAAGGTTTCTATTATTATGGAACTCGCGTATAACTTTGGATGAACGAAAGAAAAGAAAGGAGGGGCTGCCGGGAACCAAAAAGCCCGCCGGCGTATTTTCGGCCCGGCCGGGCCATCGGCAGCCATAAACATAAATGGCATTATCTCCGATGATGCAGGAGTACCTGAAAACAAAAGAAGAATATAAGGACTGCATACTGTTCTACCGCCTGGGCGATTTTTACGAGATGTTCTTTGACGATGCCCTTCTGGTCACCAAAGAGCTGGAGATCACCCTGACCGGCAAGGACTGCGGCCTTCCCGAGCGCGCCCCCATGTGCGGCGTTCCCTACCACGCCGCCGAAAGCTACATCAACCGTCTGGTGGAGCGCGGCCACAAGGTGGCCATCTGCGAGCAGATGGAGGACCCGAAGCTGGCCAAGGGGCTGGTCCGGCGCGAGGTCATCCGCGTGGTCACGCCGGGAACCAACCTGGACGCGGGGGCCCTGGATGAGAGCCGTAACAATTACCTGATGGCCATTGTCTACCTGGAGGGCCGCTTTGGCTGCGCTATCGCCGATGTCAGCACCGGCGACTGCTTTGTCACCGAGGCGGAGAATGCGGGCAAGATGATGGATGAGATCAGCCGCTACATCCCCGCCGAGATCATCTGCAACGAAGCCTTCCGGATGTGCGGCATAGATATCCAGGACCTTAAGGACAGGCTGGGCATCTGCGTTTTTGGCATGGATAATGCCTATTTTGGCGATGAGGGAAATCTTCCCGCCCTGAAAGCCCACTTCAAAACCGAAAGCTTGGACGAGATGGGGCTTTCGGATTACCCTGCCGGGACCATAGCGGCCGGCGCCCTGTTCCGGTATCTGACGGAAACCCAGAAGAATACCATGTCCCACATGGCTACCATCCATCCCTACCGGGCGGAGCGGTTTATGATCATTGACAGCAGCAGCCGCCGGAACCTGGAGCTTACGGAGACGCTGCGGGAAAAGAACAAAAAAGGCTCCCTCCTCGGCGTTCTCGACAAGACCCGCACGGCCATGGGCGCCCGGATGCTGCGCTCCTATGTGGAGCAGCCCCTTATCGACATGGACGAGATCATAAAGCGGCATGAGGCTGTGGAGGAGCTGTGCGATCAGCCCATGCTGCGGGACGAGATGCGGGAATACCTGGGGCCGGTGTACGACCTGGAAAGGCTGATGAGCCGCATCAGCTGCCAGTCGGCCAACCCGCGGGACATGGCCGCCTTTGCGGGGTCGCTCCGGATGCTGCCGCCCATCCGTCAGATCTTGGCCGATTTTAAATCGCCTCTTCTGGTCTCGATCTATGAGGATCTGGACGGCCTTGAGGATATCTGCGCGCTTATCGACAGCGCCATCGCGGAGGACCCGCCCATTGCCCAGAAGGAGGGCGGGATCATCCGGGAAGGCTATAACGCGGATGTGGATAAATACCGCTCTTCCCGGACGGACGGGAAAAAATGGCTCTCGGAGCTTGAAGAGCGGGAGAAGGAGAAGACCGGCATCAAGTCCCTCAAGATAAAATTCAACCGCGTTTTCGGCTATTCCATCGAGATCACCAATACCTTCCGGAACCAGGTGCCGGAAAACTATGTCCGCAAGCAGACCCTGGCTAACGCCGAGAGGTATATCACCCAGGAATTAAAGGAGCTTGAGGACCTTATCCTGGGAGCCGAGGATAAGCTCTGCGCGCTGGAATACGAGCTTTTCTGCTCCTTGCGCCAGAAGGTCGGCGAGGAGGTGGTGCGCATTCAGAGAACGGCCAAGGCTGTCGCCGCGCTGGATGTTTTTGCTTCCCTGTCCCTTGTCGCGGCCCGGAACGGCTACGTGCGCCCGTCTCTTAACCGGAAGGGTGTGCTGGATATCAAAGAAGGCCGCCATCCCGTGGTGGAGCAGATGATCGAGCACGACATGTTCATTGCCAATGACACCTACCTGGATAACCAGAAGAGGAGGCTTTCCATCATCACCGGCCCCAACATGGCGGGAAAGTCCACCTATATGCGCCAGACCGCCCTCATTGTCCTGATGTGCCAGATCGGGAGCTTTGTACCGGCAAAGAGCGCGGACCTCTGCACGGTGGACCGGATATTTACCCGGGTGGGTGCCTCCGACGACCTGGCCAGCGGTCAGAGCACCTTTATGGTGGAAATGTCGGAGGTCGCCAACATTTTAAAGAGCGCGACGCCCCGGAGCCTTCTCATCCTGGATGAGATCGGCCGCGGGACCAGCACCTTCGACGGCCTGGCGATCGCCTGGGCCGTGGTGGAGCATGTCAGCAATGTAAAGCTGTGCGGGGCCAAGACCCTGTTCGCGACCCATTACCACGAGCTGACCGAGCTGGAAGGCAAGATCGACGGGGTAAACAATTACTGCATAGCCGTCAAGGAAAAGGGAGACGACATCGTATTCCTGCGAAAGATCGTGAAGGGCAGCGCGGATAAGAGCTATGGCATCCAGGTGGCGCGGCTGGCCGGCCTTCCGCCGGCCGTCATCCAGAGGGCAAAGGAGCTGGTGGAGGAGCTCTCCCAGGCGGACATAACCGGCACGGTCCAGGAGATCACGGACAGAAACGCGGTTCGAAAGCAGCTCGCCGCCGACGAGCTGGAAACCCAGCAGATGACCCTCTTCGATACCGTGCAGGATAAGGACATCGTAGACGAGATAAAGGCCCTGGATATTGGCACCATGACGCCCATGGAAGCCCTGAACTTCCTGTATAAAACTCAGAATAAGATCAATAACCG
>CAMNNO010000083.1 GCA_946545475.1 uncultured Blautia sp.
GCAACTCTGAGCGGCCCCCCCTCCCCTGCGCCTACCGGCAGGTAAGAGAAGAATAGAAAAAGTAAAAGGAAACATGTCGCACCTAAAACCTACAGTCAGGTAAGAGAAGAATAGAACAGGCAAAAGGAAACATGTCGCACCCAAAACCTACCGGCAGCTAAGAACAGAATAGAAAAACTAAAGGGAAACACGGCGCCCCCAGAACCTACCGGCAAGTAAATCAAAGATAGAAAAACAACAGAAAAAACAATTGAAACAAAATGCACTCTTCTGCAATCCCAGAAATCATTACTTTCATAATCTGAAATCACCCACAAAAAACTTTCTCATCACAACGTGAATTACCCAGACTTTTTTGTTGACTTTAGACAAAGTCACCCCTTAAAATCGAAATGTAAATAGCCAGCTTTCCCCGTCAAAGGATAAACCGGCTAATGATCGCATCATTCAATCCCACTTAAGGAGGAAATGTGACATGAAAAAATGGCTCTGCTCTCTGTTAACCTTAAGTCTTCTCGCCGCCCCGGCTTCCGCGCTGGCGGCGACAGAAGCTACTCCCATCACGGAGCTTGACTCCCTTGAGGTCGTGGTGGACCCCGCCAACCCCCTGACCAGCCAGTATTTTGGGCTCTACTCGGTTGACCTTACCATGGAGGACGGCACCGGGCGCGTGGTTTATCAGTACATCCCGGACAGCTGGTTCTACCGTCAGCCGGAGGTGGCCATCGCGGTTCCGGCCGGAGAGGACCCCTTCGATTTCTTCACCGCCACGGGCTGGAAGGCCCTTATGGATGAGCAGGGCTTTGCGGCCCTCCTGATGGTGGCCGGCGATGAGGGCTGGCAGGCTGACGAGAGCGAATATGTCTATTCTGTTTTTGACTACATGGACGGCCGTACCTATCTGCAGACCCAGGACAGCGCCTTCTACATGGTCGGCTATGGCGACGGCGCCAATGCGGTTATGGCCCATGCCGTGACCAACAGCGAGCTGTTTGCCGGTTTTGCGGCTCTTGGCATTGATGATTTCGATGCCGCCATTCTTGAACAGGGCCGCACCGAGGAAAGCAAGGCAGCCGGCATCATGAAGAGCGAGGTCAAGGTTCCCATGTGGATCGGCGTCGAGGAGATGACCGACAGCGCGGCGGAAGTGGTCGCCTACTGGAAGGACGCCAACGATGTCAATGTGGCTCCCCTTTCCAATGCCTTCGCGGATGAGATCTATCTCTTCCCGACCTATATGATCCTGGACAACGACCTGGTTGACCAGCATGTGGCTTCCGTGCGCGTGACGGTTGGCCTGGAAGAGAGCCTTACCCCCGAATTTACGGATGAGCTGTGGAACAACTTCCTGCGCCGGGTACGCCGCCAGGACAGCGCGGATATCAACAGCCTCCGCGCCTTTGCCACGAACGATGAGCTTGGCATGGACCATGTGACCGCCGATATCGATGGCATTACCCGTGAATTTTATGTGTATGTTCCCACAAATGTCGCTTCCGGCTATGTTCAGAATGTTCCGGCCGTTATCGTTTTCCACGGCGGCGGCGGCTCCGGCGAAGAATTTGCCAACCGCTGCGGCTGGCAGCGCATCGCCGAGGAAAAGGAAGTTATCGCCGTATTCCCGACCGGCTCCCGCAGCAACGACAGCATCAAGGCCGGAACCACCTGGGGAACGGACAACGACATGGCGTTCTTCCCGTATCTGCGTGACTATGTTATCGAGAACTACTCGGTAGATGCCTCCCGCATCTATGTTACCGGACATTCGGCCGGCACCTTCATGACCCACAGGCTTGTTGCCCTGTATCCGGAGCTGATCGCCGCGGCGGCCAGCAACGATGGCGTCATGGATATCACCACCATCGAGGGCCTTAAGGAAGATATCGTCATCCCCTATAAGGTCAACTATGGCGATAAGGACGGCTCCTTCCTGAACGGCGGCTTCTCCGAGGTCAATATGAACGCGACCATTGAGAGCCTTAAGGCCCGCTATGGCATCACGGTCAGCCAGGACGAGACCCTTTCCTATGTGAACGGCAAGATCACACACTGGATCTATGCCAATTCCCAGGGCTATCCGGTGATCGAGAAGCAGGAAAACCGCGACCAGATCCACGCCTATGTGCCGGATGTGGCCTATACCATGTATGACTTCCTGTCCTGCTACAGCCGCGGCGAGGATGGCACCAGCTACTATATGGGCCAGCCCATCACGCTTGACTGATCCCGCTTGGTAAGAAACCGCTAATATAGGGGCCAGGCCCGCTCCTGAGAGGGCCTGGCCCCTATGTCTATACCCCAAAAAGAAACAATTTAAATTTTTTAAAAAATTTGAAAAATAATGCTTGACTTATTTGAGCGCGTTTGATATACTACACATTGTCGCGAGGGCATGAAGCCCGGGACTTGAAAAAGTCCTCTGAAATGCGATATGCGGAAGTGTCGGAACTGGCAGACGAGCTAGACTAAGGATCTAGTGACTATTGCAGTCGTGTGGGTTCAAGTCCCATCTTCCGCATTACTTTTTAAGGCCTTTCACGGAATGACCGTGAAGGGCCTTTTTGTTAGTATTCATGCGGGTTTCGGGAACATCCATAGAGTTTATGGAAGTTTACGAAATACCCCTTTTTACCCCTGTTTTTTGGCATTTTGGTAGTAAAAAAGTAGTAAAAAAACCCTGGGAAGAAATGGGGACGGCTCTCTTTTCTTGAAATTATAAGAAAAGAGAACCGTCCCCATTTCTTCCCCACATACCTTTCGGCAGTGATAAACATATTTCAGAAAATCGTGCGTTTACCCTGTCAGACAGGAGCGGCTTATTTTTTCTTATGCCGCAGAATATCTGGCATATATGCTGCGGCGGACGTAGATGAAGCAGATGACCTGTAGAAGGATGGTCACGCTCCAGGACAGGGGGTAGGAGATGAAAAGCTGCGTGAGGCTCCGGTGCGAGGGAAAGTAGAGGAAGATCCACAGGATACGGGTGCCGACGGTTCCCACAAGAGAGAGCACCATGGGCACAAAGGCGTGGCCCATGCCGCGCATGATGCCGGGGAACAGGTCCATGAAGCCGCACAGGAAGTAGAGAGAAAACACCAGCGGGACAATCTCCATCCCGGCACTGATGACAGCGTCATCGGTCGTATAAATGCCGAGGAGGAAGGGGCCGAACAGGGTTCCGGCCATGCCCAGAGTAAAGGGGATGATAAACTCCAGCACCAGGCAGTTGCCCAGTATGCGGTCGATCCGGGAAAGCTTTCCGGCTCCCAGGTTCTGGCTGGTAAAGCTCATGGCCGCCTGGGTAACGGCATTGACGCTCACATACAGAAAGCTCATCAGGTTATTGGCCGCCGTATAGCCGGCCATGGCGATGGACCCAAAGGAATTGACCGAGGACTGCAAAAGGACATTGGAAAAAGAAATAATGCAGGACTGGATCCCCGAGGGAATGCCCACCTGGAAGATCTGGATGAGGCTGTCCCTGTCGATGCCAAGCTTTCGTATGTCAAGACGGTACGGGGCATCGGAGCGTATGAGGATGCCGAGGACCAGGACGCAGGAAACCGCCTGGGAAAAAACCGTAGCTATGGCGACACCGGCGACTCCCAGATGAAAAACGATGACCAGGAACATGTTGAGGCCGGCATTAATAACGCCCGAGATGGCCAGAATGATAAGAGGACGCCGCGTATCCCCGACAGAGCGGAGAATGGCCGCCCCATAATTGTAAAGCATAAAAAAGGGCATGCCCAGAAAGTATATGCGCATATACAGGGTGGACTGGCCGATGACATTGTCCGGGGTCCCCATGAGGCTCAAAAAGAACCTCGAGGTGAAAAGCCCGACAAAGATCATGAAGCAGCCGGAGATCAGGGCCGTGGTTATGGCCGTATGAACCGCTTTTGACATTTCATCGAGAGAGCCGGCGGCATACTTTCGGGCGGACAGGACACTGGCCCCCAGGGAGATGCCCATGAACAGGTTGACATAGATATTGATGAGAGCCGAGGTGGAACCGACGGCAGCCAGCGCCTCGCTCCCGGTAAAGTTTCCGACGACGATGACATCTACGGCATTGAACAGAAGCTGCAGGATGCTGGAAAGCATAAGGGGCAGGGCAAAGGAGATGAGCCGCGGCATAAGCGGGCCTTCCAGCATGTTGATCTCATATTTTCGTTCAGCGGACAAGAAAATGACCTTCTTTCATGTATAGGATTTTTCGGCAAAAACAAACTTCTATGATTATACAGGTCCGGAGATGAAAGTCAATCATTTATCGTGGGCAGCAGAAAAAATCTGAAATTTCCGGGATTTATTAAATTTTCATAAACGACAAGAACAGACACCGTTGGGAAAACACATATGTTATGATATAATATAGTAGGAAACAATGAAACGCTTGTGTTTTGATCCGTTTTCTGCGCCGGATCTTTGCCGCCTTAGCGGACAGATTTCCGCTGAAGATCCGTGCGCGTGATATGTCGGGCAAGGCTGCCAGGCCATGCCCGCACTCTCAGAGAGGAGGAACTAATGGAAAAGAACAGTTATCAGGAAAACGGGGCGGACGGTTTCTTTCAAAGCCTTTTGCGCTTTAAAGAAGAAACCGGGTTCGTCCGGCAGCAGGCGGAAAAGCTGAAAGGCCTTATGGCCGAGGGCGGCCGCCGCCTGGAGAGCGGAAGACTTCTGGAAACGGCCTTTTTCTCAGAGATAAAAGAAAAACTGGAGGAAATGGCGGAAAGCCAGGAGGAGCTTGTGCGGGAATACCGGGAGCTGTTTAAAGAAGAGATGCCGGAAGTCCTCGCGGAAGTGGCCGTCATTGCCGAGGAGGCCTGCCAGAGGGAGCAGGCCGTTCAGAAATACCGGAAGGCCTATGGGTATCTGTCCGCTATCCGGTGCCTGGACAAGGCACAGCAGAGCCTTCTGGACAGGGAAGTGGAGGATATGGCCTTCCTGCTCTCAAAGGGCGCTGAGAGCGATAAGCTTGAGAAATATTATCAGCTGGCGGAAGCCTTAAAAGACAGGGACATCCTTGGACGCACCAAGGCGATCATAAAGCTGAATGGCTGCTTCCCCATAGAAATCCTGTCTATTATTACGGCCGGCCTGGACAGTTTGCAGGGCGAGAGCGGAACAGAGGAGAAAGAGGCAGCGGGGACAGAGCCTGAAAAAGCAGAAAACAAAGAGAAAGAGGCAGCAGAAGCAGAGCCTGAGAAAGCAGAGGCAGAGCCAGAGAAAGCAGAGGCAGAGCCAGAGAAAGCAGAGGCAGAGCCTGAGAAAACAGAGAAAGCAGAGGCAGAGCCTGAGAAAACAGAGATAGCAGGGGAAGAGCCTGAGAAAACAGAAGCTGCCGGAGGGGAGGCCGTAAAAGCCGGGCCTGAAAATACAGAAGTCGCGAAGAAAGCGAAGGCTGTCCCTGTGAAGGCTTTTCCCGTGAGGACCCTTCCTGTGAATAGAGGGATGCCGGAAGAAGAGGACGAGGAGGAAAATCCCGTCCGGGACAGCATTCTGGAAAATATAGAAAATGCGCGCAAGGCGAAGGCGGCTCTGATGTATGAAGCCCTGGCCTATGAGACGAACGTCAATACCTGCCGCCTTGAGCAGAAGAAGGGCCTGGAAAGACTCAGCCTGGAAAGATTTGTCCGGGATGTCAGCGAAGGAAAAAATGCTCCCGACGAGCTGGACCTGTTTCTTATGAGCCTGGGAAGGCATGCCTGCCTGGTCAATGTGACACTGGCAAAAACGGTCGGCCAGAAATTCAGGAAAAGGGAAAAGGATATCCTGACGGAGCTTAACCGCTTATATGAGAAGGGATATTTTGAACGTCTGACGGTTAACGGGCGCAATGACACCTTTGCCCTTTCCCGGAGAGGGTATAACGTCTTTAACTATCCGACGGCCCGGAAGCTTCTGTCTACCATTCCGGGCGATGACTTTGGCTATAGGGATATGCGCATGCCGGGCGAGATCCTGGCCAGGATGGCCGTGCTCTCTGCCGAGACTGCCATCCGGAAGGAGCACAGGGGCGAAGAGCTCTTCTGGCTCCCCGGGCGCGGGGGAAGCATGCTCATCGGCGACATGTGCGCCTATGAAAACGGCGAGAGGCGATATCTGCTGACCCTGACCGCCATCTTCACGGAGAATCTGGCGGATCTGCAGCTCTACCTCGACTATGTCCTGAACCATATGGCGGCGAGAAGCGGCCCCGTGGTGGCTGCCAGCCTTAACGGGACGGCCGGCCGAGCCCTGGCCAGGGCGATCGAGAGCCGCTTTAAGGAAGGCGCCTCGCCGTGCCCGGTCGGGTATTTCGACACCTCAAAGCACAGGATCGTGTTCCTGCCGGGCATGACAGTACAAACGCCGCAGAGAAAAAAAGAACCCGAAGAGACACCGGAAACGGAAGCATCGGAAAGCGGAAACCTGGAACCGGAAGCGACCGAAGCCGAAGCATCGGAAAGCGGAAACATAGAACCGGAAACGACCGAAGCCAAAGTATCGGAAAGCCGAAGCGCAGAACCGGAAGGGGCCGAAGCCAAAGCATCGGAAAGCCAAAGTACAGAAACGAAAGCGACCGAGGCACCTGACAGCAAAAACACCGAAGAAAATATCAAAACAAATACCGAAACAAAAGAAACTGAAACAAAAGAAACTGGAACAAAAGAAGCTGGAACAAAAGAAGCTGGAACAGAAGCCGTCTCCTCTGAAATGGAAAGTGTGCGGACACAAGCCGCCGGAGAGGGGTTCCATGAAGCCGGAAGCGTGGAGACAAAAGCCATCGAAGCCGGAGGCCTGGACGAAAAGGACTGGCTGGATAAAGAGATCCGGAGGGAAACGGACGAGAACGACTGGCTGGCTCTGTCTGCCCTCCTGACGGAAAGGGGCCAGGAATACTGCGCCCTGTCCTACCTTAAGGCAAAAGAAGCGGAAGTCCCCGAAGCCGGGCTTCTTTACCGGCAGCTGGCCTTTGCCCTGGACGATCCGGCGGCGGCTCTTTCGTATTCGTCGGAGGCCCTTTTTGAGGCCTACTTTGCCAAAGACAGGCCCTATGCCAGGGAATGGCTGCTTTGTGCCATGCTCCGCTGTCTTTACCAGGACGAGGTATCCTTTGACTATAACATCGATTCCCTGCTGGAAATGGCCGGGGAGCAGGATATCTTCAACGGCTACGATAAGATCAAAGAGCTGGTCTATGTCCTGGCGGAGTTTAAGAAGAAGAACGGCTTTGGCATGGCCAGGTACAGCTCCTACGCCATGCCGGAGCTCTCCTCGTGGGAGGAGGAGCTTTCGGCCGTGGCCCAGGAGGCCGGAATCCTGTACGAGGGCTACGTGGAGAACCAGAAATCCATGACGCATAACCACAAACGCCTGGAGATCGTGCGAAAATACCTGTTCAGCCCGGCAAGCCCCATGATCACCTGCCTGAAACAGACGGCATCCGCGGAGCGGGATGAGAAGACGCTGGCGGATATGGAGCAGTTCCTGCGGGCCAGCTACTTTGAGGAAGGCGACGACATCGCAGCCGGGGGCTATAAAGAATCCAGGATACGGGAATATATCGACAGGCTCTGGGAAGAAGCGGGCAAGGAGATCAAGGACCTTCATAAAAGCGAAAAGCTCCTCGAGGATTCCCACCGCAACCTGGCCACAAAGGTCAGGGCGGTTCTGGATATCCTCTGCCGCTGGCTGACCCTGTGCCGGAAGATGGACGGGACGGCAACGGCGACATTCCGGGAATACCAGGAGAAAAAGCCTAAAGTCGGTGAACTTTTGCAGGGGGCCGAAGAAGCCCTTAAAGAAAGCCTGCTCTCTGGCGGCCAGGGCTTTGAAGACGCCTGGAGGATTATCCTTCTCAGGACGCTCAAGGATATCTGCTCTAAAATGGATGGAAGCTTTTCCGACGAGGCGCGGCGTTACGGCTATATCGGGTTCCTGGCGGACGGCTATGTGCTTCTTGACGGCAGGGGATGCCCGGACCTGGATGACAGGGATGAGCCGGATAATTTCCGACCCTCTGTGCGGGTGCTTCTCCACGCCTTTAACCGGCGCGAAGGGGAGAAGCTGGACGATGCGCTCTGGAACCGGCTGCAGGACATGGGGGAGGACGATCTGGGGAGCGTGAGGGCCCTGATCGCCTATTTTGAAGAAAAAGGCCCGGATAAGGATAAAAGCCGGGACCCCGGGGAGGCCAGGGCGCTCCTGACGAGGGCGGAGAGCGCGGCCATGACAGGCGCGGAGGCGGACAAGGCGGCCTTTTCCGGGTGGATCGAGCTGGCCATGCTCTACGGCCAGGTGAGCGGCGCGGAGTCCGATTATAAGGACAGGCTCCTGTCCCGGGTGGGCTTCTGGCTGGAAAACGCCGAGCTTACCCACAATTATGGCTATTTCAGCCGGCAGCTTGACGCGGTCAAAGCCTGGATAGAAGAGAAGGCCAGGGATGCGAACAGCTTCCTTCTGGGAAAAGCTCACAGCCTGATCAAGATATCTGAGCAGAAATACAGGATGCTGAGCGCGCCCGCCGATGTCCATATCGGAAAATTCAAGAAGGCTTTTGAAAATGGCAATTACACCGCGTCGCAGGACCTCCTGGGAGAGCTGGAGGACTTTCTGGACAGCGAAGATGAGACGATCTGGGCGAAAAGCGCTTTTCGGGAACGGCCGGAGGGGGAGGATATCCTTCTGGACTTCCTCGGCGAATATGAGCAGTTATACCGGATGACGGCGGATAAAACAAGGCCGCTCTCGTCCCAGCTGGACATTTCGCGTATCGCCCGGCACGCGAAAAACGCCAAGGCCCTATCCTCGGCCTGGCCCCAGGGCGGCAGCGCCGGAAGCGAAAAGATAAGAAACCTTCTTGATGGCCTCGGCCTTCTGCCCCTTAAAGTCCATGAAAAAGGACGGGGAGGCTTTGGCGACGGCTTCGAGGCGGAATTTGGGACAGCCGCGGAGGGCGGCCCTTCGCTTCCGGCGGCCGTTGCCGGCTATGTCATGCCCTTTGAGGAGCTTTTAAGGGAAAAAGGGCTCCGGATACTTTGCACGGCGGGCATGGATGATGTCATGGAGATGATCCGGGCCTTCCGGGAGAGCGGGATGGATAAGCCCATGCTGCTGCTGACGGATGTATCCCTGCCGAAGGCCGCCAGAAAGCTGATGGCCAGAAAGGTGAGGAGGGAGGCCTTTCCCTTCCCGCTGCTGGTGCTGGACCGGGTAGCTTTTGGCTATATTCTGACGCATATGGGGAAAGCGGACGGGGGGACTATTGTGAAGGAGGTGCTTTTGCCTTTCAGCTATTATCAGCCCTTCAGGACGGATGGCGGACATGCGGGCGGCTGCCGGCCGGCCGGGGAGGCGTTTGACCTTATCACTGTCCCTTTAACGACCCTTGGGCTCAGATTCGGAGCCGACGCGGAGGAGCTGCTGAGGAGCCTGGCCTGCCAGGCCAATTATTATCCGGATATCCTGGCCTTCTATGGCAAAAGGCTCCTGGAAACCATGACGGAAACGTTTTATGCCGGATATGACGAGGCGGCCACGCCTCCCTTTAATATAGGAGAGGAACATGTCATGAAGGCGCTGTCGGACGATGGCTTCCGGGCAGAGGCGCGGGCGCGCATGAAGCAGAGGCTTGGGTTCTTAAAGAAGGACAAGGCGTATCTCATCGCCCTGCTGGTCGCGGAGCTTGGCTTTACCAGAGAAGGGAAAAAGGGATGGCGCGCGGAGGAGATCCTGGAAGAGGCGGCGTCCTTTGATATTACGGCACTTAAGCCGGAGGAGGTGGGGGATGTCCTGGCCGCCATGACGGATGCGGGCATCCTGAAGCTTAAGGACCTGGAACGCTACGACTTTATGCGCGAAAGCGTCCGCCTCCTTCTGGGAAGCCGGGACGAAGTGGAAAACGCGCTGCTCGGCTATATGCTGTGAGACTTGGCCGGGCAGGAGGAGAACATGATATGAGTGAAAAAATGGAAAGGTTTTTCTGGGAGCAGATCACAAACGCCCGGAATTTTACCGACCAGGCGGCCCGGGCTCTCCTTGACGGAAAAGGCGCGCTGCTCCAGTTCCCGGCGGCCGTTCCCTGGTATGGCAGCATGGTGGCTGCCATACAGGAAAAGGTCATGAAAAATACGTCCGATAAGGTGTTTGACTTCCTGGAATCGCCGGAGGCGGATATCGGTAAGTTTTTGCTGGATAAATACTGTAAAATCGAGACGAAACGGAAGTATCGGCCGAGGCCCGGAATGACGGAGGCCACCTTCCTGGCGCAAATGCGGGATATCGTTTTTCATGAGCGGTTTATCTGGGTAAAGAATGCCAACGGGCACATTCTGGATGAGTGGCTGGATTTCCTGGATGAGTATTATAAGAATCTGCCGCCCCGCGAGAAAGCGGCCGTCTTCATCCTGGAAAACCGCTCATCGCAGGCGACCAGGCGCCCGCCAAGGCTGGAAAAGATCTCTTTTGAGGCTGTGATCCGGACATATGATGTACACACGATCTGCACGTTTTTAAGTGCGGATGTCCCATGCCGGGATGCCATGCGGGAATATCTGGCCGACCTGGCGGCGAACCTGTGCCAGACCGACCTGGAGCTGTGCGAGAGGTGCCTTAACCGGGAAATGGAGTTCCTGCGCTCTCCTGCCGCCATCTGCATGGAGGAGGCCAGGGCCATGGGGCGGGATCTCGGAAATGATAAGGAACAGGAAAAATACGCGCGCCAGCTGGAACGCATGGTGTGGGAGACGCAGCTAAAAAATATTTTCCCGATCCTGGAAAACCGCCGGATCGCGCTGATCGAAAAATACCGTGCGGGTATTGAAAAGCGGCTTCCCATTGACAATCCGGGAGGCGACGACTTTAAAGAACCCATGGATGTGGAGCTGCAGACGCTTTATTATTTGAATGCCAGCGGACAGCTTAACATGGATGAACGGGATGCCTCCCAGTGCGCTTACCTGCGGCAGTGCCGGAATCTCCTGGCGCATCTGACGGCCCTGGAGGCGGAGGACGTGGAGGCTCTGCTGTAAAGTTGTTACTATTCACGGCCGTAAGGAAATGGATTTTGGAACGCCATGCTTGCATGAGCGATCCAAAATCCATTTCCCTACAGGGTCTGCTCCCTCCATGAGGAATCCAGCCGCGGAGCGGCGATGAAGCCCGTCAGGGCGAGATTCCGAATGAAGGAAGCAGACTCAGCCGCTTGCGGCTGAGCCGTGAATAGTAACCCTTATTCTGAATATTTGAGCGTGAAGGCTTGCCTTTACAAGAACTTTTGTGTTATTCTATTGCTTTATCAGGAAACGAATAAAGCGCCGCTCGTTTTCATTCGCTTCCCGCACCGGATCTTCGGGCCTTTAGCGGCATTATTTTGCGGAAGATCCGCTCGCGAGTATAAAGGTGTTTGACAGGGATGGTGTGCCTGCTGGTGTAGCCCCATCCCTTATTTATGGCAGAAGCTTCTGCCATTTGGAGGATTACGCTATGCTTTTATCCTGTTTGCTGGAGGATTTAGAGTATCAGGTTCTGCAGGGAAAAACAGACATTCCTGTCTCCCAGGTGGACTATGATTCCCGGAGCGTCAGGCCGGGAAGCCTGTTTGTCTGCATCCGGGGAAGCAATTTTGACGGGCACGGCTATATAGGCCAGGCGGCGCTGTCGGGCGCGGCGGCCGTTGTTGTGGAGGAAGGAGCTTCTTTGGCCTCCCCGCTTCCCGGCGGCGTTACGGTCCTGTCCGTTAAGGACACCCGCTACGCCCTGGCATTTATCTCGGCGGCATGGTTTTCCCATCCGGCCCGGGAGCTTGTCACCATCGGGATCACCGGAACCAAGGGAAAGACGACCAGCACGTACATGGTCAAGTCGATCCTGGAAAATGCCGGCTATAAGGTCGGCCTGATCGGCACGATAGAGATCGTATATGGCGACCGGGCGATCCCGGCCCAGAATACCACGCCGGAATCCTACGTTATTCAGCAGTATTTCCGGGAGATGGCGGACTGCGGCTGCCAGGTGGTGGTCATGGAGGTTTCCTCCCAGGGCCTTATGCTGCACAGGACGCAGGGGTTTGTTTTTGACTATGGCATATTTACCAATATCGAGCCGGACCACATCGGGCCCAATGAGCACCGGGATTTTGAGCATTACCTGGCCTGCAAAAAGATGCTGCTGTCCCAGTGCCGGGTGGGGATCGTCAACCGGGATGACAGGCATTTTGAGCGCATCATTGAGGGACATACCTGCAGCCTTATGACCTATGGCTTCCATCCGGAGGCGGACCTTCGGGCGGAGGACATGCATCTTATTAAGGAAAAGGGACAGCTTGGCGTCGCCTACCAGGTGAAGGGGCTTCTCTCATTCCCGGTACAGATCGGCATCCCGGGGCGCTTTAGCGTCTATAATTCCCTGACGGCCATGGCAATCTGCCGGCATTTCAAGGTCTCGGCGGAAGATATGCAGAGGGCGCTTAAAAATGCCCATGTGAAGGGACGCATCGAGCTGGTCAAGGTGTCGGATGAATTTACCCTCATGATCGACTATGCCCATAACGCCATGGCTCTGGAAAGCCTGCTGACGACGCTTAAGGAATATGAGCCCCACCGGCTGGTCTGCCTGTTCGGCTGCGGCGGAAACCGCGCCCGGGCAAGGCGCTTTGAGATGGGCGAGGTTTCCGGCCGGATCGCGGACCTGACCATTATCACCTCGGATAACCCACGGGACGAGGAGCCCGCGGCCATTATTGAGGACATTAAGACGGGCATACAGAAGACGAGCGGGAAATATGTGGAGATCCCGGACCGCAAGGAAGCCATCCGCTATGCCATTAAGCACGGCGAGCCGGGCGACATCATCGTCCTGGCCGGAAAGGGGCACGAGGATTACCAGGAGATCAAAGGGAAAAAGTATCCCATGGATGAGCGGGTCCTGATCCGGGAGATCCTCGCGGAAGAGAAGATAGGATAAGCGCGAGGGGCGCTATTTTTCTATGATGGTTGCGGAAGTTGTTGTC
>CAMNNO010000084.1 GCA_946545475.1 uncultured Blautia sp.
GGGGGACGCGGGCTTCGCAACTCTGAGCGGCCCCCCCTCCCCTGGCACCTACCGGTAGGTAAGAGAAGAATAGAAGAGAGACCGAAGAAACATAGCGCCCCATCCCTACCGCCAGGTAAGCGAAAAATATAAAATCACCTCTTTACAGTCCGCAAAATATGTAATATAATAAAAAATACCACTTGCATAAAGCCTGGCATCCCCCGGAGGCAGCGGTGCCGAAAGCGTCAGCTGAGGATGCAAAATTTCTAAAAAAGTGTGTCATACCAAAATCCGAAATGTCCGGAAAGCCCTGTTTATGGGCTCTCATAATGGCATAAGCACTTATAAGAAAAGGGGCAATCATATGCAGTATGCTGTATTAGACATCAAGGCGACCGGAGCCAGGATCCGGGAGCTGCGCAAGGCGGCCCACCTGACGGTGGACCAGGTAGCCCTTTACATGGGCTTCGGCACCGGCCAGGCCATCTACAAATGGCAGCGCGGAGACTGCATGCCTACGGTCGACAATCTGTACGCCCTGAGCAGACTGTTCCACACGACCGTGGACGACATCCTGCGGGGCAGCGCGGACGAGGACGACAAGTCCTCGCCCCCCTGGGACGACCACTTGCAGAAAACCGCCGCATGATGCCGGCCGCCGGAAGACCGGGGCATTCGTTTCCTGCGCCGAATTTTCGCCGCTTTAGCGGCATTATTCCGCTGAAAATTCGTGCGCATACTATAATAGTTTCAAAAAGCAAAAAGGCATCCCAGAGTGAAAGAACTCAGGGATGCTTTTTTCTTATCGCAGGGGCGGCGTAAGGAAATTATCGTCTAGCGGCGAACGCCGCCCCGCGGGGCGAGACTTGAATTTAAAAAAAATAGAAAAGCGTCAAATCTATGACTATTTTGCAAAAAAAACGCAAAATATTCCCGAAAAAGGTTGACTTATAACCAAATACGCCTATAATTGCATTATAATAGCAGACAATGAACGGCGTGCTTTGCGAAATGGGGTGACTATACCGATGCTATTGGAATTTAAGACAAAAAACTATAAATCATTTTATGATGAAATGTGCTTTTCGATGATACCGGCTCCCAAGCAAAAAGGGCTGGATTACAGTATTCTGGCCATGCAGGCTGGCACAAAGGAGTACAAGGGACTCTGTTCGGCGGTCATTTATGGGCCTAATGCATCGGGCAAGACAAATGTGATAGGAGCTATGGATACCTTCAAAGCCATTGTTATGAGGGGAAACATTGACAATTCGGATTCTTTTTCATTAAATGCTGCTGCCTCTTCGCTGGAACTGATTCCAAACTGCAAGGGAGTCATCGAGCCTACAGAATTTTCTATCCGTTATGTTGATGACGGATTGCTGATCGACTACTCGCTAAAGGCTGATCTTGGAAAATTTATGGATAGGGATCATCCGAGAAAGATTTTGGAGGAACGATTGTCCGTAAATGAAAAGCAGGTTTTTCTGCGGAATGAAAACTTGTCCGTGGACCTTCCTTCTCCGGTCAAAGAATATCTGAACAAAAACATTAAAAGAAAAACGGCAAAGATGCAGGAGATTGCGGAAGGAAGCCTGGTGGACACAGAGCTGTTCCTGAACAATGGCTTTAAATCCATCTTCGCGCAGGAGCTTGTCACTAAGATCCTCGGCTGGTTCAGCAGCAAGTTTATTGTGATCTATCATGCCGAGGACCTGCGTCTTGTCAGAAGATTCACCGATCCGAGGACAAATACTGTTTATGTCGAGCGGACTCTGACAGATGCCGCAAAAGCATTTGGCATTACGGCGAATGCGCTGGGCTATCGGTCGACGAGTGAAAAGGAAGGGGAAGACGTTGTTCTGTATTCCATATTTCAGGACAAACTTCTTCCGGCAGAAGTTTTTGAGTCTTATGGGACGATTCGTTTCATCAATGAATTTCCACTGATCCTATATGTGTTACTGAACGGAGGAACGTTGGTTATGGATGAGTTCGACGCGTCCATACATCCGATGGCGTTGATGAACATTATTAATATTTTTCATAATGATGATAGTAATATAAACCATGCACAGCTTATTTTTAACACACATAATCCTATTTTTCTTGACGCTTCACTTCTGCGAAGAGACGAGATTAAATTTGTCGAAAGAGATGAAGTAACGGGAAACAGTACGCACTATGCCTTGTCCGATTTCCGGACAGCTGATGGTGTCCGAAAAGGAGAGGATTATATGGGCAATTATTTTGTAAGCCGCTATGGCGCGATCCGTGATATTGATTTTTCGCCTATCCTGGAGAAAGCCATGGCAGGAACAGGAGTGATTGCTCATGGGTGAGAAGCTGGAAACCAGAAAATATATTTTTACTGTAGAAGGTGAAACCGAGCAGTGGTATTTGCTGTGGCTGAGAGATCAGATCAATTTGTGTCCTGTCCGTGCTTATAATATTGCTATTGACGTAAAGGTAAACCAGAGTCCCAAAAAGTTTTTTAAAGGGACGAATGCAAAGACAACGCCGTATGCCTTCCATATCTGTGATGTTGAAAGCAACGAACCTATCCATACGGCCAAGTTTCAAAATATCCTTTCTGAGATGCGGGAAGCCAAGGTATTAAAGAAAATAACCTATCGTCTCGGATACAGCAACTTTTCTTTTGAATTATGGCTGATCCTCCATAAAAAAGAATGCAATGGCTCTTTCAATCACAGAAGACAATATCTTGTTCCGATCAATCAGGCTTTTGGAGAAAGCTTTGAGGATTTAGACCAATACAAGCAAGAAGGTAACTTTAAGCGATGCTTATCAAAGCTTACACTGGAAGATGTCAAACATGCAATCCGCCGGGCTGATGCCATTACAGCAAGAAATGAAAAAGACGCTAAAATACTCGTAAAATATAAGGGATACTCTTATTATCGCGATAATCCATCATTATCTATACACGAAGTTATCCATTTGATAATGGCGGAATGTGGCGTTTTGTAAGCCAGCGTGACAGGAACTCCATGATATACCAGGTAAAGGCACCATACAGGGACGAGGGATGAAAGCATCCCTCGTCCCTGTTTTTTATCGCAGGGGCGGTGTAAGGAAATGGTCGCCTTACAGCGAACGCCGCCCCGCAGGCGAGCAGGAGGGGAGATTGTCAGCTTTCGAAGCCGTATATCTCATCCAGGATGCTGTAAAGAGCCAGATACGGGGTTTCTGTCTGGGCTATCGTGCTGCCGAGTTCGAGGACGGTTTCCGTTTCGGAGGAGGGGTCCCAGGGGGGAAGTCCTTCTCCGTTGGGGTCGCCGGTACGGATAAAGTTCAGATAGTAGGAGACCATCGCGCGGCTTAAGGCGCGGTCAGAGGAATCGTAGAGGCGGGAGCCTTCGGGGATATTGCCGTAGAGGTAGACCTCTTCGCCGCTGTGCCAGGCGCCGAGGCGGCCGTTGTCTTTGACGAAGTAATAGTCATAGGAGGGGATATGGCTTTCCAGGGCCAGCCTCTCCCAGCAGTAATGACCGTAGGTGAAGAGGACGGCGGTGTAGATGTCCGCCCAGTTCTGCCTGGCTTCGGCGTCGGTCGACGCGGGATAGAGCTCTAAAACGCGGGTGGCGTAGGGCTCCTCGAAGGCCTGCCGGATCTTGTCCTCATAGTTTTTGAGATCGGCCTGCCCAAACAGGATGAAGGGAGCGGATTCATCGCGGTTGTAGCCGTGGAGGATGGCTTCCTCGTTGTGGATGCCCCGCTTGTAAGCCTCGTAAGGCGTTTCCGGCAGAACATAGCCGTCTACCGTCATATGATGGTGGGCGGAAAGCTCGGAGGCGATATCCTCCGCGTCCATCTGCCGCAGCTCCTCGACAGAAGAAACCTTAAGCCTCTCCATCGTCTGCTTTCCGGCTCTCAGGGCTTCGCCTGGCAGGCGGAAGGAGTGGGCCGGCGAGGGGGCGGTGACTGTGGAGCTCTCGCCGACAGCCCGGCGGAAAAGCCCCTTTGCCAGGGGAGAGGTGCAGAGGGCTGTAACGCAGGCCGACCCGGCCGATTCGCCCGCGAGCGTGACATTTTCAGGGTCGCCGCCGAAGGACGCGATGTTCTGCTGGACCCACTTAAGAGCCATGATCTGGTCCAGCAGCCCGTAATTGCCCGTTGTGCCGTGAGGGGACTCATCCTTAAGGCTCTCATCCGCAAAGAAGCCGAAGATCCCCAGGCGATAGCCAAAGTTGACCACGATGACCCCGCCTCGCGCCAGGGTTTCGCCCCGGTAGTCGCCATACCAGGGCTGCCCCGTCTGGAGCGAGCCGCCGTGGATATAGACCAGCACCGGAAGGTCCGAGACATCCCCGGCCGGCTTCCAGATGTTGAGATAAAGGGAGTCCTCGCTGACCGGCGGGCGGTAATTGTCATCCAGCGAGATTTTGTAGTCGTGATAGCCTATGATCTGGGCCAGGGAGGAGACGATGACCGGATTCTGGGTCTGCATGGACATGGGGGCGAAGTGGTCGGCTGCGAGCACGCCCTCCCAGGGCTCGGGCTCCTCCGGCTCCCTAAAGCGCCTGTCGCCCACAGGAGGAGCGGCATAGGGAATGCCCGTATAGACTTCCACCTTTTTATTCGCTGTAAAAACGCCGGTCAGATCGCCCTGAGCGACATGGATGAGCGGCGTAACGCCACCGTTTTTGCCCGCGACCGCCGGTACCGCCCTGACGGGCGGATAGGAGATGACAAGAATAAGGAAAAGGATGGCCAGGAAGCCGGCAAAGGCTCCGAGCCGGGGCAGAAGGGGGAGGGAGCGCAGCACCTTCCCCCGCATGGCGGCAAAAACGCCAATGGCCGCGCCCCCCAGCACCCAGCCGGTGAGCGTATGCTTTCCAAGCTCCAGCACAGCCAGGAACAGAAGGGCTGTGATCGCAAGTAAGACCCGCTATAGTATGCCAGAATGGCCCGTTCTGTTAGTTTTCATAGTGTTAACCTGCTTTCTTCTTGATTTTTGTCAGAACTTTTGCACCTCTTCGATCAGCTCCAGGATGACCGCGATCGCGTCAAGATGCTGGCTTTTGGCCATGGCTTCGCGGAAGGAGGCGCCGTTTTCATGCAAGGTTTTGATAGCCGAGAGAAGCGCCTCATCCGTCATGGTTTCCTCCTCAAGGACCAGGCTGAAGCCCTGCTTCTCGAAGGAGCGGGCGTTCAGGATCTGGTCGCCGCGGCTCTGGGAGGCCGGGAGGGGGATCAGGAGGTTGGGCTTGCCGATGGCCGCGATCTCACAGATGGCATTGGCCCCGGCGCGGGAGACGATGACATCCGCCATGGCAAAGAGATCCGGCATCTCGTCTTTGATATACTCAAACTGTACATATCCCGGCGTGCCGGAAAGCTCTTCGGCAAGCTTCCCCTTCCCGCACAGATGGACCACCTGGAAGGTCTTGAGAAGAGCGGGCAGGACGCGGCGGATATGGTCGTTAACAGCGGCCGCGCCAAGGCTTCCGCCCATGACCATAAGCACCGGCTTATCATCGGAAAAGCCGCAGAATGAGCGGCCCTTGGATGCGTCTCCCTTAAGGAGCTCCGGGCGGATGGGCGTGCCGGTGACGACGGCCTTGCCCTCGGGAAGGGACTGGGCCGTTTCCGGGAAGTTGCAGCAGACCTTCCGGGCGTAGGGAATGCAGATCCGGTTGGCCAGCCCCGGTGTCATGTCCGATTCGTGGATGATGGCCGGGATCTTCTTCCGGCCGGCCGCCACCACAACAGGGACGCTGACAAAGCCTCCCTTGGAAAAAACGACATCCGGCCTGATATCCTTGAGAAGCTTTTTAGCCTGGGCGAAGCCCTTAAGGACCCGGAAGGGGTCCGAAAGGTTTTTAAGGTCCAGATAGCGGCGAAGCTTCCCGGAGGCGATGCCGTAATACGGGATGCCCATCCCCTCGATCAGGCTTTTTTCTATTCCGTTATAAGAACCGATGTAGTGAACCTCATATCCCCGCTTGAGCAGGTACGGGATCAGGGCCATGTTCGGAGTTACGTGCCCGGCTGTTCCGCCGCCGGTTAAAACGATCTTTCTTTTATCATTTTCACTCATCAATAATGAACCTCCTGTTATAGGAAACGAATAAAACGCCTGCGTTGTCATTCGTTTCCCGCGCCGGTAGACTGAAAATTCGTGCGCATACTATAATTTATAAGGGGCCAGACTCCGGAAGGGAGCCTGGCCTCATGGCTTACTATGGCAGGGCCGCCCATAAGAAATTTGTCACCTGACGGTGACGGGCGGCCCGCCGGAGGCAGAGGGAGGATACGCCTCCCCCTGCCCTATTTTACTTTCCGAAAATGGCTAGCACGGCCTGTTTGTCTTCCTCTGTCAGGGTCCCGGGCTTCCAGGAAACGCCGGCGTGGTCGTCCTTCATGCGGGGGATGAGGTGGATGTGGAAGTGGAAGACCGTCTGCCCGGCGCTCTCGCCGTTATTCTGGACAACATTGAGGCCGTCGCAGGGAAGGCCTTTGACCAGCTTCTCGCCGATATCCCCGGCCAGGGCCATGGCCTTGCCGAGAAGATCCCTTGGCATCTCAAAGATATTGGCGGCGTGGGCCTTGGGAAGGATCAGGGAGTGGCCCTTCGAGGCGGGGCCGAGGTCCAGGATGACGCGGAAGTCGTCGTCCTCATAGAGCGTTGCCGAGGGAATCTCGCCATTGGCGATCTTGCAGAAAATACAATCGGACATTATGCTTTCCTCCATATCTTATTTTGGGTGAATCTTATTTTTGATGAATCTTATTTTGGGTGAACGATCACAGATCCTCAGCGCTTCCAGCGCTGCCGCCGCCCGATGTGCTCGCTTCCGGGGCGGTACAGGATGATGCCGAGCACGAAGCCGCCCACAAAGCCGCCGATATGGGCCACGTTGTTGACGCCTGGGGAGGCAAACCCGGAGTACAGGGACAGGGCGGCCATGATGGCAAAGCGCTGCAGGGAAATGCCGGCATACTGGCCGCGATTCCTGAGCACGACCCACAGCATGGAGCCCAGCAGGGCAAACACAGCCCCCGAGGCGCCCGCCGAGACGCCGGAAAAGTCCTGGCAGCGGATATCCCACCAGAGGCTGAAAAGGTTTCCGCACAGCCCTCCAAGCAGGTAGACCAGCAAAAAGCGGACCAGGCCGAAGGCATATTCCATGCGCTCACCCAGGACGGCCAGCGACAGCATGTTGTTAAGCAGGTGCGCCATGCCGAAGTGGAGGAACATGCACGTAAAAAGCCGGTACCACTGCCCGCCGTTCACGATCAGGGGCGTATAGGCGGCCCCCATCTTCACCATATGCCAGGTGTCCTGGGAGCCTCCCGTTATTTCCGTCCACAAAAAGACCAGGATATTGACCGCCATAAGGCAGACGACACCTTTGTAATAGCGCCAGTAATAGGCAAGCTCGCGTCCCATTCCCTTAGGGCCTCCTTTCCTTGAACAATGGTCATATCCGGAAAGATTATAGCACGAGTTTGCCGGTAAATCCACTGAAAAATGTACGAGAAGCAGGCCAAACGCTGCCGGGCTTTTTATTTGCTGTAAACAAAATAATTATTATTTGCAGATTATGGAATGTAATGAAATCTGACTGTATAGTAAGAATATAAGCGGTGCGAGGAAAGGAGGGAAAACATTTACCCTTTATTCACGCTCAACGGAGAGAAAGAAACTGCGATGAAGGGGATCCAGCCATCTAAAACATGCCGCGACGTTATAGCGAGGACGGAGCGCAAGTAACGCACCGCTTGACCAGGATATTACCGGAAAAAGAGCCCGGAATGCCCGTTTCTTCCTGCAACAGGAAAACCAGGGGCATCACGGGCTCTTTTTACTTGGGAAGTTTTCTCTTGTGATCCGTAAGAAAAAAGAACCGTCCCCATTTCTTCCCCATTCCTTCCCAGGTGATTTTGTGTTATACTATTACCAGATATCACACGCAGGTTTTCAACGATAAGCACCTTAAAAAATGGAGGATGGATCATGCAGCTTGAGTTTATCGGAGCGGCCCACGAGGTAACGGGAAGCCTTTACTACCTGGAATGTGCCGGAGCGCGTTTTCTTGTGGACTGCGGCATGGAACAGGGGACGGACATCTATGAAAACAAAGATCTTCCGGTTGATGCGGGAAGCGTGGACTTTGTCCTTCTGACCCACGCCCATATCGACCATTCCGGGAATCTTCCCCTTTTATACGCCAAGGGCTTCCGGGGAAAGGTTTATGCCACCCGGGCGACGGCCCATCTGTGCGGCATTATGCTGCGCGACAGCACCCATATCCAGGAATTTGAAGCCGAATGGCGGAACCGCAAGGGAAAGCGGCAGGGCAAGGCGCCCTATGTCCCACCCTATACCATGGAGGATACGGAAAATCTCCTGAAAAATTTCGTCGGATGCGAATATGAGGCCGACCTGGCCATCGCCCCTGGAATAACGGCCCGCTTTACCGACGCCGGGCATCTTCTGGGCTCGGCCAGCATACGCCTGACGCTGACAGAAGGCGACAAGACGCGCACCATCATCTTTTCCGGCGATATCGGCAACACCAGTCAGCCCCTGATCCGGGACCCCAGGGTGCCGGAGGGTGCGGACTACGTGGTGATGGAATCCACCTACGGCGACCGCAGCCACGGCCCCCGCATGGACAGCATATCCTTCCTGGCGGATGTCCTCCAGAGAACCTTCGACCGGGGCGGAAATGTGGTCATTCCCTCCTTCGCGGTGGGGCGCACCCAGGAAATGCTCTACTTTATCCGCCAGATCAAAAATGAGGGAAGGGTCAAAGGGCATGATGGCTTTAAGGTCTATGTGGACAGCCCCCTCGCCATTGAAGCGACAAAGATATTCACCCAGGATACCTATGAATGCTATGATGAGGATGCCATGGCCCTGGTCAGGCAGGGGATAAATCCCCTTGCCTTTGACGGGCTTGTCACCGCTGTTTCCAGCGACGAGTCGAAGGCCATCAATACCATCACGGAGCCCAAAGTCATCATATCCGCCAGCGGCATGTGTGATGCCGGCCGCATTAAGCATCACCTGAAACACAACCTGTGGCGGCCGGAGTGCACCATTTTGTTTGTCGGCTACCAGTCGGCCGGCACCCTGGGGCGCATCCTTTATGACGGGGCCAAGGAGGTCCGGATCTTTGGCGAAGATATTGCGGTGGCCGCGGAGATAAACACGTTGACCGGCGTGAGCGGCCATGCGGATGTCAACGGCCTTCTCTCATGGATCAAGGCCATTGACGGGGTGAAGAGGGTCTTTGTGACCCACGGGGAGGATACGGTAACGGAGATCTTTGCCGGGCGCGTGACACAGGAAACAGGGCGCCCCGCCGACGCGCCGTTCAGCGGCACGGTGTTTGACCTTGCGCTGGGCGACTATGTGCTCACGGAGAGCGGCATCCGCCTTAAGAAGGCAGCCGGGTCGCAAAAGAGCGAGAAGGCGGCCCGCGCTTACGAAAAACTTCTGGCCATGGGCCGGAGGCTCATGGATGTCATAAAGAGAAATGAGGGCGGCGCCAACAAGGACCTGGAAAAATTCAGCCGCGAGCTCCAGTCCGTCTGCGACCGATGGGACAGGTAAACATAGACAGAATGGGGAGAATCTGCTATACTTGGACATGTTGCCCGGGAAGGGCAGGGCTATGTGCCAGGATCTTATAGTATGCGCATGGATTTTCAGCGGAATAATGCCGCTAAAGCGGCGAAAATTCGGCGCAGGAAACGAATGAAAACGCAAGCGTTTTATTCGTTCCCTATAAATAGTAAAAGGGGAGATATCATGAATAAAATAGGTATTATCGGCGCCATGGAGATGGAGGTTTCCTCCCTTCAGGAGCGCCTTAGCGGAAAACGGGTCCTCACCCGGGCGGGAATCGATTTTCACGAGGGGGAGATAGCGGGCCGGCAGGTCGTTGTGGCCCGCTCGGGGGTCGGCAAGGTCAACGCCGCCCTGTGCGCCCAGATCATGGCGGACCTCTTTCAGGTGGAAGCCATCATAAACACCGGAGCCGCCGGGAGCCTGGACGCTTCCATTGACATCGGGGACATCGTTCTTTCCACGGACGCCGTACAGCACGATGTGGACGCCTGCCTGTTTGGCTATGAGAAGGGGCAGGTCCCCCAGATGCCCCTGACCGCTTTTCCCTGTGAGGCCTCCCTCCGCGCGCTGGCGGGAGAGATCTGCCGGAAGGTGAATCCGGACATCCATGTCCACGAGGGGCGCATAGCCTCCGGGGACCAGTTTATCGCGGACAGGGAGCGAAAGGAAGAGATCCGGCGCACCTTCGGGGCCAGGGCGGCCGAGATGGAGGGGGCGGCCATCGCCCAGGCTTCTTATGTGAACGGCATCCCGTGCCTCATCATCCGGGCCATATCCGATAAGGCCGACGGAAGCGACATGGTGGATTACCCGGTCTTTGAGGAGGCGGCTGCCTGCCACAGCGCCCGCCTGGTCCTTTCGCTCGTCGAGGCGCTTTAAGGGCGGACGGGAGGATGAATGAGAAGGTTTTTACGACGGATTGTCATCCTGTTTTTATTTTATATCCTTGGTACCTTTGGCACGGCCCTGCTGCTGAACAGTGAGACGACCGACGACCGGACGGACATGAACGCGCCGACGCTCCCGATCCTCATGATCCAGCTGGGCGATTCGCTCTGCAACCGGATGACGGGCTATAAGATCGTTATGGAATCGGACTTTATGCGGGAATGCGTAACGCCCCTGGATACGTCCCATGCCCTTTCCTTTGTTGTGGACCCTTACGGCAATACCATAAACAGCCTGTCCTACGAGATACGCACGTCTGACGGCAGCAAGGTCATTGAAAACCGGAAGGTCAAAAACCTGGAGCCCTACGACACCTACCAGAGGGCCAGCGTAACGATCGACAGCAGCCTGCGCCTGAACCAGGAGTATTCCATGCAGATCTCCCTGGAGACGGACCAGGGAACGGTCTATTACTATACCCGGATCGTCCAGAGGGCAAAGGTCAACGCGGAGCAGTTTATCCGCTTTGTCAAAAGCTTTTACGAAAAGTGCATGGACAAAAATTCTGCCGACGACATTGCCGCCTACCTGGAAACCGACGGCTCGACAGGCTCCATGAACTTTGCCAATATCACGATCCATAATGCCCTTTCGGAGGTGAGCTGGGGGAACTTAAAGCCTATGCTGACCATGAAAGGCATTCCCGTCATTAAGGATATCAACGAGACAACGGCCAGCTTCCAGCTGGAATACCAGATATCGGCCCGGGACGCTGAGGGTAATGTGGACATCTTTAACGTGACGGAATTTTATCGCCTGATGTACGCGGAAACCCGCATCCAGCTCCTGAACTTTAACCGGGAGAGCAGCCAGGTTTTCGCGCCCCGGAGGGATAATATCACGGAGGAAGGCTTAGAGCTTGGCATCCGCAATAAAAATGTCCATTATATGCTGAACCGGGATGTCAGTACGGTTGCCTTTGTCCAGGAGGGCGAGCTGTGGACCTATTCCCCGGACGACGGGAAGATGGTGCGGATATTTACCTTCCGCCGGGACGAGAACAGCGACTACCGGGATACCCATGTGGCCCATGATATCAAGATCATCCGCGTGAGCGAAAACGGCGATGTGGACTTTGTGCTTTCCGGCTACATGAACCGGGGCATCCACGAGGGATACTGCGGAATATCCGTTTTTCACTACAACAGCGACGCCCATCTGGTCGAGGAGAAGGTCTTTATCCCGGTGACGGAATCGCCGGAATTTCTCCAGATGGACCTGGGCAACCTGTCCTATGTCAATCCGGATAACCAGCTGTTCCTCCTGTTTGCCCACAAGCTGTACCGGGTGGATATCGACAGCGGCCGCTTCCGCATCCTGGAGGAGGACATCGACCCGGATGCCTTCGCCTCCTCGGATGAGAGCACCCACGCCGCCTGGGACCTGCCCGACGGTTCGGTCAAGGAGATCAACTTTGACTCGGGAAAGATAAGCTACCGGACCCCGGAGGCGGGGAGGCAGTACCGGGTCATGGGCTTTTTGAATGAGGACCTTATCTATGGCATCGTCTACGAGACGGATATCCTGACGGATGAGAACGGGCATACCAGCGAAGGGATCTCATTTTTCCGGATCGAGGATTTTGACGGGAACCTGAAAAAGGAATACCGGCAGGACGGCTATTACATCATGGAACCGGTGACAAAGGGGACCATGATGGAATTTATGGTGATGAAGAAGGAAGGCCTTGGCTATACCTTCTATAAAAAAGATAATATCATGAACAACCAGAGGGCGGCCGCCAACCAGGTGGCTATTGAGCTGGAATATTACAGCCGGATGGGCATCATTGTTCGGCTGGCCTTTGAAAGCGTGCCGGAGACCACCTCCCCCCTTGTCATCATTGCCCGCATGCGCAGCACGGAGAACCACGAGGCGAAGCTGGAGGCCCGGGACAGGGATGAGGAAGCCTACTATGTTTATGCCAAAGGCCGCCTGGACAGCATCTTTTCTGACCCGACCAGGGCTATCCGGCGGGCGGATGAGCAGCTGGGCGTGGTCCTTAACCGGGCGCAGCAGTATATCTGGGAGAGAGGCAACCGGAAAGTCCAGTACACGCTTAACCTTGAGGACGTGCCCAGGATATTCCGGCAGGGCTCTACGGACATCGCGGTGCTGCAGGAAGGCCTTCTGGGAGAAGGAAAAATGCTGGATCTGACCGGATGCACCATGGACGAGATCTTTTACGAGATCAGCGCCCAGAGGGCCGTCATCGCCAAGACCGGGCCGTCGAGCTCCGTGGTCATCATCGGCTATGACCGCTACAACACCTGGCAGTACGACCCCCTGACCGGGGAGACCAAACCCATGAGCACGGACGACAGCGAAGTCCTGTTTGAAAAGGCCGGGAATGTGTTCCTGACATTTATCGAGACTGTGACATACTGATCCGGCCCCGGGATAAGAT
>CAMNNO010000085.1 GCA_946545475.1 uncultured Blautia sp.
GCGCAGAAATAATAGAAAAAGGCGGTTAGTCGGAAAAATGCTGGAAATTGAGGATTTACCACTTGTAACTGGTCTTGGCATGTGTAATCCCCCTTATAAATGATATTACCTAATACTACCGAATAGTATACACCAATTAGGTAATTTTGTAAAGGGGATTGCTTATAAAAGTTTTGAGGAATTTCAAGGGTTTGCGAGTACTGTATTACCCAATCAGCGGATTGTTACCCAATATTTACGGAGTCTGTGATAAACAATATTATCAGTAGTGGGAATAATATTTGTATCTGTTGTTTGATTGCTGTGTATTTCGCATAACATAAGATGGCTCTTTTTAATATTAATATGACAGAATGAGGAGGAATAAAAAATGGCGGAACTTGCTTTTAGATTAGGGACATTGGCACCTATTATTGTTTTATCGATCATTGGCCTTGTGCGATATCCAAAGGGAAACCCGTGGAGATGGTATTTTGTCGGACTGGGACTTCAAATAATGAGTATTTTTGGTGAGATTGCGGAAAACAGGGCGAGACTGGAACTTGGAGAGATTCCGGATAATAACATAACAGTCTCTATTATAACTATTGTCATTGGAGCGGTATTTTTTGCTGCAGTGATATTTTTTAAAACAAGAAAAAAAGATAATTAAAACGGGAGCGTTTCCGGCGCGGCGTTATTGACGTTTATTTATGTTGGTACACGGAGACAGCCGTGTTATCACGCCGCTGGCATTCCTGAACCCACTTGATTCGGAATTGCTGGAGTATGTCGAAGAATATGAGATTACTAAACGCGTGGCTGAACCAGTCCTTATCTTTCTACTATTTGGGAAAGATGACGTCATGCTTCGTGACTGGCTTGAAATGGCAGGCTATATTGAAATATTTCATTATGGAGTACATGGTAAAATTGTATATACTGTAAATTAGGCTTGAAGCAGATTTACCTGGTGTCCAATTGTGCATTCATAACACAATGTCAGTCATGTAAAAAATGGCTCTGGTTTTTTGAGGGTTTGACAGGGAGAAAGAAAAGATAAAGGTTCTGTAAGAAAAAAGGAGATTTTTATGTCCGCAGCGTTACTTTCCTGTCTGGAAATACTCTCAACCCTGTTCGGCCTGCTCCAGGGCTACCTGGCCATGAAAAACAGGCGGAGCAACTGGATCGCCTACATCGCCCAGATGGCCTGCCTGTTCTTCTTCTCCCTGTTTTCGCGCCTTTACGGGGATGTGGCTAATAACTTTGCCTACCTCATCGTCGGTGTAGCCGGCTTCTACCTGTGGGGAAGGGAGGAGATGTGCGTGACAAGCTGCAGGGCGGGGGAGCGCGTGGCGTACATCCTTATTATCCTGACCGGCGGCTTCCTTCTGTTTCTCATCCTTGGCCGGACAAATGACGCCCTTCCCCTTCTGGACGCCTACACGACAGTGAGCAGTTTCGTCGCCACCTATTACATGGTCATGAGAAAAACCGATACCTGGCTCATCTGGTTTGTCAATGACATCATCTACATGATCGAATACGCCTCCCTTCCCAAGCCGGCTCCCTTTTTGACGGCCCTCAACCTGATCTGGACGGTCATGGCTGTGGCATCGTGGTTTTCGTGGAAGAAGGAGGAGAAGAGCAGAGGAGAGATGCCGAAGCCTTAAGAGGCGAGGCAGCAGGTGGGAGATTTTTCTGCCTGCCAGGTTCCGGGCTTTGCTTAAAGATACCCATGGCCTCCCGGCGCTGCCGGGAGGCTTTTGAAATAACTGGTGATAGCGAGGACAGCGTTCTTGATCTTAGGGTTTTCCTCATACGGGCGCCACCAGGTATTTTGCAGATACGCATTCATTTCTTGCATAAAGGCAGCGCAGTTCTGGGGTGTGGGCGACAGGACGTCTCGTATGACCTCAGCGATAAGAGGGTGGAGCCGGTAGCTCTTTTCGCCATTCTTTTCCTGCCTTTCCTGCACCCAGTTGTGTTCGGCAAGGCGGTTAAGACTGTTGTAATTGGGCTGCCTCCCCCAGGCCTTGTAAACATCTGCCGGGATCCCATCGCAGCCGACGATGGACAATTCGCGCAGGATCTGTTTCTCTTCTTCTGCTAAAGTATCGACAGAGAAAATGCTCCGGATATGCGCGAAGGCTGTCTGCCTATCCTCCAGGGCATTCCTTCCCGGGACAACCTCTTCGGGGCCATGGGCCAGCCCGCTTTGCCGAAGGCGCAGGAGGAGCTGGTGGACGGAAAGATTGCTGGCTTTCATCTGTTTCGCGAGAAGCTCCGCCGCGTAAGTATGGTAACCGGTCATTTTAAGGAGTTCTATGACATCCGGTTTTTCCGCCGGAGTTATCTCCTGCTCGGAGTAAAAGGAAAAAAGCCGGATCAGGTTCTCGTCATGAGGGATCCGGTCTACCGGGAGATACGAATAGGCGTGGAACTTTTTGCGCGAAGTAAAGATGATGCGGTGTGAGCCGCGGATAAATTCAGAAAAATGAGGATCCGCTTCCACATCGTAATTGTCGACGATCATCAGGGTCCGGCTGTCCGCGAGAGCACGGAGGATGTTCATTTTACGAAAGAAGAAGGAATGACGGCTCTCCTCCATTTGTTCAGAAAGACCGGTGATCACGATCTTTTGCGGGTCGCAGACCATGTCCAGGAGGCTTTGGGAAAAGACGCAGAAAAGGATACAGTCATATTTATCTCGGTACTGCCAGGCATAGTGCTTGGCCAGCTCTGTCTTGCCGATCGCGCCGATGCCCTCGAGGAACAGGATGCGGTTGGAGGAGAGCTTCTCATCAATGGCGAGAAGAAAATCGTCTCTGCCGACGAAGCCATCCTTGACCGGAGGGATGTTCTGGAGCAGGCTATAGTTAGCGGACGGATCGGATGGGCAGATGAGAGGCGCGCCAGAAGGAAGGATAGGATGCTTGGATGGGACGCCGTCTGGCGAAGCGGGATTGGCAGAGGAAGAAGCCTGTTCTTCCAGGATCATATTTTCGATATCCCACCCGTTTTTCTGGCAGAATTCTTTTAAAAACTGGAAATTGTACGGGCCGATGCCGGATACGCCTTTTTCCCATCTCTGTATGGTCTGCTGGTGTACACCAAGCTTCTCGGCAAGCTGGCTTTGTGTCAGGCCAGCACGAATACGCACCTGACGCAGCCTTTTTCCATTAAGTTCTATCATTGCTGTTCCCTTTCGCTTACAGCAAACTACTTAATTATAGCAAACGACAAAAGTAACTGTACTTTTGTCGTTTGCCGCGCCGGATTTGCGCCGCTGTAAGCGGCATATTTTCTATGCAAATCCGTGCGCATCCGCCGGAGGCTTATAGTGAACATCAGATTTTTTCTGACGTTCACTATAAATGTCATTGCTCAGGAAACTGCCTGTTTTGTCCACGATCTTTTCATCGACAGAGAGGAAATCCTTCCTGCCGATATAAGGCTCCAGAAAATCCTGAAGGTCCTTGAGCCTGTCATAGGCGATCAAGCACGGATGCATTCTGGCAATATAGAGCTGCTGCCGGTGATTTCCCGCTTCAATATACCGGACGGCTTCATCTTCCTCCGCCGGAATCCAGCCCCGGGCGATCATATAGCGGTTCCATCTTTCATGCTCAAGCTTTGCAAGTGCCTGATTCTCTTTTTTTCTGTGCTGGTCAATATGCAGCAGGCGTTCAAGAGCGTCCGCAAAGCTCTCCAGCATTTCCGGATCTGTAAAGATCCTATCATCCTGAATGTCCCAGTAAGCCGGCAGGATTCTCTGCGATGAAGTAAGCCCGCGGTACTGATAAAGCCTGTAAGGAAGGAACAGCGCAGCCGAATAGGAGGAATCCCTGTTATAGCTTTGCATAAAATAAGAGTCCATCGCTTCCTCGATCTTTGCCCGGTCTGTCTCTTTTTCATCCACACAGTAGCACCTGTGTATGCGCTGGCTGATCATCTCCATAATACCGCCATCAAGCGTGTCCCAGCTATAACGGTCCTTCCATGCCCCAAACGAAACAAACCCGTAATGGTTATACCATTGGTTTCCGGGCGCTTCAAGGCCGATCTCCAGCGTCCGGCTAAGGCTGGCCAGATCCGGGTCCTTGCACCGGAAGCTGATCACCGGCTGCCGTTCATAGTCCGTTTGCCCGTTCCTTGCCTTATAGTCTTTCGTCTGCCGGCGGATGAACTGTTCCCGGATATAGACCGCTGTCTCCATGTTTACCAGGTCATTGTCGGCGGCTGCCACAAAATAATAGTATTCCGACATGGAGCATTTCGCCAGCCAATCCGAAAATTCTCTCGAACGGAAACCGCAGTCCACCGTCTCGATCTCAGGAAGATGACTGTTCAGCTTCAGAAGACTCTGACTGCTCTCCCGGAACATCGGACACAGAGAGTTCAGTTCCTCCTTAAGCTCACGCGCCTTGTCCGACACGATCGTTATCCGGCACTGGATCTTTTCATTGCGGAAGCCCATCATCCAGTAAGCTTCCCGCACGATCCAGGCTGCCGTATCGTTTTCCCCGATAACCACCAGGTTCAGCACTCCCTCGCTGTTATCCGGAATATTGCGGATCGGATAGAAAAGCGGATGGCGGGAGAGAAGCGTCTGGGCGTCAATCTTCGCGTCGTCCAGAATGTAAACAGGAATCGCCCCCACGTCGGCACGGCTCAGTACAGTATCGACAAGCCGGGACAGAACGGCGTCCTTTCCCCGGATATAGACAGAAAGTTCTTCTTCTGTTCCAAAATCCGATAAATGCTGAAACAGAGTAAGAAGATCCGATATGTTCCGGTTCATGTCATCGTCAGCCAGCAGAAAGCGCATCGGCTTGTTTTCGTTGAAGATCTTTGCCAGGTCAAAAGCTTCATCTGGACAGTATTCTAGCCGCCAGCCTTCCGGGACAGTTCCGGAGAAAATGGACGACACCCGGTTTCGGCAGTTTATGACGCAGATCCCGGACGTGGGATCCGGGGACTTTTGGGAGACATAGTGGATACATTTGCTCTTTCCGGCACTAAGCCGGATAGCCTCACGATTTCCATAAAAGCAGGCCTGCTTAAGATAGAAGTCCGCGGTCATCTTCTTTGGCAGGGCACAGACTCCGGACGTATAGATCTTATAGCAGGACAGGCTGGCTTTCCCCATATATTCATCCGAAACCCTGGGCGTCATTTCCAAAATGGAAAGATACCTGTCCAGGTACGCCCGTGCTTTTTCAGGGCTGGCTTCAGAGGAAAAGGAATCTTCCTCCGTGCGGATGGATTCCAGAATTTCTTTGGCCTTTTTATTATTCTTTTCTCTCTCCCTCTCATCCTCCGCCGTGTCCGGAGAATCGTCCGGAATTGTGCCATAGCGCGGCAATATCAGGTCATATAAAGGAATATCTTCCTTTCTCGGTGTCTCCCACATGCCAAATGTGCAGGAAATAAGGGCGAGCTCTGAGAGAATGTCCACGCAGCGGCCGGCGGCCAGCTGCTCCAGAAGCCTTTCCTGAAAAAAGAAGGGGTTTTCATGGCTGTCTGTGTTTTCCTTTATATACTGTTCCAGCCTTTGGGGCAGTTCGCGGATCACCGTCTGTCCGTCAATGCTGCCGTTCAGTTCCCCTATCCTTTTGAGAATGGCTGTCCAGCGCCGGGTTATTTTCCTTTTATAAGGCAGTCCCTGATAATTATAAGGCTCTTTGTTTTTCGGAAGCAGCAGATCCCTGATCTTTTCGTATCGGCTATAGTTCAAGGGGTTATCGCGGTCAAAGATACGGCTGGCTGTGGACTTGCTGAACTTTTTCCCTGCGGTAAGTCTTTCAAGGATCTCCCTCGGAAGGATGGCTTTGACAAAATCGAACTGTGTCGCCATACTGACGCAGCCCTCTTCTCCCTGGCAGAAGCGCAGGTCATCACTTAACGGATCCAGTTTATAACAAAGGTTTTTCAATATCTCTCTTTTGAAGAATCCGTAATAATTATCCCAGAATATCTTTAGCACTTTTTCCGCCTTTCCCGGCATGCCGCCGCGAGCCATCTTTTGTTCTGCGAACTTTGCAGCAGATTTGGAGATCACAGGCGCGTGTATGTTTTTTCAAACTCATTTCTCGCGACAAAGTTGAAGGAGATATCCGTTATGCGGCCATCGGGCTCCCGGTCGATCTGATAAAAAATAATAACCGCGTCTTTTCGCGCCTTTTCAATATCACCCCAGAGAGGAGCGGTAAAGAATGCCTCTTTATCATTCTCATTCATGGAGAGCCCTTTATTCTCCTGCAAAAAGAGTATTTCCTCGCTGACGGCCTCATGCACATCCCAGGCTTCCAGCGGTTTCGGAATCTGTTCATAGGTATCAGGTCCAATGGGTTTGTGATTGGACAGAAAAAATTCCCGGCTGTTGGGATAGGGCATACCTTTTGAGTCGATCTTTATATAGTCTTCCGGAGCACAGATCTCCCCGTTTGTCGCTTCCTGGGAAAAGACGGCAAAATGCCCGTTATCCAGCCGGCGTATCAGTCCCCGGGCGATCAGGCTGGCTATGACCGGGTGATCCGCGTTAAGAGGGTAGGCGTTTACCGCCTTTCCAACATTTTTGATGACACGAAACATAAGATTTCTCCACCTCGATATGATTTGCTGTGACATTTTATAGAAAACGGATTACTATCCTATACAAAAGTTATAGCTTATTTCAATTTTTCTGTCAAAGCCTGCGCTGAAACGGTTTCCTGAGATTCTGAAACTTGTTGCTATTCACGGCCGTAAGGGCGTTTCTTCCGAATGCAGGGAGCAGACCCAGCCGCTTGCGGCTGGACCGTGAATAGTAACTGCAGACCCGGATAGTTTTCACCTTTAGAGCTTGGTTAAAAGTTAGTCCGATGATCTTTGGGATGATCGTGTATTCATTTTTTCCTTTACTTGTCTGAGACGTTCCGAATCCGGTTCAAATATGATTTCACCCATCTCAATGGCTTTCTGATAAGAGTCGTTAGCCTTTTCGTCATCCCTCATGACTGCGTATACATCTCCGAGATACTCCTGGTTATCAAACGTGTCGATCTGTAACCTTCCCCGGTATTTTAAATTAATGTCCATGGATGTCTTTAAATTTTCCAAGGCCTGCTGAAGCATTGTCTTTGCCATCTGATACTGGCATATCCCTTTATACATTTTGAGAAGAGCATAGCGGGAAGGATCTTTGTCAGCCAGATTCACATTCCATATTTTTTCGCTGTGATGTATATATTTATACGCCTCGCTGTATTCCCCTTTTGCCAGATACATCCTCCCTATCTGATAATAACTTCCGGCCAGAGCATCTCTCGCATTTTCTGGATCATACTCATATCCTTTCCTTTTTTCGACAAACGGGATCGTCTCGCCCTTACTGATCATTTTTATCAATTCTTCCCGCATCGCGATGGTTTTGTCAAAGTATTGCTTTGCCCGTTCAAAATCCGGATGTTCCTTAATAACATAGAGCTCTCTTCCAAATAGCTCATATGCCCGGGCAGCGTCTTCTGTTTGTTCTCCCGCTTTTTCATAGATCTGGACGGCTTTTTCAAACCATGGATAGGCGGCCGCCACATTTCCTGAACAATAATACGAATTTCCCAGGACTCTCGCGGCATATCCCGTTTTCACGCTGCGGTTTCCATATGAGTCCAGACATTTATGGTATAGCATCTCGGCATAATTAATGGATTCCGTAAATGCGCCTACCTGCCATAAGAAATCTGCGACCGCGATCCAGATATCGATCGGCAGATCATCGGAGGATCTGAAATAGTCGGCCGCGGCAAGAATGCTTCCTCTCACTGTAGTATTTTCTGAAAAAGGCCTGTGCCAGGAATCGAAAATATAATCGGTCATGCGCTCGAGAAATTCAGCACTGTTATCATAATCCGGTTTCAGCTCTTTTTTCATGATCTCAGCAACCACAGGGTGCAGCGAGAGCCTATGCTCACTGTCTTCCCGGATCCAGCTGCTTTCCTTCAGGGCATTCACAACATCATAAGAACTCAGGCCAGCCCATTCCTTGAAGCGTGCAGCCGGTATCCCTTCCGTACCAAGAAAGGACAGGAGCCTCATGATCCGCTTCTCCTCACTGTTTAAGCGGCTGGCCGCAAATACCGCACGGATATGGCCATAAGCCGAATCCCTAAGCCCGGATTTTCCCGTCACCTTCTCTGAGTCGATGCTCACAATGCCTTCATCACTGAGCCGCTTTTTCAATTCCTCCGGATAAAGGCGGCTTTCCTGCAGCTGCCTGGCGAGAAGCTCTACAGTATAGGTATGACAGCCAACCATATGAATGATATCAAGTATCGCTGCGCGTTCCTTGTCCGTCAGCGCTTTGTGCTTCCATCCGCAATTGGCTTTAAAAATATCCAGTAATATACTTTCATCCTCTATGGTTTCTACCTTGATGGAAGCATAATTGGGATGAGCATTCCTCGTTGTAAAGATCATCCGGCAGCTTCCGCCGATATAATCATTAAAATCCGGGTCCGCATCCGTATCATAGTTGTCTGTAATGATCAGAGTTTGGGAATCTGTCACGGAATGAAGTATCCCCAGCTTTCTCCGGAACCAGGCTTCATCCGTTTCGCCTTCCATTCTTTCGCATCCTGTAATATAAAAGCTGCCCTGATCGCAGACCAGGCTTCGCAGGTCATTTTCATATGTCACGAACAGTATCCGACGGTACTCATTCCTGTGTGCCCGGGCATAAGCTTTGGCCAGCTCGGTCTTACCGATCCCGCCAATGCCTTCCAAAAACAAGACCCGTTTTCCCTCCCGGAAGCTTCTGTCGATTTCCTCAAGATCGAACTGCCGCCCATAAAAATTTTCTTTTACTTCCGGCATTTTCTCCTTTAGCCTGTAAAAGGATACTTCTTCTTTTCTGCAGATCGACTTAACTCGTTGAAGCATCTGCTCCGCCTCAAACATTCCCGTCTCCGCGGCGGCTTTTAAATAAAGCTGGGCCATATCTATATCACAGTCACACCCCGTTCCTGTCAAATAAAATGTTCCCGTCAGGAAGCTGCCCAGATTATCTCCCGCATCAGCTGCTTTTTTTGCCCAATAGAAAGCGGACCGGTCATCTCGGCATTCCGGCTGCCGATACATTATGGCTAATTGCGGCATGCAAATGACACGCCCTTGCTCTGCAGCCTTTTTGAAATACTGGATCGCTTCATAGGCGTCATATTCCCCGCCTAATCCATGTTTGCACATCCAGGCATACAGGTACTGGCAATCGTTGTGCCCTGCCAGAGCACCTTTGTAAAAATAGCCCCTCGCCCTCACCAGATCCTGTTTATAGCCATATGAACCATGAAAATTGATCATGCCCATCATCCAGACAGCGTCCGTAAACCCGGCCTCTGCCGCATCACGATAGTAATATTCCGCTTTTTGGAGATCCGGCTCCTGCGTATCACTGTGTAATCCCCTATGGTAAATTTTACCCAGCAGGTATTTGGCCTCTGGATGATGCTCGGCGATACTCTCCAAAATTTTGATGGCATCGCCATATTGCCCGCCTTCTATGAGGTATTTTGCCACTTCAAGCTTTGTGTTTACGCTCGCTGAGGCCAGGGAGTTTTCACGGATAAAATGATGGATCTCCGCAGATGAAAAGGTACATCCCAGCCCCTTCATTATCATAAACGCTATTTGGTCAGAAAATGTATGGGGATATTTTTCTTTGTCAATGGACATTTTGAGGTTGAAGGACTTTTCAAAGGACTGGCTTTCACCTGGTACCACGCCGTGGTAATACATGCGGGCCAGCAATACCTTTGCCTTGTCTGAATAATCGGAATCGGACTCAAGCGCTTTCGTCAGCCAGCGATAAGCTTCTTTGTAATCCCGTCCGGCTTCGCCCCCTATTCCATAGTAGTACATGAAGCCGGCCTCATACATCGCTTTCGGGTCATTTTTTTCTGCCAGCCTGACGGTTTCATTCAGGTCGTTTTTCGGATTATAGAATACGTTGGCTGACGGGTTATCGTTTTGGGCTTTCTTGATCCCTTTTTCCGGATATGTGAGCGGCTTTCCAAGCTTTTGGGCGATCCTGGCTACCAGATAGGAAATCCTTTCTCCCAGAGGTATGCCATTCGTAATATGACCTTTTTCAATGTAATACCTCATGCCTTTAGTAGGCCAGCATTCTTCAATGCGTAAAACGATCAGGCGATCCAGATTCCCGTTTTTATACTTTTCATGAGCCAGATGGACTTCTGATTCACAATCCTGTGACGCGTCCGACCCACGGTTCAGCACAAACAAAAAAATGCTGCTTTCCTCGATAGCGCGTTCAATGGTGTCTGCGTAATTCCCTTCGCAATCTCTATGTGCGTACCAGCATGTGATCTGATTCTTTTCCAGTTCAGCCGCTATACGTTCCACGACTTCCCATGCGCTGCTTTTATGATAACTTATGAAAACATCTGCCATTTATTTACATTCTTCCTTTCCTTAATGCTCTAAACGGATGATGACAGCACGCCCAGTATGGCTACACCGTTGCGGAACAGGCCGCTTTTATAACAAAAGTATAGCACATAGCACATGATTGGTCTAGTTTTTTGTAAATGCAATGCCATAACAGATTACTAAAGATATGGATACAGAATATGCAGAATTAAAAAGTGTTATTTAATTGCGTTCGCGAGTACAAATGGCGGATTCTCGGCTGAGCGCTTTGCCATGAAGAAGCATAAAAATAACAGGACATGGATAATTCCAATAGCCATACTCGCAGTTCCAGTTTGGCAACTATGGCGAGCAGACCGGTGATGGAAAAGTCGCCATCTCCGCCGAGACGCAGCAGCGCCGGACAGGAGAACGGTTAAGAAATCTCAGATGAAAAGACAAGCCGGATGTCCGGGCCTGAAATCCCGCCTGATACAAGTAAGTCCCCTGCCTGCTAGAGGCGGGGGACTTACTTGTGTCAGAAGGATCGCAGGCCTGTGATGGGAAGCAGCGGCAGGATGCCGTAGATACGATCCATCGTTTCGTCAAGGGAAAGCCCCGTAATGTCCAGGGCAAAGACCTGGCCGGGAGCCATGTCATGGGAGAGGAGGAAATCGGCCGTCTCCTGGTAGAGCGTATTGTACATGGCAGCCTCCATGTCAAAGGCATCCAGAGCCTTTCCGCGGGAGCGAAGACGCCGGGAGAGCTCTTCGCCGTCATGATTTAAGAGGATAGCCAGGGCGTCGCCGGGGTGGGAGGCGAGGTATCGCTGGCAGGCCGATGCGCGCACGGAAACGGGGATTTCCGGGAGCATGTTTTTGGAGACGGCGGTTTTTTCCCGGTCAAGGCAGGATATGCCGGCTTCGCGGACCAGGGAGGCAAGGCTTGTCTTCCCCACGCCGTCGGTCCCCTCCAGGATGAGGCGCTGAGAACAGGCCGGATAATGCCGGATATAGGAGAGGATGTCCTCCTCGCTCTGCACATAGACGGTCCGGATGTCCGGCTTCTTTTGCCTGGCGGCAAGGAGCGGAAACCAGTATTCGCATTCGGTCCTAAAGCGCGTGATAGCAGGGTCGAGAAAGACGACGACCTCTTTTTCCGGAAATTGGCTGGCATACATAAGCTCCGTAACCGTGGCGATGGAGGAATAGCAGAGGAAGCTCAGCATCACGACATCGGCCTCATCGATCTCCGAAAGCTCGCTGCAGGTCGTGCTGCTGCAGGGGGGCATTTCCCTAAAAAAGGGTTCATAGTAAAAGCCGCCGATATAAAAAAGAGAAGAGTTAATGGACAGAGGGCAGGAGGTGCCGTAGACAAAGGCCTTGACATCGCCGGTCATCCGGGTGCGGATATCATCGGACAGCCGCTCGCACACGTTGTCCGGCGTGATCGTGGAATGCCTGACCTTGTATCCGGAGCCGTAAAAAAGTTTTTTCATAACAGTACTCCTTTCGATAGAGCAGGCTTCAAAAGCTCGCCTTCTGCACAGGGCCTATTCGGATACCGCGATATCATCAAAGATGATGGGAAGGCGTGTTTTGAGCTCGGCGAGGAGCGGCAGCATGATCTCCCGCATCTGGGGATGAGCGGCGGGGGCGGTGCGGAGGGCGAAGACATGGCGCCATTCCCGGTAGTTGGCGCTCATGACGATCTCGGTTTTCAGGCAGGTAGGGAGGACGGCCCTGGCCTGCTGGGGGGAGAGGCCGCTCTTTAATGAGGCGAAGTAGGCCTTCTCGGCCGCCTCGCAGCTCTCGCGCCAGGCCGCCTCCTCCTCGCTCCCCTCCGTCAGGTAGAAGGGGGCAATGACGGTGATCTCAGACCCGAACTTGCCCTTGGAATAATCGCAGTAGCGGGTGCTCTCCTGGGCATAGGAGGCAGTGCGGTGGCGGACAAGCTCGTGGGAGACGCCGCGGTCGCAGGTAAAGCGGACTGTGAGGAGGGAGTGCTCGATCATGGCCTCGTGCCCGCGATCGATGAGCATTTTGACAAACTTCCTGGCCGACTCACCATCCTCGGTGATCCGCTCCTCGGATTTGTAGCAGACGCGGCCGATGCGCTCAATGAGCTGCAGCTCCTTAAGGCCGCCGTCGGAGATGGGGGTCAGGATTTCATAGCCGGGCTTTATGATCTTCATGATAAAAAACTCCTTTCAAAAAAGGTATACTATAGCATTGTTCAAAAATGTTCT